>DATAOU010000212.1:0-14009 GCA_036265575.1 Pyrinomonadaceae bacterium
TAGTTGGCAAACGAGGGTTTGGAATTCGAAGATTGCCTGAAGCGTTCCCTGCGAAATTTCCGGCTGATAGGGCGTGTAGGCGGTAAAAAACTCCGAACGAGAAATGACGTGATCGACTACGGTAGGAATGTAATGTTGATAAGCGCCGGCGCCAAGAAAACTCGTGCGTTTTGCGGCGCGGTTCTGTTCAGCAAGCCTGTCAAATCCAGCCAGCAATTCGATCTCTGAAAGCGCTGCCGGTGTATTCAGATTTCGCGTCACGCGTAAATCTTTGGGGATGGAGTCGAATAGGTCGTCAGCCGAGTCGAGGCCGACGTGTTGCAGCATTTCAGCCCGCTCTTCAGGCGAGTTCGGTATGTAACGCAATTTTACTCCGTGTCACCTTTCGTAAAATCTTCATATTCGGCGGCCGTGAGCAGGCTATCAACTTCGCCCGGCGCCGACATCTTCACGCGTATCATCCAACCGTCGCCATACGGGTCAGTGTTAACCTTTTCGGGTTCATCAGTAAGCGAGTCATTGGCTTCGGCGATGTCGCCGGAAACGGGCGAGAAGACTTCAGAAACGGCCTTCACGGATTCAACTGAGCCAAACGATTCATTGGCGGCGAACTTTTCGCCGGCTTTAGGCAGCTCGACATAAACAACATCACCCAATGAGTCCTGCGCGTAGTCGGTGATGCCGACAATCGCAATGTTGCCATCAACGCGAACCCACTCGTGGTCCTTGCTGTAGTGTAGGTCTTCGGGAATGTTCGCCATGGTTCCTCCGCAACTAAGTTTCAAGTTTCAAGTTTCAAGTTCGCGGGAACGGATAACCGGAAACTGACTACTGGCTACTGGCTACTGTTTCTGGCGTTTGTAAAAAGGAGTCTTAACGATCTCGGCGCCCACCAACTTGCCCCGAACGTCGATCTGAATTGGCTGGCCTTCGTTTGCGAATTCGGTGGGCACATAAGCCATGCCGATATTTTTTTTAAGAAATGGCGCCGGACTGCCAGAAGTCACTTTGCCCACGCGTTCGCCGTTGATCAGCACTTCATGTTCGTCGCGCGCAATACCTCTTTCCTTAACTTCGAAACCAACCAAGCGGCGGCGCACGCCTGCTTCTTTTTGCTTTGCCAGCGCGTCGCGGCCGACGAAGTCACCTTTGTTCAACTTACAAATCCAACCCAGGTTTGCTTCGAGCAACGTTGTCGTCTCATCAATCTCGTGGCCATACAGTGCCATGCCGGCTTCCAGCCGTAACGTGTTTCGCGCAGCCAGTCCGCAGGGGAGCACGCCATCATCCGAGCCATACCTGCCTGCGTCTAAAAGTTTCTGCCACAGGCGCTCGGCCATGTCTGACGCAGCGTAGACTTCGAAACCGTCCTCGCCGGTGTAGCCGGTGCGCGAGACGATAGCGTCGACGCCATCAACCTTACCCTCGGCAAAATGGTAGTACTTCATTTCTGATAGAGGCAGATCCGTCAGTGGTTGAAGAATCTCGAGGGCGTTAGGACCCTGAATCGCAAGCTGGCAATAATCCGCGCTGACGTTCTTTAGTTCGACTGCTTCGTCTTGGTGATGCGATTTGATCCAGGCCCAGTCTTTTTCAGTTGTGCCGGCGTTAACAACAAGCAGCAAGTGGTCCGCAGAAAAGCGGTAAACCAGCAGATCGTCAATCACGGTGCCTTCAGGAGTTGTCAGAGCCGAATATTGCGCCTGGCCATCAATCAACTTTGTAACGTCATTCGAAGTTATGCGGTTGACGAAGGGGATCGCATCAGCGCCGCGCACATCGATCTCGCCCATGTGAGAAACGTCGAACAAGCCGGCCGCGCGTCGCGTGCGCAGGTGTTCCTCGACCGTACCGGCGGGATACTGCACCGGCATGTCCCAGCCACCAAAATCGACCATGCGTCCACCCAGGTTGCGATGGACCGCGTTTAGCGGCGTGCGTTTGATCTCGGCGACAGCAGTCATGTTGCGGGCGTCAGACTTTCGCGATCAGTCTGATTCATTGGAAATACTAATTAATCAGGATGAATCGGCAAACTAACACGCGCAGTGCGGTGCGTCAAGCAGGTGAAAACTAGTGTACTGCTTCATTCGTTAGCTGAATGAAAAGCGATTGGCTGAGAGGAGTGAGGTAAGTACCACCAGTAGGGTAAAGGAGCGCTTGGTTTCGCTCCAGGGGAGCGAGATGTTTATAGCAACCACCGCATTACCTAACATCCTCGCCCCGACAGGAGCGAAACGAAGCACCGTTGTGGCAATCGATACGCGGTTGCGTTCTTACAGAGCGCAGGCAGATTAATTGAACGCCTTGGCTATAAACATCTCGCCCCTCTGGGGCGAAAAGTGCCCAGGCGTCCTGCCATTCGTAAGCTTTAATTGATACGAACTCAGAAACTTCGATCGCGCACATCAACCTTTTGCACGGTGAACACGACGCGCATTGTGTCGGGGCGGCGATCCAGTGAGGCAGGAACAAAAGCGGTGCTTTGTCGCAACGCAACTTCAAAGTCAGCGAGCATTTGTCGATCGCGTGGCGCTTGCACGACGTCCGCTAAAGAGGCGGCGCCATTGCTGAAGACGTCCGCCACCACAATCATGTCATCGCCTTCCTGAGATTCGCCGAGCCGGGGTTGGGCGTAGTTTCCAGTTAACGTGGCAAGGGCGCCGCCGGGATTGAGACTAGGCGATTGTTCAGCAAATGGCGCGCGACGCGCGGAGAAGTCTTCGGGCGTCACCGGCCGGGTCAAATCGTAAAAGCGATGGGTTTCAACAACCAGTACGGAATCGTTTTGTCGTGCTGCCTCTTGCAAAGCGATGAAATGTGGACGCAGGCCAAGAAGCATGGCGGTGAAAAGAAGCACTGACGCCAACGACCCGACGCTATAGGGCATCAGGCGCGGCTCAACCCAGTTAATAACCTGTTCAAGAAAACCCGGCGCAGGAGCCTGTCGACGCGCTGCAGCTTCAATCATCAGCGCATCGTTGATGGCCGGTACAAGAGAAGACGGAGCCACCGGCCGCGTCATTTGGCGCAGGCTGCTCCGCATCGTTCGCAGCTCAAACAACTCCGCGCGGCAAACGGGACAGGAGTCAAGATGAGCCTCGACCAGTGCGCGCTGCGCCGCGGACAATTCATCGTCCAGGTACTGCGACAGTGATCGTTTTGTTTCCTGACAACTCATATTGTTACTTCCGGTTTTCGATTGCCGATTTAAAAACCTGACGCTGCCTGTCTTTCAATTTGCAATTGGCATTCGGCACTCATCAATGTGCTGGATGGCCGGCCGGCCCCGGCTGTTGCATATAAAGAAGCAACTTGGGCGTTTTCTGTGGAGTCAAGCAATTCCGACTTGGGCGATGCTGTAACGGGTGTTGCTGGCCACGTTTCAAATTCGCTTTATCGTAAACTTCTTTTTCCTCAGACCGCTTTCTCACTTCGACCCATTTGGCACCGAGTTTTTGTGAACCGGGGCGGGTCGACCATCCAAAGCATTTCCGATTTTCAATTTCCAATTGCCGATTTTAAGAACCCTCGTGTCGGTTTCTTCAACCGGCAATCGGCAATCACAATGCGCCTTCCAACCTCTTTCTCAACTCCTGGCGGCCGCGCGCTAATCTCGACTTTACTGTTCCGACATTGATGTCGAGCGTCTCGGCAATTTCTTCGTAAGTAAATCCTTCGATGTCCCGGAGGATTACTGTTTCGCGATAAGCCTGGCCCAAACGCTGCAGCGCCGCTCGCAAGGCCAATTCCCGTTCGCGCGCAAGTGTCTGCTGCTCGGGATTCTCTGATGGCTCAGCGAGTGTGCCGCCGATGCTTTGCCCTGATTCACCCAGCTGCTGGTCCAACGAAACCGTGGACTCGCGCCGCCGCCGGCGCCACCAGCGAAACCGGTTGCGCGCCTGGTTGATGGCGATCCGGTAAATCCAGGTGCGAACATCCGAGTCGCCGCGAAAACGGTCGATGTTCTGAAAAGCCCGCAGAAAAGTCTCCTGCGTCAGGTCGCGCGCTTCCTCGCCATTTTCAGTCAGCCGAAACAGCAGACCGTAAATCTCGCCCGAGCGTTCAGCCACCAGCTCTTCGAATGCAGCTGCTTCCCCCCGCCTTAGTCTTTCAATGAACTCGGCATTGGCCGGACGCAAGCCGACCGGGGCCGCGATCGCAACCTGCTCCATCTCCATTTGCCCGCCGAGGGCTATTGGCTCTCCGTAGCTCACCTGTTACCCCTCGGGCCGGAATCGGAGGAGCTGGTTTCCTGCCCCTTTTCGGACAGTCGAGCCGTTAGACACCGCTCGCCGCAGTTTGTTCCCGTTTCCGATCCCATCGTCTCTAATTGGATGCAATTTTTGTTTTTCGCGCTTGGAATACTATACAAGCACCCTGCTTGACAAGTTTTCTGACCACCAACTAGAGTTACTGTTTCTCGAATCATACACCCCAAAGAACGCAGTTCACTATCAGAACTTGCGAGAGAGAAATAAGTGGCAAAGTACAACAAAAAACGCGCGCGGGAATTGCAGCACGATAAATTTCGCGATACTGCGGGAAGAATTTTTGACCGGGTTACCGACAAGCTCGAAGGCCGAGGCCAGGCGCTCCTTTATGGAATAGTCGGCGCCATTGTGTTGGCGGTATTGATTGGTTTTTGGTTGAACTGGCGTCACCGCAAGACAGACGAAGCGCAACGCGCGCTGGGCCGGGCCATCGCCATTGCCAGTTCGCCGATTGCAAACCCGTTGAATCCCTCGCCCGTGCCGCCCAGCGGCCCGACATTCAGTAGCGAACAAGAGCGCGCGCAAAATGCGATTGAAGAGTTTCAGAAAGTCGCTGCCAAGTATGGTGAGCCTTATCGGTCCGAAGCCCGCTATTTCATCGCTGCAAACTTGTTGTACAGCGATCGCGAAAAGGGATTGGTCGAACTGACAGAGATGACCAGGAGCGACGTCCCGGAAGTCTCGATTCTGTCGACCTTCGCTTTGGCCCAGGCAAAAGAGGCGGACGCAAAATATGACGAAGCCGCGCAGCTCTACCTGCAAATCGTGCAAAAAAACAGTTCGGTGATCACTCCTGAAACGGCGAACTTGAGTCTCGCGGGAGTTTACGAAAAGCAGGGTAAGAAAAAAGAAGCAGCAGATCTGCTGTTCAATATCGTCGAGCCGTCGCGGACCGCGAAAGACAGCGATGGACTGCCATTGCCGCAGTCGGCAGCCGCCCGCGAGGCGAGCCAAAAGCTGGAAAAGCTGGATCCTGATCGTTACGCCAAACTAACTCCTGAGGCACCTGCTTCGGATCTTCCGTTCTAAGTTTTCTCGCTCGGGGCTCTGCACAAAGACCATTCGGGCAACGCAGGATTGATATCGCGCGATTGAGAGTCTGATCCGGTCGCTACCGCGAGGCGTCCGGGTTCTGTATTCGTCGACCCACGGTGCAATTAATTTGGGTCAACTTCATAATCTTAAGAGCCCCAACTTAATCCTGGCAGCGAATGGACAACCTGACTCATTCCCTGGTTGGTCTCGCTGCCGCAAAAGCAGGTCTGGAAAAACTTTCACCAGGCGCCACCGCGCTCTGTGTACTCGCAGCTAACTCGCCGGACGCCGATATCGTTACGCTCGCCGGCGGACGTTGGGCCTACCTCCAAAATCATCGTGGCTTAACTCATTCGATAATTGGAACGCTTGTGCTGGCTATCGCTTTGCCGCTTGTCTTCCATGGCGTTGCCTGGTTGATTGCGCGCTTGCGGCAACGCCGCCCAACTACAAGGCTGGCCGGGCTAATGGTTGCTTCGATTCTGGTGACTGCCACGCATCCGTTATTGGACTGGACCAATAATTATGGCGTGCGCCTTTTATTGCCATGGAATTCGCGCTGGTTCTATGGCGACTCGGTTTTCATCATGGATCCGGTTTTCTGGTTGGTGCTCGGTGGCGCTGCTTTTCTTGTAGCGTCGCGAACCAGAATTCAGCGTGCGGCCTGGATCGGAATCACTGCAATTCCCACCCTCTTGGTTTTCTTTGGACCTGTCGGTCGCGGTGGACTTGCGAACGCCTTGCCGCTCCGCATTATCTGGATCGGCGCGTTGGTTGGTCTTGTAGTTCTATATACACGAGAGGTGGGTCAGCGCTGGGGCGCAAAGATACCGCGGGTTGCGCTCTTGATGATAGTTGCGTACGTGGCGGGTTTGATTGCGGTTCATGCGTTCGCGCTGCAACGGCTTTCGGCAGTAGCGACGGAACTTACTAAATCAACGAACGAGCATCCGGTAGCGCTGGCGGCGATGCCAACGCTTGCCAATCCGCTTCGCTGGATATGCGTAGTGGAAACGGAAGCATCAGCATATCGCTTTGAGTTGGGGTTGACGGGTGCACCGCAACCGGCGCGCCTTGTGCGTTATCAGAAGCCTAACGCATTTTCGTCTCCGCTTGTGGCTAAGGCCGAAGGAGACTATCGCGCGAAAGTGTTTCTGGGTTTCGCAAGGTTTCCGGTCTTGCAGGTAGCTGATCCGAATTGTACTACTCAAACGCTCGTTCAGTTTGCCGACTTGCGTTACACTGAGCCCGGTAGCACTGGAACATTTTCGTTAGAGGTGCCGGTTGAATGTGACGTCACGCTTGAGACCGTGAGATGAACGACGCCGATCAAATTAAAGCTCTTAACAGTTTGGCTGAAGTCGCGAACCACCGCGAGCAGCCTCGCGAACGCTCGTGCCTGGCAAGCGTGCGCGTGTCTCCCGGTTCCTATCTCGCCGCTGCGAGTGTGTTGACCTTTGGTTCAGCTCTCTTGCTGCGATCAGAGCAGGACGTATTCGCGCTGGTCGCAGTTGGCTTGGCGTGGTTGGTAATTCCTTTAGTGGCCTGGCGCGACCGCATCGAATTCGACGGCACTACTTTGTCGCGGCGCGGATTTGCGCCGGCTTTGCTGCGGCTGCTTGGCGTTGGGCCAAAGAAACTGCGACTGGAACAGTTTGAAAGGGTCGAGACACAGGCGGTGCGCACGCTCAAGAAGGGCGGCAAGGTCCGGTATCGGTATCGTACGCAGATTATCGGCAGGAAGGCTGAGTTTACTTTCGCATCCGGTGGCAAAAGCTATCGCAACATGGTGCGCCAACTATTCCCGTTGATTCTCGACGACAAGATGGACTTGAGGACGATAGAGCTGCGCGACTACCTGTGCGATCCGAAAGAACTTGATGCTGAGGTGAATCAACTGCAGCTCGCGTCTTCGGACGTGCTTGAAAATGCAACTCCGGATTTTAAACTTGGTGGCGGTAAGCGGTCCGCCATCTCGGGGGTTGCTGACAAGAACTGCGAGCCGGCGGTGGAACCCGCTCGGGCACGGCTTCTAGGAGAACTCGGCAATAAGCTGCGAGTTGCCGGCAGGTTGACAGAAGCGCGCGAAGCTTTTCGGCGCGCGCTAACTGCGCTGCCGAATGATGGCCGTCTGTTATTCGAGTTTTCTCGCTTATTGCGTTCACAGGCGAGTAGTGCCGGCGATGCGAAACTGCTGCAGCGTTCGCGTGCCGCTTTGCGACTCGCCGCCCAGCGCGCCGCTTCTCAGCCCGGATTGTTAACTTCGATTGGAGAAATTTTCCTCGAATGGGGAGAACTGAATGCCGCGCGCCGCAACTTGCAAAAGGCATCAGCGATGGAGCCGCGAAACTTTAAAGCGCGTGTTGGTTTGGCGAATCTTGCTTTGCGCGACGGAAAGCTTGCGCATGTCATCAATCAGTATCGCGACGCGAGCATGGCAGCCTCGGACAAAGCATTGGTTGACTACGCGCGGCGCGAAGCAGATTACTATGCGCAGCTCAACGACGACGACGATTATCTTAATTCGGAGTTGCGTCGCATAAACTGGTTACAGCATTCGTTGAGAGTAAGACGGCTTGCCGCACGCGTTACCAATGCGAGCATTTTGGTGGCGTTGATTGCTGCTTATTTTGATTCGTCCTTTGCAGGAATTTGTTGGTCGCTTGCGACTTCTTCGTTGTGCGCGTGGATACTTAGCCTGTTTGGTATCAAGCTCCTCGGCCGGCGCAGCACGCCACGACTGGTTGAATAGGGAAAACCAGGAACCAGAAAACAAAAAGGTAGGGCCGGGTTGGCTCTACCTTTTTTGTATTTGTACCGCTACGCGGTACAGAGCACATTCGCTTGATCGGTTTCAACCAGAAATTCGTAGGCACCTAACTTGTCCTTGAGCGCGTTGAGTTTCGTCCTTCTTTTCTGGTTCCGGTGCGCGACGCTTTTGGCTTTCCCTCGTCGGTGGCACTCGCTTCACCAGTGGCCGTCGCTGCCTTTGCCTCTGCATTTGGCTGTATTGTTCGCGCCTGTTGTTCCGCTTGGGAAGCCACCGCCTCTGTTTTGATGGGTGCAGGATTCAACAACGCGTCCCAGCGATACCGCGGCCGCTCACGCCGTTCGCCCAAACGCCTGAACACCAGGTCGGTTACGGCATTCGTAATCCAGTTGTGATAAAACTCGCCGACCGATGCCAGCTCAGCGTCAGGCGCCGGGTTCATAAAATCGATCGCGTGGGGAATGCCGTCCTTGATCGCAAACTCAACCGTGTTCAAGTCATAGCCAAGCGCGGTGCAAAGGGTCTGAACATCCTTCTTAACGCGAGCGGCCAATTCCGGTGACAGATAGTCCGGATTGTGGATGTATTGTTCCCCCGACAGGTAAGGCTTGCGCGGATCGTAAGCCATGATCATTACCTCTTCCTGGCCCACGCAGTAGCAGCGTACGAACTGCTCAAAGTCCACGGCCGCCTGCAAGGTCATACAGAGCGTGCCGGTTTGATCGTATTCGCTCCACAACTCTTCAAGCGAGTTGACCTTCGAAACATTTTTCCAGCCGCCGCCATCGAAAGGCTTGAGGAAAGCCGGCAGCCCCACGTAGTCGATTATCGCCTGCCAGTCGAGCGGGAACTCGAGATTGCGCAAACTCTCGCTGGTAATTCCTTTGATGTAGTCCTTCTGCGGCAGCAGCACGGTTCGTGGCACCGCAACGCCGAGCTTAGTGGCCAGCGAGTAATTAAAGAACTTATCGTCGGCGGACCACCAAAAGGGATTGTTGACAATGATCGTACCTTCGAGCGCCATTCGTTTCAGTGTGGCGCGGTAAAACGGTACCTCATGCGAAATGCGATCGATGACCAGATCGTACGCCGGCGGTGCATCATGTTTGATTCCACCCAGCTTGATGTAATCGGCAACAACGTCGCCGTTGCCGCGCTCGTTTATGTTCTTGATAAGGGCTTCCGGGAATGTCTTCTCGCGCCCAACTAAAATACCAACCTTCTTCATAAGTCACTCCGTCCTGCGTAGTTGCTTGTTTTCCGGTCACACTGAATCGCCGTTAATCTCGTACCGCATATTTACTGTGTTGTGGAAAACCATGGAGACTACGATTTAAGCGGAAGCCTTGTCAATTGCGGAAAGTATGGGCTTAGCGGTGAAAGGCTGGGCGACTTTTGTCTTAGTCAACCAGCGCCTGGCGTGCTTGTATTTACCAAATCAGGGCATCCCGACGACGCTCAAGTTGCATCAATTCAATGGCTTTCCCCCGCCGGTTTTACAACTGCGCCTGTGGTACAATCCGGCCGCTTGCTTCAACCATCTTTCGTGTGTGTCCGGTCGCACCGCGGTTTTCTGGAGATTAATTTGCATCGTTTAGTCGTCACGTTTGTACTTTGTTGTGCGTTCCTACTGGGAACAATTTGCCCCAGTGCAGTAGCCGCCGATCAGCCAAAGACTCCAACCGGCGAACAGATAGCCGAGTCGGTCATATTCGTTTACGGCTCAAGAGGCATTTTGTCGCAGATACGCCGGAACGGAATTGAGCGCGGACGTATCGTGCGTTACGGCGCCGATGGCAAAAACGAAGAAGCGTCGTATGAGCGCCGTTTTGTGCGCGGCGAGAGCATGGAAAAAGACAAGATCCGCCTGGATCAAAAAGCACCGACCCTTGAGTACTCCTTAATCTATGGCGATGGACGGCTGTGGGGAATCATTAATGGCGCGGCGTTTACTCCGCGTCAGGATGCGGCCAACACCTTCCTTTCACAACAGCATCACGGTATTGATACCTTCCTGCGGTACAAAGAGAGCGGCGCCACGGTCACGCTGGTCCGTAAAGATAAGCAAAAGGGAATTGACCTCTACGTCGTTGACCTGGTCGATAAGGACAAGCAGACCACTCGGTATTACATCAGTTCAAAAACTCTTCGCATTCTCTGGCTTGAGTATGAGGAGCCAGCACCCGGCGGCCCGCCGATTAAGTTCGAACGCAAGTTCTTCGATTATCGCTACGCTCAAAGCACCCTCGTGCCTTACCGAACCGTGCTGGTTGAGAACGGCAGGGACAGCGTTGAGACGCGCATCCTGACGGTTACCTACGGAATCAAAATAGACGATTCGGTGTTTAAGAGCCCCGAGGCGTAGACCGATTCGACTTCTCAAGCTTGCCCAAACATTCCAATAACGATTCGACCATTGGCTATCAGGATTCTAGTCTCGCGGCTTTGCCGCATTCTGTGCGGAAAGGCTGTGCCTTTCCGGAAAGTATTATTTATCGTTGAGGCTATGCCTCTGCCGGAGGCATAGCCTCGGCAGACAGTCGGCTAATCGGAAAGGCAGAGCCTTTCCGCACGGAAGGCGGCGAAGCCGAGCGCACCTGACCCGTTAGTTCTTTATTCCATTCAAGCTCATCCTTTCGGAACCAACCCGCCGGTCATGCGTGTATGAACTGCGGCCAGTGGTCGGTCAGGGTATAATCGGGTCGAAGGCCGCCTGATACGCAGCTAATTTAGCGAAAATTCGAGGACGCTCGTCAGCGCGTGGAAGAGCCTACCTGCCCTGATGGACACTGTAAGCACGATCGATAATCTCCCTTTTGCTGCTTCATTGCGGCCTGAGGTGGTCGCGAGCCCGACCAGTGACCACGCGTTGTTGGAAGCGACGCGGGTGGGCGACGAGGATGCGTTTGCTGAACTTGTGAGCCGTTACCGGAATCAAATCACAAGCTACATCTATCGCATGACGAACGACTACGACGGCGCAGTCGATCTGGCTCAGGAGACTTTTGTAAGGGTTTATCGTGCCGCTGATCGCTATCAGACAAGCTATGCGTTCTCAACCTATATCTATCGCATCGCCACCAATCTTGCGATCAGCGAATTGCGAAAGCGAAAGCGCCGCAAGTTGGTGTCACTCACTGGATTTTTCCAGTCGCGCGATGGAGCGGAACCGCAGGAGTTCAATCCGGCTGACGAACGACCGCTGCAGGACAAGGAACTGGTGGATACTGAACGCCGCAATGCTATCGCGCGAGCAATCAGCACTCTTCCGGAAAAATATCGGGCGCCGCTAATCCTGCGCGATGTTGAGGGCCGTAGTTATGAAGAGATCGCAGGCATACTGCAAACGAGCGAAGGCACAGTGAAATCACGGATCAGTCGCGCCCGAGGGTTCTTGCGAGAGAAGATGAAAGCTTATTTCTGAGGAATACCATGAAGACAATTGGCTGTAACAACGTACGTCGTGAGATCGAAGAAGCCGCCAGCGGCGAGATTTTGGCCGCTCCGGCACGCGACCATCTGAGAACTTGCGGCGCCTGTGCGAGCTTTGGCAAAGAGCAGCAGCAGCTCAAAGAAATGGTGGCCAGCCTCGCGGGTGTCGAGGCGCCGGCCGATTTTGATTTCAAGCTGCGCGCGCGATTGGCGGCGTCAAGGCCTGCACGTCGAGAGTTCGCAGGAAATGGTTTTGGCATGCGCTCGATAGCGTTTGCGACTCTGGTTTTGTTGTTTGGAGTGGCAGTGGTCGTTTTGAATATGAGATCGCGAGGCAATGAATCCACGCCGGTGGCGTCGGTTCCCACAGCGCCGGCAAGCGACCAGGCTTCGCAAATCAATAAGAACAGCCCGGCGGTAGAAACATCGAGCGGGTCGCCGAATGTCGCCGCAATCGTGCCGGTTCAGGACGTGCCTGTTGGTATTCAGGAAAGCAG
Source organism: Pyrinomonadaceae bacterium (assembly GCA_036265575.1). GTDB lineage: Bacteria > Acidobacteriota > Blastocatellia > Pyrinomonadales > Pyrinomonadaceae > PSRF01. Next base: position 12,009 of record DATAOU010000212.1, read on the forward strand.
CCGGACGGGAAACCGCAACCAGCGCAGTTCGACTCCCCAATTTATTGCGCGCAACGCACGAGTGAAAGCGACCGACTTAAGCGCAAGTGCCGCGCCTGTTTTTCGGCCAGATATAGAGCTCGGCTCATCTGTTTTTCCGCTTGGTACTTCCAATCAATCGCTGAAAGTTTCGGTTGACGATGGACGGGGAACCTCGCGCACAATTTCTTTGCCCACCGTTAGTTTCGGATCGTCGCGCGTCTTGGCCCAAAACCCAGCGCCGGTCATGGTTTCGACCAGAGATTCCTGGTAATTGGTAAGAGATTAGGTTTGATTAAGTAATGATCACCGTGAAATTAATTCAACCGTTGACATCGCTGTTGCTGGGATTTGCGCTTTGCGTTACGGCTATCGCGCAAACGCCGTCGACTCGTGCGACTCCGCCTCGCGCGCCTGAAGCCCCCGGCAACAAATCCGCTACGCCGGTTCAAGTTGAAAATAGTGTTTCAGCCCCGCAGGTTGTTACGATCTTGCATCGCCTTAACGGCCTGAAAGTCATTCGACTGCTGCTGCGCGGAAATGAACAACTCGGTGCCATCTCGAACATTGACGACGCTTTTCGCATGTCGAGTGAAGTCCATACGAACGTTATAGCCGGATTGGCGTTGAGCGATGGCCACACGATCGCTGCCTGGCTTCCGGAAGCGGAGGCCGAGCTGCCGACGCCATTCGCGTTTGCTCCGGCGATACCCGCGGCCCCGTTCCGGCCTGAACGGCCCGAGAACACAGCAGCTGGCGTTGCTCCCGGTTATGTTCCAGCTAAGCCGGCAAATACGTTTCAGCGAAGCTTTACGACCGTTGACGTGAAGATCGTTATGCGCGATGGCAAGAATCTAACGGGCCAGTACGTTGGGCTTGATGGGTTGACGGGACTGTCGGTAATCACGTTGAGCAACAGTAACATTCCGAAAACGATGGACGCGACGGACGATTCGATCCAATCCGGTCAGCACGTTCGCCTGGTCGGCCCTGAACCCGTTTCACAAACCGAGTCGGGGGCGAAGGGAATTTATGTTCGCGTCGGTGAAACTGAAGCTACTGTCGTCGACGTGACCAGGACTGCGTCAAAGACACTTGCGCGAGTCAGAATCAAGTCTCCAAAGATCACGCCGGCAAACATAGGCGCTGTTGCAGTGAATAGCTCCGGGGAACCACTGGGGATCGTGAATGCCGTTGAAGGAGACGAAGCGTCGATCTTGCCGGTAGGGTTGGTTCGCAGTGCTGTCGGACGCGTGATGGAACGAAGGGCCAGCGTGCCACGGCCGTGGTTGGGTGTTCGCGGTGAGCCGATCGGTCGCCTTAGTTTCGAGAAGATTTTGAAAGTTGGTTGGCAAGTAGATCGTGCGCGCGCGCTGTCAGAAAAAGGACGTGGTCTGCTGCTCACCTCGGTGATGCCCGGAAGTCCTGCGGCGCGAGCCAACCTCAAACCAGGCGACGTGATCCTGACAGTGAACAACGAGATGGTTCAGAACGCCGATGACTTTTCTATGTACCTGCAGGACGTAGCGCCCGGAAGTTTTGTTAATTTTACCGTTGCGCGGCCAGGTACTCCGTCATCCGAGGCGTTCAAAATCAAGTTGGCGGAGTCGCCAAATTGGTTTTTTGGCCCAAACCTGTTTGAGCTAAAAACGCCGTTACTGCCGCGGCGTCTCGTTATGGCGGGTATTGAAACTATTGCCATCAGGCCACCAGTCGCCGCGCGTCTAGGCGCCAGGGGCGGATTGCTGGTTGTCTATGCGCAGCCGAACAGCGCCGCGTACGCCGCCGGCGTGCGACCCGGCGACGTAATCGAGTCCGTAAACGGCGAAGCCGTTGTTACGCGCTCATCCACCGGACTGATAAACAAAAGCAGCAGCACTACGCTCGTCGTTGTCCGGGACAAGAAAAAGTTGACGGTCATCATTCCCGCCAGTAAATAACTGCTCAAGCAAAACAACCTCGCAGGTCGGGAAGGGTGGCTTG
>DATAOU010000213.1:0-6855 GCA_036265575.1 Pyrinomonadaceae bacterium
CCGTCAGACCCTCTCCCCCGCCCCTCTCCCAGTGGGAGAGGGAGTGATTAACAGCAGACAGGAGAAGAGAGTAAATCGTAAAAGAAGCAAACAGCAAACAGCAGAAGAGAGTAAATCGTAAATCGTAAATCGTGAATCGTAAATGGACTGTATTCGTTATTCTTCCCCTTCCCTTTGGGAAGGGGAAAGAGGGGAAGGGTTTGTCCGAACCGTCAGACCCTCTCCCCCGCCCCTCTCCCAGTGGGAGAGGGAGTGATTAACAGCAGACAGGAGAAGAGAGTAAATCGTAAATCGTAAATCGTGAATCGTAAATCGATAAAGAGAAAGCGGACTTTGGTCTTTAATCACCCACTGTAAGTGAAACGGACCCTCAAAGCGGGATCGAAGCCAAAAACCAAAGACCAAAAACCAAAGACCAACGACCAACGACTAAAAACCAAAGACCAACGCCGATCCCGTCATTTGTGCCTGCTATGCCGGAGCTCTCCCTCCAACGCCATGAATAGACTTCCATCGGCGCGCTGGACGTCGTACCCGATGAATTCACCGGAGTCGTACCCCTGGCGAATGCGGCCCGCGCCGCGTTTGGCGATGACTCGTTCACCTTTCTTGAACTTGAAGAAGGAACTCGCGTCAGCATCATCCAGCGTCTTCAGATCGTCCCACCAGGTATTTCCGGCGCGCCAGTGAATGTGAAACGGCCCAACACCGTGGACTTGCACAATGGCCGCTTCGGGTGTGTAACCGAACATCGTGCTGCCTTTTGGAATGAAGGCGTAGCTGCCAGCTTTCATTTCCTTCATCGCGGCGCGGTCAAACTTGTCACCGACACCGAAATACAGCGTCCCCTTCACGACGGTGATGTTCTCATCGACCGGGTGTCTATGAGGCGGGATGATGCCGCCGGGAAGTTCGCGGATTCGGATAACGAATGGCTCGCCAACTTTTTCAGGATCGCCGTAAAGTACCTCAACGTCCTGCGACATGTCCTTGATTGGGATGATGCGTGATTGCTGGTTCTCGTGGGACTGGCCCAAGGCGCCAGCCGAAGCAATGATAATCACCAGAGTGGTAAGCGCCGCGCTCGACAGGGCTCTCAACATTTGGGTACCTCCGGGAAGGCCGTGAATCGTGAATGGACTGTATTAATCTTCCCCTTCCCTTTGGGAAGGGGAAAGAGGGGAAGGGTTTGCCGGAACCGTCAGGCCCTCTCCCCGCTCCTCTCCCAATGGGAGAGGGAGTGATAAAGAGCAAATAGCGGAAGAGAGTAAATCGTAAATCGTGAATCGTAAATAGAAGAGCGGGGAGCCAGGGACAAAGAGCAGGGGGGAAAGAGCCGAGGGCAAGAGCAATAGGCAAAGAGCAAAGAACAAAGAGCTAAGTGAAAAGAGCGCTATCGAGTGCCATTCAACCAAAGCGGGGGCAAGCCACCCTTCCCAACCTGCGAGACTGCTGAGCTAGAGTTGTTAGCGTTGCGCACCTCGCTCTTTGCACTTGGCTCTTTGCACCTTGCTCTTTGCGCTTTGCTTTTCCATTCACGATTTACGATTCACGATTCACGGCTCTGCAGTGTGTGTTGTCCGGAGAGCACAGACACGATGGCGTTGACGAGCTCTTCCGGTTCAACCGGCTTGGCGAGGTGTAGTTGATAGCCCGCTGCTAATGCCCGTTCGCGGTCTTTGGCGGTGGCGTAGCCAGTCAAAGCGATAGCGGGAATCGCAGCAGCCGATAACAGTGCTGAGTGCTGAGTACTGAGTGCTGAGTGCTGAGGGCTAAGTGCTACGTCACTCGCGAGAGAGCGAATCTTGCGCAGTAACTGGTAGCCGTCTTCGCCGGGCATGCCCAGATCGCTGATTATTATGTCGGGCAGTGGAATTTCGGATTTCGGATTTCGGATTTCGGATTGATCTGCAACGTTCGACTTGGAGGTTTGGTGCAACAAATCACTCGTCAAGGGTTGGGTGTCGGAGAATGAGTGCTGAGTGCTGGGTGCTGAGTGCTGAGCGGGCTTATCCTCCTGACCAGGGACATTGGATTTTAGACATTGAACCAATACGTCCAGTGCCTCTGCGGCAGACGCGACAGCAACCACTTCAGCTTGCTGGCGTTTCAACAACACCTCCAGCAAAGTTCGCGAGTCGTCGTCATCTTCAACGAGCAACACCCGCACGCCATACAAGCCAGCTACTTTCGGCGACTCCGCGGCGGCTGAGTCTTCGGTTATGAATTCCTGCAAAGGTTCGCCTGGCTCCGTCGTCTCACGCGTGCTGTGCACTAGCGGCAACTCAACAATGAACGCCGACCCGAGGCCCCTCCCCGCACTGCGCGCACTCACGGTGCCGCCGTGCAACTCAACTAAATGACGCACGACGGCCAGGCCCAGACCGAGCCCTCCTGCTTTGCGCGAAATGGAACTTTCTTCCTGACGAAACCGGTGAAAGATGTAAGGCAGAAATTCCGGTTTAATGCCCTCGCCGTTATCGGTCACCGTCAGGCGCACGCACGGCAAGCGCGAGTCGGCCAGTCTTCCCGACAAGCTATCCAACAGCGACGACTCATCGGGTTCCGAGATGCATTTAAGAGTGACGTTAACCTTGCCGCCGCGCGGCGTAAACTTGATCGCATTCATCAACAAGTTCCAAACAACCTGGCGCAGCCGCGTAGGGTCACCACTGACAATGCATGTTCCCGCATCGATCTCTAGTTCAACTTGAATGCCTTTCGCCGTCGCCGCCGGCTTTAATGCTTCATTGGTTGTCTCGACCAGCGGCCCCAGGTTCAGTGGATGCACCTCGAGCTTGAGATTCCCCTGAATGATTCGCGAGACGTCCAGAAGATCCTCGATGAGCCGCGCCTGCGATTTCGCATTGCGTTCGATAATTTGAATTGCGTTAGGCAGGTTTTCCGGGTCGAGGTCGCCACTGCGAATTAACATGGCCCAACCGAGGATGGCAGTAAGCGGAGTTCGCAGCTCATGCGACAGGGTGGCAAGGAATTCGTCCTTCAAACGATCTGATTCTTCTGCCCGCTCGCGTAATTCGCGCTCACGCGTCAGCAGTGCCGTACGTTCTTCGTCCGCAGCTTTTCGCGTCGTGACGTCCAGCACGAGCGACAATATGGAAACCATTTTGCCGTTACCGTCATGGAGGACTGAGTTGTACCATTCACAAAAAAGCACGGAACCATCGCGTGTGTAGTTTCGGTTACGCTGAACGCCGTGCAATTCGGCGCCCACCCGTTGGCGGTGAGTAACCTGAGCGACGGCGTCGACGTCCTCGTCAAACACGAAATGCCAATCGCTGACGTGCTTGCCCAGAACTTCCTCCGCTTTCCAACCAAACAGGCGTTCTGCCGATTCAGACCAGCGCGACACGCGAGCGTCGCTATCCCACTCGATGACAGCAAGCGGCGAATTCTCGACATGAAAGGTTAAGCGCTTGTGAGCCTGCTGCGCGGCGGCTTCAGCATGCTTTCGCTCGGTGATGTCCTGAATGATCGCGACTCCGCCGATGATTTCGTTTTGCTCGTTCCGCAGCGGCGAGTAATGACCTTTGTAAAAACCCTGACGACCGGTTTGTGGAACTATGTAGCGCGTGTTGTGAGAAGTTGCAGTGAAACCTTGCAAGGCCGCGTAAAAATGTTTGTCCTCGCGCGTTTGTTTTAGAAATGGAAATACATCAAACGCACATTTACCAAGGACGTCTTCCTTACGGATGCCGGAGATCGATTCCATCGCGGCATTCCAGGCGATGTATCGACACTCGCGATCAAACGCCAAAATGCCCTCAGTGCTGGCATTTAGCATCTGTCCCAGGAAGAATTCGTTTAGTGCAGGTTCTTTATCCACGGAAACATCTTCGCAAGTCGGGGAAACTTGAGAGGACGGGGTGCAGTAGTTAAATACTAAAGGAGCGCGGTGCGGGTGACAAGCAGAAAAGCCGTGAATCGTAAATCGTGAATAGAAGCAAACAGCAAACAGCAGACAGCAAACAGCCGGAGGTAGCCGCAGATTTATGTTTGATTCCCGCGGAAACCAAGCGTAGGCAGAAGGCAGAAAGCAGAAGGCAGAAAGCAGAAGGCGGAAGGCGGAAAGCAGAAAGCAGAAAGCAGAGGGCGGCAGGCAGTAGAAGGGATTTTCCGGCGGTTGGCTATCTGCTGTTTACTATTCTTTCTATTTACGATTCACGATTTACGATTCACGGCTTTTCCCGCTGTTTGCTTCTTTTGAGCACCTGGCGTGCTGCGGTTGAGTCGCCATCGTTTGGCGCGGCCTTTAACCCCAGTATGCGCGCCATGATGTTATAGATTTGAATGTTGCTGAATGGCGCGACGACAGTGTGGCTTTTGAAAGCCTGCCCGTGGCCGATGAAGGTCGCGCGCATCGACCGAAGTTTATTGTCGTAACCGTGGCGGCCCTTCGACGGCCCTGACTCCGACTGGTTGACCGCAATCAGGCCCTCGCGATTCATAAGCGCCCAGCCCTCGTCAGGTAATACAAGGAGTGGCGCGATGCGAGCGCTATCGCGGTAATGAAAACGTTCAGGCAGTTCAGATTTACGAAACACGCGCGCCTGTGGCGGCAAGTGCTGGCGCAAACTTGAATAAATCTGCTGCTCATATCCAGGTCGCGGAAAGATGCTGACGATTTCCGGCGTCCAAAAAATACGTTCGGCCAGGCTGGTATCAAACATCTGGTCCAACAGGATCATGTTCTTTGGATCGGAGGTCGCCATGCCGTGGTCCGAAACAATGATCAAATTCACTTGCGCAAGTATTTGCCGCGAGCGTAAGCCGTCGATTAGTCTTCCGATCGCCTGATCCAGTTCGAAGACCGCCTGTCTGGTTTGTTTCGAGTCGGGTCCGAAGTGATGGCCCACGTCGTCGGCTTCACTGAAATAAGCAGTCAGAAGAGTTGGGCGCTGGCCCTGAGGTAAATCAAGCCACTGCAAAATCGTGTCAATCCGATCATCATTTGAGAGTTTGTCGTCGTAAACTTTCCAATAACTGGGCCGCCTGCCGGCAATTTCGGCTTCGGTCCCAGGAAAAAACAGAGCAGCGGTCCGCTGATTCTGTTTTTCAGCGGTTACCCAAATTGGCTCTCCCAGCCACCAGCGTCCCTTTTCGACTTCTTCGCGTTTGTGCAAATTGAAGACAGCATCAAACTGCGGATCGTAAAACTCATTTTCCACGATGCCGTGGTGCGCTGGGTACAGCCCCGTGGCGATCGTGTAGTGGTTGGGAAAGGTCTTGGTGGGAAACGAAGGTATCAGCCAGCGGGCTCGCACACCGGTGCGCGCCAGATAATTAAGATTTGGGCTAGGATACTTTGCGAGATAGTCGTAGCGAAACGCGTCGAGCGAAATCAGGATCACGGTTGGCTGAAGGTCCGTGATCGGTTTGGTTTGTGCGTTACCGGGAAGAGCGACCGCCAGCACTGCCACTGCGGTCAAAATGATCTGTCTTACGAACTGGGGAGTATGTTTCATGCGGTGACTGGAATTCTGCGGCGAAAGTTTGGCGCTAAGATTATCATCAGTTGCCACAATAGTCTTCGTAGTAAGAACAAAGAACCCAAAGGTTCAATGGGGAAAACTGAAGCCTGGACATTGCGACACTCCGCTCGCTTTGACAGTTAAAAAACAACGAGGAAACAAATGCAGACAACTCAAAAACACATCGTCGGTCTCGGTCAAAGAGTTTTGCTAGTGCTATTCGTGTTAACCGTGTCGGTCGGATCGGCCTCTGCCGCAAAGCATTACGACGTGCTTGTCCAGGGAGCATTGGATGTTGAGTTGCAACCTCTCATTAACGCGCTTGAGGGACGCAAGGTCGTCCAGCTTGATGCCTGGACTTTTTGGACGGGGCACATCGGCAAAAAGAACGTTGTCGTCTCGCGCACCGAGGTGGGCCCACTAAATGCGGCGGCGGCGACGGCGATTGGCATTCGTTATTTCCATCCACGCATTCTGATTAACCAGGGTACAGCGGGCGGTCATAACCGCGCGTTGAAGTTGTGGGATATCGTTGTTGGCGAGCGAACGATAGATTTTTCGGGAGTGAGGCAAGAGCACGGCGATGCCGGCAGCGGTGTTCGCATTGAGCGCTGGGGACCGATGCATAACCGTTTGCGCATTGATGGGCGCGAGCCAATTGCTTTCGAGAATTTTCCCGGTGATGAGTCCCTCGTCAAAGCCGCTTTGAAAATTCCTTACGACCGGGGTCATGTGGTTGCCGGAAACATCGGCTCGGCATTTCATTATTCCCGCGAGTTGGATTACATCGATTGGGTGCGTCGCGTTTACAAGACAGACTCCGAAGACATGGAAAGCGCCTTCTCGGGAGGGGTAGCGACAGCGATGCACGTGCCTTTCGTCGCCGTGCGTATTATTAGCGACACTGAGTGGGAGCATCCTGTCTTTGAGCGGATAGCCGGAGACTATTGCGCCGCATTTGTGGTGCAAATGATTCGTGCGTTGCCGTAACAGCAAACGTGGCGGGAATCAGGTACTCAATCTTCGTTGCGCTCGCTCGCAGGACGGGCTGCGACCTTTAGACTTCTAGTGGTAGATTCGGTGATGCTTGCTGCGGGCTGTTTATAAGCAGAGGTATCTTGTACGGACGAGTCGTCAAGCAATGAACTAAGCAGGGCACAGTTAGCGGCAGCATCTATATAGTGCCAAGCGAGAAAGCAAAAGGCAGAAAGCAGCAGAGGTTGTCTCCGCGCTTTCTGCCTACTGCTACTGCCGACTGCTTACTTTCTTTAAAACTTGTCGCTCTTGTTGTCCGGATCGAGAGCTGAGCGATCGGGAGCGTTCACACCTTGTTGGTTGTAATAGCCGCCGGGTGCGAACTGCC
>DATAOU010000214.1:0-15994 GCA_036265575.1 Pyrinomonadaceae bacterium
AGTTATAGTCCGTAGTCAGTAGTTAGTAGTCCGTTGTTCGTGGTTCACCTAGTTTGACGCGAACGAAACTTGGCCCGTTTCGCAAACTAATCAGCTGCCACTGACTACTGACAACTGACCACGGACCGCACTTCAAAGTCCGAAGGCAAAGACACTCTTAACGGCCCGGGCAATGTCGGCGCCAAAGAATAAGGCGACCGCGGCAACCAGCCCGAGCACCATCACCAACGCATAGTTTTGTGCGAAGCCTGTCTGGGCAGCGCGGAACAACGGCGACATCAAACGAGCAACAAATGCGGCAATTGCGTTCACCAGGCCATCTACAAAATATTGATCGGTGCCGCCGGTGATTCGGCTTGACAGCCGCGTCAGCCACGCCGAACCGTTAACAGCGCCGTCAACAACTTTTGAGTCAACCGCGAATACGCCACGCGCAGCATCCATGACCCGGCGCGTGACTGCCCAGCCGAAAAACTCATCAACCCAATACTTGTTGTAACTCGCTTGATAAAGCGGTTTCAGGCGCGCCGCCCAAATGTCCGGCAGGCGCGTGTCCTTAACATAGAAAAGATAACCAAGGCCGATACCTATCCCCGCGACCAGCAAAGAGATGAGAATAAACAGCCACTCAGTCAACGTTTCACTATGCAGTTTTGATTCTGCCGCGTGGGCCAGGTTGAAACTCTCGTCGCCATATGGCGATGCAACTTCCTCGGCGTGACTCTCGCTTGTCGAAACTTCGGCGGCCCTTAGCTCTGCAACTGGTTTGCCGGTGCTATCCAGGAGTTCTTCTTTGCCAAAATGATGTGTACTGGGATTCCAGATGATCGGATCGAGGAAGTTAACGATATTCATCCGCCCGCCGATGTGCTTGCCGCCGGTGAATGCCGTGCTGATGCCGACAAATCCGCCAACTGTTGCCAGCACGGCGAGCACTGCTAACGGCACCCACATCGAAGCGGGTGATTCATGTGGTATGTGCGCGTGATGCTCGGGCGTTTTGTGATCGTGATTGTGCACTTCGTGCTCAGGCGTGTGGTCGTGGCCGTTGAGGAATCTTTCCTTGCCCCAGAAAGTCATCGCGACTAATCGCGTCATGTAGAAAGCAGTACAGGTTGCAGCGATTGTGCCGACAATCCAAACGATCCAACCGACGGGTATGTAACGCGTCGAAGCAGCATTCCAGAGAATCTCATCTTTGGACCAAAAGCCGCTGAACGGAATGATGCCGCAGATAGCCAGCCAACCGGCGAGGAAAGTCAGGTAGGTATAGGGCATGTACTTTCGCAGGTTGCCCATGCGCCGCATGTCCTGCTCGTGATGCATGCCATGAATAACGCTGCCGGCGCCGAGGAACATTAGGGCTTTGAAAAAAGCGTGCGTCATCACATGAAAGATGCCGATTACAAATGCGCCCACGCCGCAGGCCATAAACATGAAGCCCAACTGCGAAACGGTCGAGTACGCGAGAACTTTCTTAATGTCGTTTTGCGTGATGCCAATCGTCGCGGCAAACAACGCCGTAGCTGCGCCAACTAAAGCCACTACCATCATCATCGTTTGCGAATGCTGAAAGATGACGTTGGTGCGCGTGACCATGTAAAGCCCGGCGGTCACCATCGTGGCAGCGTGGATCAAAGCGGAGACTGGAGTTGGGCCAGCCATCGCATCAGGCAACCAAACGTGCAGCGGCAATTGCGCCGATTTACCGCAGGCGCCGATGAAGAGGCCCAACGCGATCCACGACAGCAATCCCCAATGGCCCAGCCTTTCAAGCGGATAACTCGCCGCCTGGCCGAAGACGGCGGTGTATTGAGTAGTCCCAAAGGTGGCAATCACGCCGAAGATGGCGAGCGCAAAGCCAAAGTCGCCAACGCGATTGGTGATAAACGCTTTGCGTGAAGCGTTCGCGGCTTCCTGACGTTCAAAGTAGTAACCAATCAACAGGTACGAACAAAGCCCCACGCCTTCCCAACCAACAAACATCATTAGGAAGTTTGAGCCCATCACCAGCACCAGCATCGAGAACATGAACAGGCCCATGTACGCGAAGAAGCGATAAAAGCCCGTGTCGCCATGCATGTAGCCGGTGGCAAAAACGAAAATGCAAAGACCGACGCCGGTTACGATCAGCATGAAGATCGATGACAGCGCATCAAGCTGATAGCTCCATTCGACATTTAGCAGCGCAGCACCGCCATGCGTCACAGCAGGCAGCACAATCGGTTGATTTTGCTGTTCCGGTGGGCGCTCGCCAGCTTTTGTTACTGCATCCTCGACTGCGGTTTCGTGTGCGCTCCAATTTGCGCCCTGAGTGATACGAGTTGCCCCGCCGGGAATCCAGGTGAAGCTGAAAGCGCCGTCCTGACTGGTCACATAAGTCTGCGGCCACATAGCGCTACTGCCGAAGGCATATGAATAAACAGCTGCAACGGTAATGAGAAACGCGAGCGCTATGGAGCCGACCGCGATGCCACCAATTAGCTTTTCCGAGAAACGCAACTTTCGCCCGAGCAGCCCATTGATGGCTGCGCCGGCAAGAGGAAGCAGTGGTACTAGCCAGATGTATCTATGCATTAGTCCAACGTCCAAAGTCCAAAGTCCAAGGTCCGCCAGTCAGGATCGACTTTGGACTTTGGACGTTGGACATTGGACTACCATTTGAGAATATCAATCTCATCAACCCAGATTGTTTCCTTGTTGCGATAGAGCGCAATCACAATTCCCAATCCAATTGCAGCCTCAGCGGCCGCCACCACGATCACGAACACCGCAAAGATCTGTCCGGCAACAGCATTAACGTTGCCGGTGTCCTGCAGGTAACGAGACATGGCAATGAAGTTGAGATTCGCCGCGTTGAGAATCAACTCAATCGACATGAAGATGACGATGATGTTCCGCCGCGTCAGCACGCCGGCAACCCCAATGATGAAGAGTAAAGCGCCGATGATCAGAAATTTTGACAGGTCAGGGTGCTGCGCTTTTTCCCAGGCAACAGCAAAGCGGCCATTGCTTGCAGCCTGCAGCAACATGCCAAACGCCGGACTTAGAAAATTAAAGAGTGCCAATCGCATTTTCGTCTGGTGTTACGGGAAGCGTCAGCTTTGCAATCTCCGGATCGTGTCGCGCTTCAGCTTGCAGTACTTCCGGCGCGGTATCGTCAACCGTCACTTCCTGTTTCAACGTTCGGGCTAACATCACTGAGCCAATAATTGCTACCAGCAACAGCACGCTGGCTATCTCGAACGGTAGGGATCCATAGCGATAAAGACCGTTACCCACGCGTTCGGTTTCTTTGGTAATGCGCGACGATCCAGTCGCCGCTGCGGGGAGGTTTTGTTCGTCTGCCGTACGCTGTCCAGCCGCGAGGCCTATGGCGTTTTCATCTCGCTTCTGCAACCCTTCGTAGCCGACGTTAATCGCGTAGAGTAGTCCACCGACCAGCAACGCGCAGAAGATGACGCTGGTGGTTACTTGTCGGGGCCGGTTGAAAATTTCCTCGCTGCCGCGTTCTTCCGAGCCAACGTTGACCAGCATGACGACGAAGAGAAACAACACCATCACGCCGCCAACATAGACCAGGATTTGCACGCCGGCGATGAACTCTGCGCGCAGCAGGATAAAGAGAGCGGCCACCGAAACCAGCGAAGAAATCAGAAACAGGGCGCTGTGAATGGTGTTGCGGGCCATCACGGTTAAGAGCGCCGCGAAGATGGCCGCGATAGAGAAGACCCAGAAGAAGACTGATTCCCAGCCGGAAAGAATCATAAGAATAGTGATGAGTGATGAGTGATGAGTGATGAGTGATCAGCAATAAGTAGCACCAGCATTCCATTCATCTTCCTACTCATCACTCATTACTCATCACTCATTACTCGACATCAGCGCGTGTACTTAACCGTCTCGCGTCCCTGCTCCAGCATTTCACGATTCCAAACGAAACCGGCGCGCGAGTAAGTTGCCAATTCGAAATCCTGCGTTAGTTCGAGGCACGACGTGGGACACGCCTCCTGGCACAACGCGCAAAACATGCAGCGCGAAGTGTCGAAAATAAACTCGTCCAGCACCTTCTTCTTGCGCGGCTTACCGGCAACGATGATCTCGACATCCATCGCCAACACATCGATGCAGTCTTCCGGACAAGCAATCGCGCAGAGATTACAGGCGATGCAAAGCGTGTCGTGCGTTTCCGGATCCATGTTGAGGCGCGGCGCGCCATGGAAACGCGGCGCTACATCCGGCCGCACCTTGGGGTACTGTTCGGTGTAGATGCCTTTGCCGGCGACCGCGTCTTTATCAGTGATGGCGCCAATGTTGTATTTCAAGGTGAGCCGCAAGCCTTGTAAGAGATCGGCCATAAAAAAGCGGCGCAGCTTGGTCATGAACTTTGGTTTGGGAACTTTTACTAAAGGCATAGTGTTATTTCCGAATGCCGAATGCCGATTTAATGTGGCAGTTCTGGTTCTGCGTTACCTGTCGTGCCAATCGGCAATCGGCAATTGCCAATCGGCAATGTTGCTAGCTTTCGCTCGCTGCCGGCGCAATCGGCGCGACTGCCGGTTTCCCGCTCGGCACGTTCACCAAACGAATGTTTCGACGTTGAACCTTCAAATTGAAATCACGCGCACGCCAGTTGATCCTTGCCAACGACAGCCCGCTTAGCCCAAGCCCGGCAAGACCCATCACAATCATCAGCGCTTTTCCGGTTGCCGTCAGATTCAAACCTGTTGATAGCGAATCGATCGTCTTGATGCCGCGCCAGCCGTTTAATGCCTGCACTACAAAGATCGCGAGGGCCGAAAGCACGATGTTGATCAGCGCGGAGGGAATCAACCATTTCCAACCGATATCCATTAACTGATCGTAACGAAAGCGCGGCAGCGTCCAACGCAACCAGAAATACAGATAAAGAATTGCCAACAGCTTGGAGATGAATACTAAGAGGCTGACTATAACATAGAGGTTATGGTAGCCCTTCGCCTCGGTAAACCGGTAGACAAACGGAAGATACCAGCCGCCAAGATATACCGTTACCGCCACCGCCGAGACGATCACCATGGCCGCATACTCGGCCATGAAAAACAGCGACCAGCGGAAACCGGAATACTCGGTGTGGAAACCAGCAACCAACTCCGATTCCGCTTCCGGCAGATCAAATGGAGCGCGATTATTTTCCGCAATGCCGCTCACCAGAAAGATCAGAAAACCAGCGGGCTGGTAAACCAGAAACCAAACGGAGTCGAACTGCTGTGCTTGCACGACTCCGGAAAGTGAAAGCGTGCGCGCAAACATCAAGGCGCCGACCAGCGATAAGCCCATCGCCACTTCATAAGAAATCATCTGCGCACTGGAGCGCAGTGCACCCAGCAACGAGTACTTCGAATTTGACGACCAGCCGGCCAGAATCAAAGCCAGCACGCCCACGCTCGAGACCGCGAGCACGAACAGCAAGCCGATGTTTACGTCAGTGATGACGGCCCAATCCGGGCCAAATGGAATGACCGAAAATGTGATGAAGGCGGCCGCAACCGCAATGTAAGGAGCGAAAAAGAATATCCAGCGGTCGGCTTTCTCGGGAATGAAATCTTCTTTGGTTAAGAGTTTGATGCCGTCCGCGATCGGCTGCAACAATCCCCAGGGGCCAACGCGCATTGGTCCGAGTCGCGCCTGCATGAAGGCTGAAATTTTTCGCTCGAGGTAAGTTGCATAAGCGACCCAGCCGGCCACCAGGGTAACCACCAATCCGATCTGAATAAACGGCCAGATGACGTGGTCGATGGTGCCTGCGCTGAAAAACTTCAGCAGCAGCTGGTTAATGAAATCGATTGGAGCGAAGAAGAGCACCATGCTTCCCTATCTCTTGTCTCTGTGCGTCCTTTGTGTTCTCTGAGTCTCCGTGCTGGCTAGGCTTTAAAAATATGCACCACAGAGACACAGAGAACACAAAGGCCGCACAGAGAAGATTAAACTCACCTGTCAATTTCACCGAGCACGATATCGAGCGTGCCGATTATCGCAACCACATCGGCCACCAAGTGGCCCAGACAAAGTTGTTTCAGCGCCTGAAGATTGATCAACGATGGCGGCCGCACGCGCACGCGCCACGGTTGCGCCGTTCCATCGGAAACCAGATAGCAACCTATCTCGCCTTTTGGCCCTTCGATCGAGTGATAGTAATCGCCGACCGGCGGCTTAACGATCTTCGGCAGCTTAGCGTTGACTGGTCCATCAGGCAGATGCTCCAACGCCTGGTTTACAATCCGTCGCGACTGGCGCATCTCTTCCAATCGAACCAGATAACGATCGTAGGTGTCGCCGTTTTCGCCAAGCGGAATATCAAAATCCATATCGGCGTAGGCCGCGTACGGTCGCGATTTGCGAATGTCCCAGGCGACGCCCGAGCCGCGCAAAGCCGGACCAGACAAACCAATCGCCACGGCTTCATCGGCTGATATCACTCCGATGCCGACCGTGCGGCTCAGCCAGATGCGATTTTCGGAGAGCACGGTCTCGTATTCATCAAGCCGCGTGGGAAAGTTGTTAACAAAGCGCTCAACGTCTTCGGTGAAGCCGTCATATGCATCGTTTGGCATGCCGCCAACGCGCCAGGCATGACAAGTTAAGCGCGCGCCAAACTGTCGCTCGAATATCTTGAGTATCTCTTCACGTTCGCGCAGGGCCCAAAGTAAAACCGTAACCGCGCCGATGTCGAGCGCATGTGTTGCCAGCCACAACAAGTGAGACGCAATGCGATTCAGCTCGGTCAGAATCGTTCTGAGGTAATGAGCGCGCGGCGGCACCGGCAGATTCATCATCTGCTCGACGGTCTCCACCCAAACCAGACCATTGGAGACTGCAGCGATGTAGTCGAGACGATCCCAGTAAGGCGCGATCATCGTGTACATGCGGTTTTCGGCGATCTTCTCCATGCCGCGATGGAGATAGCCGATGTCGCAATCGAGATCGATGACCGTTTCGCCGTCGAGTTTCAGGATCACGCGCAGCACGCCGTGAGTCGAGGGATGCTGCGGCCCCATGTTCAGCACCATCTCTGGGCTGTCCAGGAGCGTTTCCTGCGTTGTCGCGATTTCTACTTGATGCATAATCAGAAGTCAGAATACAGAAATCAGAATCTTTGCTTCGGTAGCATAGACTTTAGTCTGTGCTGCCATGAATGGCACAAACTAGAGTGTTGCAACAGCGAGCACAGACTAAAGTCTATGCTACTTCTAAGCCGCGGCCGGCGCTGGTTCTGAAGGAACGTAACAACCGGTCACGCTCCAGGATTCAATAACTAAGCCGATCTCCTGCGCTTCGCCGGCTGAACGCTTTTTTGCCAGCTTGCTGACGATCGCGGTCGCTGCACTCGCTTTGTTCCAAACGTTGCGCGGCTCCATTGTCTCAGTTAAGACAAACCCTGCCACCTTCGCCGCTTCGGGCGTGTCGAAAACCTTGGCTTCGTACTGGGCAGCGATCTCTTTTGGAGTCATCTCAATTCGTAAATCGTAAATCGTGAATCGTAAATAGTAAAAATTTCATCCGCCTGACGATAACCGATCAATAGCTGCGCCTTCTGAACCATTTACGATTTACGATTCACGATTTACTTGTCCTTAGGCATGACTTCTTTGCCGGCCTGAAGAATCTCGCGCATCATGCGTTCCTGCGGCACAGAAAGTATCTCCAAACCATAGCCGCGTCGTTGCTCGAGCTGTTCGCGTTGCACATCAGTCATCACCGGCAGGTGCCTTTGCGTCCAGGCATTCTCAATAAACTCGAGCGGGTAATCTTTTCTGAGTGGATGGCCTTCCCAGTCCGGTGGCAACAAAATCCGGCGCAGGTCTGGATGATTATTAAAGGTCACGCCAAATAGATCATAGACCTCGCGTTCCATCCAATTCGCCGACGGCCAGACGCTGGTCACACTGTCGATGTTCGCGCCTTCCGCGATTGCCACTTTCAAACGCACGCGTTCATTTCGGGCAATGGAAAAAAGATTGTAGACAACTTCGAGCGGACCTTCGCCTCGCAGCGGATAATGAACGCAAGTCAAATCCGATAAGTAGTTGAAACGCGCGTCTTGATCGTCACGCAGAAACAGGCAGACCTGAACAATGCTTTCGGGAGCAACACGGACCGCAACTTGACCGAGAAACTCGAGCGGTTCACTAATAGCGTCGGCAAACTTGCCCTTCAATTTTTTTACTAACTTATTGGCGGAAGCGTCGACGGGCTTGGGACCTTCTTCCTTTTTCTTGACGGGAGCTTTAGGAACGCCGGCGGCCGGAGTGGCTGCTTTTTGGGCAAGTGAATCTTTTACTGCAGCGACGCGTGATTTGGCCTGTTCGACCATCGCGGCTTTTTCGGCGTCGGCGCCGGCCAGTTCACCGCCGGCAGGAATAGCTGAAGGCGGCGGCGTGCCGGTTGAATCTTTAGGCACGACCACGCCCGCAGGTTCTTTGGCAGTCTCGTCAGCTCGTTTGCCCGGATCGGGTTTATCGCTGTCTTCAGCCATTAGCTTTTGAGTCTCGCGCTCACACTGTCAGGAAGTGCGATCGGTTCGGAATTGATCGCGCCCCTGACTCAGGCGAAGTGTTAAATGCTATTGCAAAAGGTCGGCAGAAATGGATTTAAGCATGCCGCTAATTCGCTGTCAACAAACTTGTTTTCGTCGAAAATCGAAGTAACCTGAGCAGTTTGCTTGCGCGCCTCAACTTGACCATACAACTGCGGAACCCTATCATGTGACGTTTGAAAATGAGCCATTTAGCTGTCCATAGATGAGGGTTACAAGACAATGAAACCAGGAATTCACCCGGAGTATCACGAGATTAATGTCAGTTGCGCCTGCGGCGAGACGTTTAAGACGCGTTCGACAAAAGGCGGCGACCTGCACGTGGAAATCTGCTCGGCCTGCCACCCGTTCTTTACCGGTAAACAGAAACTGGTCGATACAGCGGGACGCGTCGATCGCTTTAACAAGCGCTACGGCAAGAAAACACCGGCCGAAACAACCACGCCAACAGCGTAAACGCTACTGCTTGAGGACAAAGTGATTTCGAGACGACACTAGCGAGACTATAAATGAGACGCCGGCTGCGGTTGAGCGTTCAGGCTTTAGCTTGCCTCCTAAGGCAACCAAACTAAAGGTTGAACTCCAAACGAGCCGGCGTTAGTGTTTGGTAGGACACCAGGAGTTCAGAGTCCAAGGTTTAGCTTGCTGCCGCGAAATCCTCAACCTGAAGGTTGGACTCTAAACTTCTTGAATTTGGCCAGAAGGAAAACCCATTGAGCACAAACGAAAGAGATCTAATCGTCGGCGGCCAGGCAGTGATTGAAGGCGTCATGATGCGCACGCCCAATGCCTATGCCATCGCCGTGCGCAAAGCAGATGGAACCATCGTTAACACCGCGGCGCGACTGCCAAAGTGGAGCGATAAGTACCCGCTGTTGAAACTGCCGGTGCTGCGAGGCAGCGCGGTGTTGGTACAGTCGATGGGTCTCGGAATCAAGGCTCTGAACTTTTCCGCTAACGAAGCTTTTGCCGACGCACAGGAAGCAGAAGTCGAACAAGTGGAATTCGCTCTGACGCCGGCAGTGATTGAAGGTGAAGGTGATTTCGCTGGCGTTACCGGCGCAGTGCCGGGCTTGTTTCCTGTTCCGACACAGAAGCGATCAAAGGATGAAATGAAAAAGGGTGGCACGACAGCTGCTGCTGGTTCCATCATTTTCGCGTTGATCTTTAACGTCCTGCTGTTCGTTGCGGCACCGCTATTGCTGACCAACGCGTTATTCATTGCGGCCGGTTGGGCGTCAACGCCCGCGGTAACGTCAACAGCCGCAGCTGCAGACCAGACGCAAGTGAATGACTCTGCAAACGTCACGACCGAAGGCAGCGACCAACCCTGGTACACGCGAGCCTGGGCAACGACGAAGACTTATCTTCATCCAGTTCGACCTTCGGTTGCTTTTAATCTCGTCGATGGCGTCATTCGCATGTCGTTTTTCCTGATAATGATCTTCAGTTTCTCGTTACTGAAAGACTTGCGTCGCGTGTTCGAGTACCACGGAGCCGAACACAAAACCGTTTTCACCTGGGAACGCGGGCTGCCGCTGACGGTCGCAAATGCGCGGCCGCAACCGCGTCAACATCCACGCTGCGGCACCAGTTTTCTGATGATTGTGATGCTCGTCTCGATCGTGTTGTTTTCGGTGGTCAAGTTTGATTCGTTGATTTACAACTTTCTGGTGCGCATCGCGTTGATTCCGATTGTCGCGGGGCTGTCATACGAAATCATTCGCGTGTCAGCCAAAAAAGAGAGCGGCTGGTTCTTTAAAATAATCACGCGGCCCGGTGTTTGGCTGCAAAACATCACTACGCAAGAGCCGGACGATCAACAACTCGAGGTTGCCATCGAAGCCTTGAAAGAATCATTGAAGCTCGAGCCGCAACCCACGGAGGTAGCGCTGGCGCCAATGTCGTGAATGTCCGATAAGCTTTAGCTTGTCGAAGGCCGTGATAATAGGAAAGCCGACAAACTGAAGTCTGTCGAACATCAATAGTCGTACAACTGAAATGCTACAGAGACTCGAACAAATAGAAGCACGCTACGAAGAGTTGGCGAATGAGTTGTCTGCACCGGAACTGCTGGCGGACCAGGCGGCCTATACCAAGGCGGCGCGCCAACATCGCAACCTGGGCGAGATAGTCGAGAAGTATCACACCTGGAAAACGCTCAACGAGGAATTGGCCGGTGCGCGCGAGTTGCTCGAAACCGCGGAAGATGACGAGATGCGCGAGATGGCGCGCGCCGAGGTAGAAACACTGCAACAGAAGCTGGACAAGACAGATACCGAATTGAAAGTTCTGCTTGTTCCTTCGGATCCAAACGACGAGAAGAATGTAATTGTGGAGATACGCGCCGGCACAGGGGGTGACGAAGCCAGCCTGTTTGCCGCCGATATGTTACGCATGTACAGCCGCTATTCCGAGAAGCAGGGCTGGCGCTTTGAAGTTCTAGACTCTTCCGAGTCGGGAATAGGCGGCATCAAAGAAGCAGTGGTCCTTATCGAAGGCGACAAAGTCTATTCAAAGATGAAGCATGAATCGGGGGTGCATCGAGTGCAAAGAGTGCCGCAAACGGAAGCGAGTGGACGCATTCACACTTCTGCCATCACGGTTGCGGTGCTGCCCGAAGCCGAAGAAGTTGATGTCAAGATCGATCCCAAGGACCTGCGCATCGACACTTTCTGTTCCTCCGGACCCGGGGGGCAGTCAGTCAACACTACGTATTCCGCCGTACGCATCACGCATTTGCCGACGAACGTTGTCGTTTCCATGCAGGACGAAAAGTCGCAAATCAAGAATCGCGAGAAGGCGATGCGCGTCTTGCGAGCCCGTTTGCAGGAGCTTGAAGAACAAAAGCAACACGACGCCGTTGCCAGCGAACGTCGTTCAATGGTCGGCTCTGGAGACCGCTCCGAAAAGATCCGCACTTATAACTTTAAGGAGAACCGCGTCACGGACCATCGCATCGGGCTCACCATTCACCAACTCGACCTGGTGATGGAAGGAAATCTTGACGAGATCATTCAGGCCCTTATTACGCACGACCAGGCTGAGAAGTTGAAGAACGAGGCGGTCGCTGCTTAAGAGTTTCGAGTTCCGGGTTTCGAGTTAGAATGAACTAGAAACTAGAAACTAGGAACTCGAAACTTGAAATGCCTTCCACCACCCACGTCGTCATCATTCGTCACGGCCAATCGCAGGGCAACGCCGAAGGTCGCTTTGGTGGTCACACCGACACTCCTCTTTCAGCCCGCGGCCGCAAACAGGCCGAAGCGACCGCTCGAGCGCTCGCAACGGAACGATTCGATGCCATCTATTCCAGTGATTTGCCTCGAGCGATTGAAACGGCGACGCCGCTCGCCGAGCGAGTCGGCATCGAGTTGGAGGCGACCGATGCATTGCGCGAACGCAGCGTCGGCGTGATGGAAGGTTTAACCTTCGAAGAAGCCGCGGAGCAACACCCCGAACAATACCAGGCATTGTTACGCCGAGATTTTGAACACGTTTTGGCAGGCGGAGAGAGTTACCGGCAAACGCTCGATCGCGCGTCGCGAAAGCTAGATGAGGCAATCGAGCAGCACCAGGGCGGGCGGATCGTCATGTTTGCTCACACAGGAACGATCTGCATTCTGATTCTGCACTTAATGGGTGCGCTGGATGCTCCAGATCTCAAACCGGTTTGGATTGCAACTTCCAATTGCGGCATCGCGCGCTTTGATCTGCGTTCAGACGGATTTGTGCGCGTGCTGAACATCAACGACACCCGCCACCTGCAGGGCACCTAATGGCCACAAAACCATTTGCCGCAGATTCACGCAGATGGACGCGGATTCAAACCCAGGAAAGATTAATTAAGCAGCCGGACACACCATTCAGAATTGTCTTCGCGATCCGCGCTTATTCGCGTTTATCCGCGGCAAAAATACTCAAGGCGTCGAGATTCGCGCGCGTTCGGCGTTAGCCCAATCGCAGATCGTTTTCACGTCTTCGGCAGAAAGTTTTGCTTTGGGATGCAGGGGCGTGTATGTGCTGAGCGGCATGTTTCCATCCTCAACCTGCTCGCACATGTCGCGTAGCCGGCGAGATTGCTTGTCCTTATCATAGCTGCCCCATTCCGAAAGGTTCATGTCATGGCGGCCCTCATTCACATGACTGGTAAGCAGCCACGACACAGGCGCGACGTTCGTATACCAGGGCCACACAGTTTTGTTTGAATGACAGTCGTTGCAGGAACGGTCAAAGATGGCCGCGACTTGCGGGCTGACCTGCAAGTTCGCCTCGATCGATTTAGCGGGGTCAACTGGTGGATTGGTTCTCGCCGGACGAATGAATTGAATGATGACGAAGGCGACGGCAAGTAGAATAACGAGCCAGCGTAAAATCCTGAATGAACTTCGCATGTCTTCCTATTCTCCTGTAAAGCCAACTGTTAGTTTGCGCGGCTCGTAAAAGTTCAACCGGAGCCTGGCCACCAACACAGACTAATAGTTTGCTTTACTACCAACTTCAACCACACAAAAACGGCGCAAAAGAACCACTTAGAGTGGAATCCCTTGCGCCGGTTGCTGTTCAGATTTCAGCAGCGCCAATCGAATTCAGTCAACTTCCGAAATTGCTCAGCGTGTAACGTGCATGAGCATTTCCGTTCCTGACTCGATCTTCAATTCTTTGCTGCCCTGCACCGCCAACGAACCAGCACCGCCCGCGCCACCTAGTATCAGTCCAATCGCAGCGCCTTTTCCACCACCGACGATCGCGCCCAGCACCGCTCCAGCGCCCGCGCCAATCGCTCCGCGTTTGATAGTCTGGTTGGTACGACTGCCGGATTCGACACCACCCTCGTTGTCGGCGCGCCCGCCGTCGCTACCATAAACTCGCGTTATGTATCCATGCAGCGTGCCGCTGCGTTCACCAAGCGTGATCGAATCAAACGCCAGGTTCATGCTGGTGCGGCCTTTTATCTTTCCGGACTTTTGAATTGAGCTGATGTGGCCGGTGATTCTGCCCTCGTTAAAGCGCACCGGATCGAGCGCGGTCGCTGTGAACCTGTCACCCACGCGCGAATCTTTACTGGAAAGCGTGTCCTCGATACGGATTTTTAGGTTAGTGCCGACTGGGACAATTGGAGTAACAGGCTTGGTCGCAGTGCGTCGCGTTGACCGGCGCAGTCTGGGTTTACGCGTTTGCGCGTCAACCAACATTGGCAGCGAGAGCACTATCAAAAGCGTAAAAAGCGAGATCAATCGCTTCGAAGTAACCGACGTCATTTGTGAACCTCCGCAGCGCAGCAGATATCGCGCGCTTGTAAAGTTATTTAGAACGCAAGGGGCACTAAGTACGGATAGACATTCTGTCTTCCATTATTTACGACGGTAAGGACAGGCGGAAATGCCGTCCTACCACTCAAACCGGGGTTGCAATACTTTTGGCTTCGCTTCTATTCGCAATCAAGTCTTCGCCATCGTCCAGTGACTGCTGGCGGTGCACCGTGCCATCCGATTCAAAGATGTAAGCCGACGGCGCTTCGCGCATGATAATGTCCTGCAAACGCATCAAGCCATACAACAATGCTTCCGGGCGTGGCGGACAACCGGGGATGTAAACGTCGACAGGAATGCAGCGGTCTACTCCCTGCATCGTCGAATATGAATCAAACGGTCCACCGGTCGAGGCGCAAGCGCCCATTGCTATTGCCCATTTTGGTTCCGGCATTTGTTCATAGACTCTGCGTACGACCGGGCCCATCTTTAACGTGACTGTGCCGGCGATGATTATTAGATCGCTTTGCCGCGGACTGGGGCGAAACACCCCCGCGCCAAAACGATCGATGTCGAATCGACCGGCGCCGGTCGCAATCATTTCAATTGCGCAGCACGCTAACCCAAAAGTCATGGGCCACAACGCCGACTTACGCGCCCAGTTGACCACCGGCGCCGTCATGTCAAGTGCTTTGGCGCCGACAGTTCGGCGCACCGAGTTCATCAGTGTGTCGAATCGGGTTAGAACGAAGCCTTGATCGTGTTCAGCCATTTGTTTTAGTAAATCGTTAATCGTAAATCGTAAATGGTTAAGAACTGTTGATCGTGAATCCTACGTAGTCAATCGCGAATCGTATCTACGAACTACTCATCGTATCTACCGACTACTCATCGTATCTACCAACTACTTTATGTCACTAGCGAAACCGTAATGGTAGAAGAGGTATCAATAGTCCGCGCAATGAAGACTAGACGACCATTTACGATTCACGATTTACGATTTACGCGTGCGTTTCGCGCGCTAGGCCCATTCAAGCGCGCCCTTACGCCAAGCGTAATAATAGCCAACCACCAGAATGCCGATGAACACAAACATCTCGATTAGGGCAAACTTTGTAAAACTGAAATCGTCGCCCATGAAGATGATGGCCCAGGGCAAAAGAAAGATCGTTTCTACATCGAAGATCAAAAACAGCATTGCCACGATGTAGTAGCGCACCGTGAAGCGCGAGTGCGCGTCCGTAATCGGATCGATGCCACATTCGTACGGCCGCATTTTTCCTTTTTCGTACTTTGCCGGCCGCAAAAAACGGCCAAGGATGATCGGCAGGACCGGAAACGCAATCGCCACCACAAAGAAAATCATCACCGGCCAGTACGCCGTTATCGGTGAGCCGATGTTTGCCGTCGCTGTTGTGGTTGCCTGAAGCAGCATTAAGGTTTTTGGAGTGCGGCTGCTGGACGCCGCTTCATCCTTTTAGGACTGCGATGGCTTGACACCGCTTTCGCCCCGTTAAACCGTGGTCAATTCGAATTATCTTATTAACAAAAAAATCTTAAGCGTCACGAAGATCATTGTCAACGAAGAGTTTGCCCAGGCAGTTCAGAGTCCAACCGCTAGGTTGTGATTGCGAAAACCGCAGGTTAAGCCGGGACGCGAGACTGCTCTAATGAATCCCACCACCCGGCTGCCCCGCAAGCAACGCGATCGCATGGTGCAGTACCGGCGCAATAACCGCAAAACTTTCCTTTACGGCCTTTGGTGAGCCGGGCAAATTGATTATCAAAGTTTTTGAGCGAATGCCGCAGACGCCGCGCGAGATCATTGCCATAGGCGTGTTCTTCAAAGTTTCCATGCGCATCGCTTCGGCCAGGCCCGGCGCTTCCCGTTCAATAACCGCGAGAGTCGCCTCGGGCGTGTTGTCTCGTGGCGAGAAGCCGGTACCTCCGGTGGTGACAATTAAATTGACGTTATCGTTTTCGGCAGATGCGCGCAGTAGCTCGCTGAGTGGATCTAAATCGTCAGAAACTATTGTCGTTTCCACTATCTCTGCGCCAAGCTCTCGCAGCAGTTGTATAAGGGCGGCACCCGATTCGTCTGCGCGCTCGCCAAGTGAGCATGCATCGCTGACCGTGATTACGATTGCGGAAAGTTTCGCCATGATTT
>DATAOU010000215.1:0-4329 GCA_036265575.1 Pyrinomonadaceae bacterium
GGTCGTCGAAGGATTGGCGCGGCTAATTGAGTTGGAACCCGACAAAGTGCCGGCGCGTTTGCGCGGCAGCCACGTGGTGCAACTGCAAATGGGGGGCCTGGTCGCCGGCACAATGTTGCGCGGCATGTTCGAAGAGAGAATCAAGGGCATCATCGATGAAGTTAAAGAGAAGGACAATTTGATCCTCTTCATCGATGAGGCGCACACCATTATCGGCGCCGGCGCGGCGTTGGGTACGTCTTCCGATGCGGCAAACATGTTCAAGTCGGCCCTGGCCCGCGGCGACATGCGCATCATCGGCGCCACCACCAATTCGGAATACAAGGAATACATTGGCGAAGATGAAGCGCTGGCCAGACGTTTCCGCCTGGTGAAGGTTAGCGAGCCATCAATCAGCGAGACGCGTGAAATCCTGCTCGGCCTCAGGCCGCGGCTGGAGAAAAATTATTCGGTGAAGATTTCCGACGACGCCATCAATATCGCTTTGGAGATGGCGCCTAAATACATTCGCAACCTGCACCTGCCCGACAAGGCGATCGGTTGGCTCGACACGGCCGCGGTCAAAGTGGAAATCAACGAACCGCAGACAATGGTCGTCAAGCCTGAGCATGTGATCGAGGTGATCTCGCAGGAATCGCGTATTCCACGCGACATGATTTTCCGCGACACCAGTGATCGCTTCTCCATGACCGAGGCGATGCTGGCGCAGCGTGTGATCGGCCAGAAGGCGGCCATCAAAGCAGTCGCCCAGCGTCTGCGTCTAAACAAAGGTCCTTTGAAAGAGTCGCACTACAAACCCGACGGCGTCTTGTTGTTCCTTGGCCCCACCGGTGTGGGCAAGACCGAGTTGGCCAAAGCAGTCGCCGAGTTTATGTTTGGCGATGAAGAGAAGATGGTGCGCATTGACATGTCAGAATACAGCGACGGCACTGTTGGCATCGAGAAGCTTATCGGCATGCCGCGCGGCATTGTTGGTTCAGAACGCGGCGGTATCCTGACGGAACAACTGCGCGAGAATCCATACACGGTTTTGTTGCTCGACGAAGTGGAAAAGGCATCGCCTTATTTGATGAACCTGTTCCTGCAGGCTTTCGACGAAGGTTGGTTGACTGATGGGCGCGGCAAGAAGGTCTATTTGTCTGACGCGATCGTAATTATGACTTCGAACCTTGGTTCTGAGAGCTTCAAGAAGTTTGAGAAGCCCCTTGGATTCGGGACGAAGACGGCAAGCGATTTTCGCATCGTGAAAAACGAAGTGATGAAGGCTGCTGAGCAACGGTTCTCACCAGAGTTTCGCAACCGCATCGACGAGATCATTGTCTTCGCGCCTTTGACCATGGACGAAGTGCGGCAGATTGCCGAGCTTTATGTCAACCGGCTGCAGCTCCAAATGCAGCGGCAGGGCAAAACCGTCACGGTCACCGATGCAGCACTAAACTTTTTGACGGAAAAAGGCTTTAACACCAAGTATGGCGCGCGCTTTTTGAAGCGTCACATTGACGAGAAGGTCAAACTGCCACTGACGGCCATGTGGAAGTCGGCTACGAATTTTGTCGTGGATCTGGAAAATGGCGAGGCTGTGGTTAAGCCGGTGGCCGGTACTAACGCCAGTCTTAACTAAATTTCGTCAATTTGGTTTTTCGAATTAACAAGGGCTTCAAGGCTATCGATTGAAGCCCTTGTTTCTTTGCGCCGACACTCCTGGAGTTCAATCCTCTGTGTTAGATTTTCGCCATGATTAATAACCTCAAAAGTGGTTTTGGTTTTGCCCTCTGGTTGTTGTTTGCTCTGGCCATGCCTTATCACGTCTGGGCGCAGGATAAGCCCGTTCCGCCGCCGCCGGTAAACGCGAAAACGGAAGCAATCGTCAATCACGCGATCCAAGCGCTGGGCGGCAGCAACTATCTCAACATCCAAACCAGCGTCGGTCGCGGTTTCTTTACTGCTTTCCAGGACGGCGTCTCGCAACTGCCCGCCCGCTTTCTTGACTACATTGCTTTTCCGGATCGGGAGCGAACTGAGTTCGTTAGCCAGGGTATACGTGTGGTGCAAACGAACACCGGCGATAGCGGTTGGTTGTTTGACGGCGCGACGAAGAGTTTGCACGACATGAAGCCAGCGCAGATCGCGGACTTCAAACGCAGCATGCGCACCAGCGTGGAAAATCTCTTGCGCGGCTGGTGGAAAAAAGAGGGAGCCACGATCAGTTACGCCGGACGCCGGGAAGCCGGTGTGGGCAAAAGAAACGAGACCGTTCGCTTAACCTATCCTGACGGATTCTGGGTTGAGTATGAGTTTGGCGCCAAGGACGGGTTGCCCGCGAAAATAATTTACAAACGCACGCAGAAGAAAGAAGACAGCGACGAAACCCAGGAGTTTAACGAAGAAGATCGGCTGGGGAAACCAATTACCGTCCAGGGAATAACGGCGCCCTGGGTCGTCGATCACTACATCAATGGCGTGCAGACTAGTCGCATCAGCTACGAATCGCTTGAATACAATCAACCACTCGCCGATTCGCTGTTTGCAAAGCCGGCAAACATAAAAGCGCTGAAGTAAACGTAAAGCAAACTGTTAGTTTGCGGTCTCTTGCTTTCACGCTTGTTCGATTTTTAGTTAGATGACAACTATCGCCATTTCAAGGTTCAGTTTGAGTGAGGTTAACTTAATCATTCAAGTGGCATAAATTGGCAGGTTGGGAAGGGTGGCTTGCCCCCGCTGAGGTGGAGTCCACTCTTGAATGATTACCAAAGTAAGAGCGGGGCAAGCCCGGGGTCCCCAGTGGGGCAGCCCCACTGGGGTGGAAGCCGCCCTTCCTAACTGAGCATAATCTAATGAGCTTCATATCTAGTATTACGCTTTATAAGTTTTGCGATCACAATGATTAAGACGGTTTTATTAATCCTGTTACTCCTCAACTTGCTCGCGTTCAATAGTCGAGCGCAAACACCACAGGACGATGACGTCATTCGCGTCGAAACCGACGTTACCAACCTGCCGTTCACTGCCAACGACAAGAACAATCGCTTCATAACCACGCTCGAGCAGACGGACATTCGCGTGCTGGAGGATGGCGTTCCACAGCAGCTCTTCACTTTTCAACGTGAAACTGATCGTCCCCTGTCGATTGCTTTTCTAATTGATATCAGCCAATCCGAAGAGCGCACGCTGCCGGAAGAGAAACGCGCCGCGCGCTCGTTTATCGAGACGATCATTCAATCGAAGAAAGATCAGGCAGCGATCATTCCTTTTACCGGAT
Organism: Pyrinomonadaceae bacterium; assembly: GCA_036265575.1. GTDB lineage: Bacteria > Acidobacteriota > Blastocatellia > Pyrinomonadales > Pyrinomonadaceae > PSRF01. The sequence continues at coordinate 3,260 of DATAOU010000215.1, forward strand.
CAGCGTTTCTCGAGCAGGGATTGACGCGTGATGTGATTTCACTTTATCGCGCGCTCGAGCGGGTGGAAGTTGCACAGCCTGACTACCTCGGTTCGGGCCGTCCACTAACTGGAATAACTTCCCGGCCCGGCACGAAGCGGCCGCCCCTGGAAGGAACAACCGCGATTTGGGAAGCGATTGCGTTGACGTCGAGCGAAGTGCTGGCCAAAAGCCCGGTGCAAAGACGCCGCGCGATCATTCTTCTTACTGATGGACAAGACACGACCAGCCGGCTGAAAGCGATTGACGCGGTCAATGCTGCGCTCGACGCCGAAACCATCATTTATGCGATCGGCATTGGCGACAGCAGGTATGAAGGGGTTGATCGCAATGTCTTGCGCGGCATTGCTGAACGCACCGGCGGCCGCGCCTTCTTTCCGAAGAAGGACGTGGATCTGAGTTCGGTATTTAAGGAGATCGAACAGGAACTGCGCACGCAGTACTTGATTGCGTATTCATCAACGAATAAGAACCGCAACGGCGCCTACCGGCAGATACGAATTGAAGTTATCAATCCGGCGCTGCAAAAAGAACAACTCAAACTGCGCTACCGCCCCGGCTACTTCGCTAAGCCACTAATTAACCGCTAGGAAAGGCTTACCAAAGGTACGCGTTATCGCTCCAGCGCGGCCCGATCCCATTTAGCGAGATCCGCGCCGGCGTCGTAGGTAGTTTGGCAGAAATCCATGAGTGCTTTTTCAGGTGAGGCTGCTTTCCGCACGGCATCGTAGGGCAGGAAAAATTCTTTCATCTCCGTACTGTAAAAAGTTTCCGCCGGACGAATCTTTCTTTGCGCAACTGTATCGGCCAATCCCGCCGGCTCTGGAGCAGTGTAGGAATAAAACGCCGCTTCCATGTCTTTGTTGCCGGGCCAGAAGCCGTGGCTGATCACCTCGTGCGAATAAGCTTCGCGCGTGATTAGGTCAGCGCCTTCGCGCGGCGGCGCCGGCCGGCCTGAAAATCTGGTGACCGCCACATCAAAGCTGCCCCAGAAGAAATGCACTGGGCTGACTTTGCCAATAAAGCGCGCG
>DATAOU010000216.1:0-7450 GCA_036265575.1 Pyrinomonadaceae bacterium
TCTCCTTCACGAACTTCGCGAGAGTTTTCTATCGCATCGACTCGAAACGGAGACGGCGGCATCGGCAGCAAAGGGGCAGGCATTGTCTGCGACGGAAGAACTGCGTGAGGCGGTTCGTTCATAGGGACGTGTTCTTGCCTCTGCACGGGCATATCCGGCAACTCAGCAACCGCTCGTTGTGCGGGCTGAACAACTTCTTGCGTTGTGCGAGTTTCAGCAGCTTCAAACCCGGTCTCAGGGAATGGACCACTCGCCACCGGTTCAAACAACGACGTGGGCCGCGGTTGGACCACGGGGGCCAAACGCAGCGTTCTCGCAACGAGACTGTTCAGATAATCGCTCATGTACCTGCCAGACCCAGATAAAACTGCCGGCGCCACGGACTAAGGTTCAAAATCTCCGTCTCGCTCCAACCGTAAGCACGCGCCAGCCGGTGCACTTCCGACAGAATTCTTTGCGCCCACGAACACATCTCACTCCAGAAGAAAGACTCAATGTCGAATTGCGCCTGCCACTCTTCACCGCACCTTGGACACGACAACTCAACTTGCAAATCAGCTTGCGGATCGACTTCAGCCATCCGCTTGACGATCGCCGTCGTCACTGGAACCGGTAAAGCACTCGCGGAAATCTCTTCACTGTGGTGTTCGACACTGACGATGCAGTTCTCGAGCAAGCTTTGACGCGCTGAAGCAACATCCGTCCAATTGCCGCCCGCTATCGCAGCGAGATCGAGCGTGTTAGGCAACCGAAAACGAACGTGATAGTTGTCTACATCAACTGACAAATCAGCCGCCGGTTCCCCCTGTCCCTCCGTCACGAAGTCAGTTGTCTCGACTGTCCATTCGAGCGTTTCGTCACACCGTGAACAGTGGGCGACGCTCGCGAGTCGCGATCCAAACATCGACTGCCGCAGTATTAACAAGCGGCGATCTCGTTCGCCGATACTGAGGGCCGCCAGCGCATCGAAGGAGCAATCCCGATATGCGGCGGCCAGCATGGGAAACACTCGTCTCCACGAAGGCTCCGACAAGCCTCTCTCCCATGCGTCTAAAAGTTGCGCTGCTGAAAGCGGGCGCATATGCGATTAGACCGGCGGCTCGGTGAAGGTAGGCTCGGATGGTTCAGGCACTTCAACGTCCCGTTCCCAACCTTCATTCTCCAGTTTTATGTGCTGGATCGCGACGGCGTTTGCATTAGCGTCAAGGTCGGGAAGCGCCTGATATTCTGAGACCCAGCAGCGATACAGTTTGTAAGCCAGGACCAACTGTCCTGCTTCGTTGTAGAGTTCGATAATGATGTCTTTGCGGAAGTCCTTCAGCGATACTTCGGCGCCAAGGCCAGAGCCAAAGTTCCAAACCTTGTTGGCCCATTTTTCAAATTCGGTATCGTGAGTCACGCCTCTTTCGAGAGTGATCGCATCGTACTTCGTGCGGCCGGGTGATTTGCGACCCGTGCTCGGATCGCCACCTTCTCGATGTTCCACCACTTCGGTGCTGCGTTTGAGGCCCCCGACTTTGCTTACTCCGGCAACATATTTTCCGTCCCACTTAACGCGGAATTTGAAATTCTTGTACGGGTCGAAACGCTGTGCGTTGACACTGAACTGAGCCATCACGTCCTCCTTAGGTATCAATCTGTCCGGCGATCTGCTGGACCTTGATGATTACAAACTCCGCGGGCTTGAGCGGTGCGAAACCAACCAGGATGTTCACGATCCCGAGATTGATATCGTTCTGCGTGGTGGTTTCTTTGTCGCATTTCACAAAGTAAGCTTCGCGCGGCGTCTTGCCTTGAAAGGCTCCCTGACGAAACAGGTTTTGCATGAACGCGCCGACGTTCAGCCGGATCTGCGCCCAAAGTGGTTCGTCGTTCGGCTCAAACACGACCCACTGCGTTCCGCGATAGAGGCTTTCTTCAATGAAGAGTGCTGTACGCCTGACGGGCACGTACTTGTATTCATCGGCTAGTTGATCCGCGCCACGCAACGTTCGCGCGCCCCAAACAACTCGTCCGGTTACAGGAAAACTGCGCAAACAATTAATCCCGAGCGGGTTGAGCTGACCGTTCTCGTCGTCAGTGAGATTTACCTGGAGTCCCTGAATTCCATTGAGCGCGGCATCGATACCTGCCGGCGCTTTCCAGACGCCTCGCTGCGAGTCGGTGCGCGCCATGACGCCGGCGATGATGCCGCACGGCACGAACGTATCGAGTTGCCGATCGCGCAATGGATCGGGTTGGACCACGCGTGGAAAATAAAGCGCGGCATTTCGTGCTGCGGTGCCGGAAAGATTGAGAGTGCCGAGACCTGAGGTAGCATTTCCGGCCGCTGTTTCTGCCCGCGCGCCCCACGCCAGCGGAGAATCGACGATCAGCATCGCGCGCCGATCGGTGCAGTACTGCATCGCGGCTTGATAGACACTCGGATCCGTGTCGGCATCGCGTGTCGGTGGCGGAATGCAAAGCAAATTGAAGAGGTCCGCCTTTTCGAGTGCGTAGATGCCGGTTTTGTCGTTCTCAACTCCCGTTATTTCAGTGGCGGTTAAGTCGTCGCCATCGCGGCCACCGACAGCGGCTACCGGACTGCTTGTCACACGCGGTCGCGCCGGACGACCCCCCGGGCCAACCGGTACAACAAAACCGCTGCTGTTCCTGGGAACCCGAACCAACAGTGAGTTTTGATCCAGCACGCGAGGAAGGAAGCGACGCGATGTTGGATTCATCGAGACGAGCAGGAATTTCTCTTCCTGCTGCACGGTGCCATCGTCCTTCTTCAGGGTGACGACGAGATTGAAGAGTTCCGGATCCGGCGCCGCGGGGGGCGACGTCTTCGGCTTGGTGGGATCTGCAGTGTCGAAATCGACTGTTGCGCTCAGGTTCGCTCCCCAACCGCCCGCACTCGCCGCATCGAGAAACAAACTGCCGGCCGGCGGAGAAGTCACTGGCGGACTGGTGGTTTCAACCGGCAGACTAATGCGTGCAGTGCTGCCGTTTCTAATGACGCGGACGATGATTGCCTGGCTGCCGCCGTTGAGGTAGAAGTCGCGCACGGCGTAGCTCATTGTGCTGAGCAGTGACAGGCCGCCGAAGCGACGCTCGTAGTCGCCAAAGCTGTTTATGATCGTGGGCTCATTGACTGGACCACTCACGGCGCGTCCGATGAACGCAGTAATCGAAGTGGCAACCCCCGTGATGGTGCGTACACCGCTCGGAATCTCTTCAATGTATACACCCGGGTAAGTAGGTGCTATTGGCATTAGCGGTCCTTCCTTTCAGTTGGTTCATCTGTAAACCGGCCAGTGATCTGTAGACGAGGCTTTTTAAGAAGAGGTCTATGGATTCTCATTAAGAAATGCGTTGATCTCCTCCAAGCTGTTCTCGTTAAGCGAATAGATCGTCTCGGATTGCGGTGAACTCCGTGCGTTTAGCCAACCTTTAGCTGCCAGCAAGTTGAGAGCTTCTTCCAGCCTGCGTTTTGCTTCTCGTTTCGTACTTTTCCGCAACCACCATTTCTCGATGCCGTCGAGCGTGTCTTTCGCATTCGGGTGCGCAACCACGTAGCGCAGCAGCTCCGTGATCAAGTCCTCACGCGCCGTTTCGTTCTGAGTCATCGCATTTTCCCATGACCCATTGGAGCAAATCGTGGCGTGGCAAAAGTGATACCAAGAATTTGAGGTGTGTTCTGATTGAGGTTTGAGTGGTTGAGTTTGGTGAGGTGCGGATCTTTTGCCGCACTTGAATAAACTCTGGGCCGATTTGGGAAAGGAGAGATGCGGGAATTTAGCCGCAACAGGAGCGGCGAACTAGCCGCGCTTTTGTTATCTACAGAAAATTTCTTTAGATCTTGAAGGACTTGCGATCGAGGCCGTACTTATTCACGAGCCGCTGAAAGGAGCGCCTGTCTTTACCCGCCGCCCTGGCTGCCCGCGAGATGTTACCGTTGTGAATCGCCAGCATGCGCGCTACGAACTCTCGCTCGAACTGACCAATCGCGAACGACTTCCCGAGCCGAAACTGCTCGAGTTGTCGCTGGTTTCCGTTACTGAGTTCGGGCAGCTCAAGATCATCTGCCGTCAACACTGAAGCACCACTCAAAACGATCGCGCGCTGAATCACTCCCTCTAACTCACGAACATTTCCGGGCCACGAATAATTAAGCAGCCTTTGGCGCGCACTTTCGGAGAGCGCCGGGGTCAGTCGCTCATGCTCTCTGGCATATAAAGTCAGAAAGTGTGCGGCCAAATCTAATATATCGTTCCCCCGATCGCGCAACGCCGGGACGGAAAGCGAAAGTATGTTTAGCCTGTAGTGAAGATCTTCGCGGAAAAGCTTGAGCTCTACACAGCGACCAAGATCCGTGTTCGTGGCCGCTATAATCCGCACGTCCGCGACGAATGAACGCGATGAACCGAGTGGCCGGTATTCGCCGCTTTGTAAAAAACGAAGCAGCTTGATTTGCGCCGCCGGTGACAAAGCATCAACTTCGTCGAGTAGTAGAGTGCCACCTTCCGCTTCAGCAATCAGCCCTTTTTCGTCGGACGAGGCGTTTGTATAAGCGCCTTTGAAATGACCAAAAAGTTCGTTTTCGAAAAGATCGTCAGGAAGCGCGCCGCAGTTTACAGGGATGAAGGGTTTCGATTTTCTCGCACTTTGATAATGAATCGCGCGCGCCAATAGTTCCTTGCCACTTCCGGTTTCACCCGATATCACCACCGGCGCCTTCGACTGCGCCAATAGACCGACCTTGCGGATGACTTGCAGAAACGTGTGACTCTCGCCCACCAGCAAATCCAACTCTCGCGTATTCTCGGTGCTTTCGGCAGCAAGGCCCTGTGTCTTGCCTTTCAGCAGACGTTTGATCCGCAACAGAAACTCAGTTTCCTCATATGGACAAACTAGAAAATCGTCAAAATCCAGGAGATCGGAGGGAATGGTTCCTTTCTGAGTTACTTCCTGATCGCATAAAAGCGCGAAGGTCTTGGCGGAAGCCCACGTCTTTTTAAACAGCCACATCCCCTGCCTGGTCCAACCACGTAAAGAGAAGCGCGGCAGGATCAGGTCAGGAATAAAATTTATATCGGCGTGAGGAGATTCTATGGATGTTTCCTGAACGCGATCGAAAAAATTGGCACGACGCAGGAGTGTGCCCAAAGAGCCACACTGGCGCGAGCAGGGGGTAATACCACTTCCATTAATAACGAGCGCGTTTCGCACGACGTTTGCACCCAGGACTGACCAACTGGAAGCTTTGATCTCAAGCGTGAGAACTCGTCGTTGAGTTCAACGGATGGAATCTCAATATCTGGGGGAAAATCACTGACGAAACACGGACTTGCCTTATGAGATCAGTATCTACACGATGCGAGGGTCCTGCGTCCTAAGATTGGGCCGGCGCATTATAGCAGGTGAGCGCTTTTACGCTACAAGTTTTTAACCCATGTAGAACTCTAACGTCGCCTGGACCATATTTACTACCTTCTCCCGTAGTGATAATGGTTCGATAACTTCAAGATTTGGACCAAACGAGACGGCATATTCGCAGGCCATCTCTTCAACATCAAACCCAACCACTGCTTTTCGCCAACCGCGCGCGTCGGTCTCGTCGGTTTCAGTAACGCGCGCGAAACGACCGGCAAAACTCAAACGCGGCAAAACCGCGGGCGCGACCCAGAACTGAGCGACATAATTCGGCACATTCTTTTTGAAAGTCGTCGCTGACCGTTGCCAGAACTCCGCGAGATCGAAATCAGCAGGAATGCTTGCGTGTTCATGCAACACTTCCGCATGGGTGACGCGCGACACGCGATAACTGCGCACATTCCCGTCAACCGCGCCGACGAGATACCACGCGCTTCCCTTGGCGACGAGTCCGTATGGTTCGACTACTCGCTGCACTGCGTCGCAGTCGACTCCGCGTTCGTACTTAAGCAGCAATTTCTGCTCGAGCCAGAGTGCTTGCTGGAGAACAGGCAGAAACGGCACTGCCTCTTCGCGTCGTGACCAGCCACTGACGTCGACGTGAATGCGCTGGCGCGCACGCTCGGCACCCTGTCGAAAAGTCGCAGGCAAAGATGCCAGGAGTTTTAGCAAAGCGCCGTCAGCAGCTTTTTCGAGACGCAGATCCGCAAGGACCTTCGGCGGTTTTGTGACGAAGAGCGACTGGATCTCACTTTCCGTGAGCCCGGTGAGGTTCGTGCGGTATTCACCGAGTAAGAACCAGCCACCGCCGGAACCTCTGGCCGCAGTCACCGGAATGCCTGCACCGCTCAGCGCATCCATGTCGCGATGAATGGTCCGTTCTGAGACTTCAAGGCGTGAGGCAAGGTCGCGGGCAGTCATCTGGTGATGCGCCTGCAACAACAGTACTATCGAAAACAGCCGATCCGCCCGCATGCTTCCTCCCTTTGCGCCTTTTGTGTCTTTGTGCGGCTGCATTCTATCTTACAAATATGACAGCAGGTGTCATGAAACTGGCGTTAAGTTCATTTGAGAGGCTTTGCACAAAAAGTCATTTTGGAATCCACTACTGCGGCTTTGCCGCCCCGATGTGAGGCGTGGCTTTGCCACGCCGTTAGTTCTCAGTTATTGAGTTGGGCTTGGCCCTCGGTCCGGGGCTCTGCCCCTTTGTTTCAGGGCCAAAGGCCGAAACGGGGGCGCAGCCCCGAAATAAATTCTTATAGCCAACGGCGTGGCAGAGCCACGCCTCACATCGGGCGGCAAAGCCGCAGACCACAGCATCAGTTGGCTTTTTGTGCAAAAGCCCCATTTGAGACAAATTCGGAAGGAGCTGAGCCATGCGAAAAGTGACTTTTGGCGGAGCGTCAACACTCGACAACTTCATTGCCAGCAAAGACGACACGGTTGACTGGATTCTCTCGAACAAAGAGGCCGGTGAGATCATGCGCGACTACTGGAAAACAATCGACACGATCGTGATGGGGCGAAGAACGTACGAGGTCGCAGCCCGCAGTGGTCCATTGCCGGTGCATACCGGTGTGAAGACTTACGTTCTATCGCGCACGTTAAAGAAGCGCAACACGAAGCAATTGTCCTTCGTCTCGGAAGACGCTGTGGATTTTGTGCGGCGGCTGAAAGCAGAAGATGGTAAAGATATTTGCCTGATGGGCGGCGGCATACTGGCAAAGCCGCTACTTGAAGCTGGATTGATCGATGAAATCGGGCTGAACATTCATCCGGTGTTGTTGGGTTCCGGCGTACCGTTGTTCCACGAGATGCCGCAGCAGATTGATTTGGAGTTGCTGAAGTGCCAGCAGCTATCGAACGGTTGTGTGGTGGTGACTTACCGCACGAAACACGCGCGCTGAAAAACAGGTCAGCGCGCAAACTTGTTGCCAAGCGAAAATCCCCGCGTTAACCTTCGGCGCTACGAAGATGAGCGAACCTCGCCAAGCTGACGCCGGCGATACTCATACTTTTTAAACAATTCGTG
>DATAOU010000217.1:0-10789 GCA_036265575.1 Pyrinomonadaceae bacterium
CGGATATCCGAAGACAGCTATTTCTTTCGGCTGTCTGATTACGGCGATGCTTTGCTCGAACTCTACGAATCACGGCCTGACTTTGTGCAACCGGAAACGCGCCGGAATGAAGTGACCAGCTTTGTCCGCGGCGGCCTACAGGATCTCTCCGTTAGTCGTGTGAAGGGTTCGGTGAGTTGGGGCGTGCCGGTTCCTGACGATCCTGATCACACGATGTACGTCTGGTTTGATGCGCTGACGAACTACATCACGGCGATTGGTTTCGGTAACGAACAGCAGAATCGCGCGATTGGTTTTGAAAAATTCTGGCCGGCGCTGCACCTTGTTGGCAAAGACATCCTGCGTTTCCACGCCGTGTATTGGCCGGCATTCCTGATGGCCGCGGGCGTTGAACAGCCGCGCGCGATTGTGGCCCACGGCATGTGGGTCGATCCGAGTGGCAGAAAAATGTCCAAGACTTTAGGTAACACGATCGAGCTGGACGTACTTAGCAAACATTTCTCGGTCGATGCCGTTCGTTATTTTTGTTTGCGCGAGATGGTGTTCGGCCAGGATGGACGCTTTGGTTACGAAGCTTTGATCGACCGCGCCAACAGCGACCTGGCCAGCGGGCTGGGTAACCTTTCCAGCCGCACGCTTACGATGATTGCGCGTTATAACAGCAACAGAATGCCGTCTGGCGTTATTGCAGAAGACAAGTTACTGCTGGCAAAACGGGCTGGTGTCGATACTGACGCCACCACGATCGCCGGCTTTATCGAACACGCGCGCGTCCAGTATTTGCAGCATCTCGAAACGTACTCGTTCAGCAAAGCGCTCGAGGTCGCGTGGTCCATTGTCGCGCGCGTCGACAAAATGATCAGCGATGCGAAACCGTGGGAGCTCGCAAAAGATATCAATCAAAGTCAAACGTTGGGCGCAGTGTTATATCGCGCTGCCGAAGCGATGCGTTGGTTATGCATCATGCTGTATCCAGTTATGCCGGCAGCAACGCAGGAGATTTGGCGACAGCTAAACATGAGCGAGAAATTGGCGGAGTTGAATCCGGCAGAACTTAAATGGGGTGAACTGAAGGAAGAAGCGCCCATCGGCGACGTTAAGCCGATCTTTCCGCGCATAGATAAAGCAAAAACAATGGCAGAGATAAATCAGAAGTCAGAAGTCAGCGGTCAGAAGTCAGACGTCGGAGATCAGAGGTCAGGAGTCGGACCGCGGGGCCCCGAGGCGCACTCCGGGCAGCACGTGACTGAAGCTGACGCGGTTCAGGGCGCGTCGCAGGGCGAAACAAAGCCAGCGCCGCCACAACAGGGTGCGACGGAAGCCGATGCCGTGCCGGGCGCCGCAGGCCTCGCAAACTTTATCGACATCACGGATTTCACCAAGGTTGAACTTCGCGTTGGTCAGGTGTTAACGGCAGCGCGCATTCCCAAGTCCGACAAGCTACTCCTGTTAACCGTGGATATAGGAGAAGCACAACCGCGACAGATTCTGGCGGGCATCGCCGAGCATTACACGCCCGAAGAAATGGTAGGTCGAAAGATTGCCGTGGTTGCTAATCTCAAACCGCGCAAGATGCGGGGCCATGAATCGCAAGGCATGTTACTGGCCGCGTCGGTCGGCGAAGGCGACAAGCCGGTGCTTGCGACCTTCAACGAAGACGTTCCCAACGGCGCGCGGCTGAAGTAACGCGCGAAGGATAACCAGTGAAAGTTGCGCTCGGATTTAAAGCTCACTCGGGTTGGGCCGCGTTGGTTGTCATTGGAAGGTCTGGCAAGGAATTCGAGGTTATCGATCGGCGTCGGGTTGAGCTCGTCGACAAGACATGGGAAAAGCAGCCATATCATGCAGCCGAAGGCCTGGCTCTAAAAGAAGCACAAAAGCTAATCAAACAGGGAACTGAAGCTGCCTATCAACGCGCGCAACGAGAGATGCGGTCCACGGCGAAATCCTTAGGTAAGCATGGACATGAAATTCTCGCCTGCGCGGTCCTCGTTCCCAATCCCATGCCTGAATGGAACGCTGCTGAGATCCTGGCCGTGCACTTTCGCATGCATAAGGCGGAAGGAGTCTTGTTTCCCGAGGCCCTGGCCAATGCCGCTGAAAAGTGTGGCCTGAACCTTATAAGGATTCCTGAAAAACAACTGGACGAAGTTGCGGAAAAGCGATTGGCGGCTCCCTTGACTGATTTAATGAAGCAAGTGATGAAACTGGGAAAAACTGTTGGTCCACCCTGGGGCAAGGATCAGAAGAGCGCAACGTTAGCTGCGTTGATTGGATTGCGGGTGTCTTCAGGCTTAAGCCGCTAACTTTATCGGTAGACAACAAAACCGTTGAAACGGTTGAGGGACCGTGATCGTGGACCGAGTCACCGGGCTGAAGCCACGGTGCTAATGAGATCGCTCCGCGTCGGCTCAACCTTGCGAATCTTGTGCAACTCCCGAGTAGGACAGAGGTGTCTCCGCTAGCACCTACCTTTTGCAGCACCACATCCGCTGCAACCGCCGCATGCTGACACTTTCGATTGTTTGGCAGTCAGCAGTGAACTAATACGCAGCCAGCCGCGCCAACTCAAGTAGCAGACAGCGCCCAGCAAGATCATTCCCACAGCCAATGTTTGCCAGTCGATCATTTAACTAAATCCCAGCAGCCGTCCACCCTGAAAGGTGATCAGTGAGGCCACATAAGCCAGCACGAGCATGTAGCTGACCATGAACAAGGGCCAACGCCACGAATTCGTTTCGCGCCGCACAACTGCCAACGTAGACATGCATTGACAGGCCAGCACAAAAAAGACCATCAGTGATAGCCCCACTAGCGGTGTCCAGACCGGCGAGCCATCAGGGCGCTTTGCATTGTGAATAGCTTCGACAAGGGAACTTGATGCTGGTCCACCCTCCTCTCCCACGTTGTAAACGATGCTCAGCGTCGAGATGACCGTTTCACGCGCAGCAAAAGATGAGATAAGACCAATACCGATTTTCCAGTCGAAGCCTAACGGTTTGATTAGCGGTTCGATGATGCGACCCGCTTGCCCCGCATAACTGTTTTCAACTTGCGCAGCGGTATCGGAAGCACCTTGCGAAGTCGCCCTGGGAAACGCCACCAGCGCCCAAAGCAATATCGAAATCGCCAGAATGACCGTACCGGCGCGTTTGAGAAAGACACCAACCCGCGTCATCAGCGAATGGCCAACGTTGCTCAAATTTGGCAGGCGATACGGCGGCAGCTCCATCACGAACGGCGGTGACGGAGCTTTTAGGAGTGTGTGCTTCAGCAGCCAGGAAACGATCACCGCGACGAGAATTCCTAACAAGTACATTCCCAGGATGATTAAGGCACCGAGTGAAATGAAACCAAAAAGATTCCGCCCAGAGAAGAACGCAGCAATCATCAGCGTGTATACCGGCAATCGAGCCGAACAGCTCATGAATGGCGCAATCATCATGGTTGCGATCCGGTCTTTTGGATTCTCGATTGTTCGAGTTGCCATAATGCCGGGTACCGCACAGGCAAAACTGCTGAGCAACGGCACGAAAGCTTTGCCGTGCAGCCCAACAGCTCGCATCAGGCGGTCCATCAGAAAAGCGGCGCGCGCCATGTAGCCGCTGTCTTCAAGAATGGTGATGAAGAAAAAGAGCAACATTATCTGCGGCAAAAAGATCAGAACGCCGCCAACACCGGGAATGATGCCATTCACAATCAGATCCGTTAGCAGTCCGGCAGGTAAGTGCGCTCGCACCCCAGCTGCGATCGCATTGAATACGCTATCAATCAAATTCATGGGTAAGTTGGCCCACGAGAAAATTGTCTGGAACACAAGCAGCATCACCAGGAACAGAATCACCGGCCCCAGAACTTTATGTGTGGCTAGCGCATCGATTCGTTCAGTTGTACGCTGCCGGCGGCCTGCGTCAACGACAGCGTCGGCAACAACCTTTTCAATCCAGCGATAGCGTTCGATGAGCGGTAACTGCCACGAAAGCGAGTTGCTCTTTCTTGATTCAGGCTCACCATTAGGTTTTCCATTCCAACTGCTTGTAATCGGCACGAGTTGAAGCCGGCGGCTTTCGAGCCCACTCTGCCACGGTCGCGTTAAAGGCGCTGCCGATACGGGTCTGGGCGCAGATGTTTTGGCGGCGACTTCAAACACCGCTCTCGCCAGACGCTCGAGGCCCCTTTCCTGCCTTGCGACCACAGGAATCACGGGAACTCCTAGCGCTGCGCTTAGTTTCTCTACATTGATTTCTACGAGGTTGCGTTCGGCGAGATCAAACATCGTGAGCGCAATGACCATCGGGCATCCGGTTTCCAACAATTGCGTCGCGAGATATAAATTCCGGACCAAACTGGTCGCGTCAACAACAACCACAACCACGTCCGGCTTTTCAATTACGCCTTGGCCCAACAGCACATCACGCGCGATCTGCTCGTCGAGTGACGTTGCTTCAAGGCTATACAAACCAGGCAAATCAATTATGCGAGCCGGCGGAGTTTCAGGAGAGAGCGACCACAGCCCTTCCTTTCGTTCGACAGTGACGCCGGGGTAATTGGCTACTTTCTGGCGTAGTCCGGTAAGAGCGTTGAAGAGGCTGGTCTTGCCGGCGTTGGGATTGCCCGCTACCGCGATCGTGAGCTGCTTGTTCAGCGACGCAGTTCTGGCGGGGGGAGTTTTGGGAAACCTATATATAGTTGCGCTCATGTAGCAGTAGCGATACCAGCGGCGGGAAACAATTAATCGTTAGCAAGCGCGACAGTGATCGTCTGCGCCTCGACGCGGCGCATGGCCAAATCATAATCGCGCAGGCGGACCTGGATCGGATCACCGAGTGGCGCAGATTTGACGACCTCTAGAGAAACGCCGGGCACGACGCCCATTTGCATTAATCGCAAAGCAACCGCTCCGTCGCCACTAATTGAGACGACGCGCGCTCGCGTCCCATAAGGTGTTGTATCCAGCGTCACAGTTAACCTCCCAGCCGAGTCAAGTTTGAAATGAAAGCGGTTTTCAATTTCAGCTAGAGCGGTGTACTGCAACTCAAAGGCCGCGAATTCAATAGCAATTGCGTTTGAGAAATTGGCCTAAGTGAGCGAGATCGCACGCAGGACGCAGGTGTTGGTGGGAAAATCTTCGCAGGCATTCGAAAAATTCCGCCGCTGACGGTTGTGGGCGGATCTTGTCTTGTCGACAAGGGGATCGCCCGATTCGTGTTCTGTCTGCCCACACCAGTGTGAATCTTTCGGAAATGGGCGCCAATTGCGGACAACCTTCACTTAACTGCGTCAGCGACATTTTCAGTGAGATTCAGCTTACCGCCGGAGGAATACCAGTTGCAGAAGACGCCGTGATGATTCTGGTAGTCTTCCTAACTCGATCGACAATTGCGAAAAAAAACCATTTGACCTTGCTCGCAAGACTGCGGAGTACTGCGTAACTGCTAAATATTATGGGCATCATCCTGGTTGGCGCGAACCATCGCAGCGCTCCGGTAGGTTTGAGGGAGCAATTGGCCTTCACTGACCAGGAGTGTTTGGACTCGCTGAAAAAATGGCGCGCAGAAGGTCTGGTGAAAGAAGGACTAATCCTGTCCACTTGCAACCGAGTCGAGCTGCTGGCGGTAACCGATGATGACTGCGCCGGCAAGGGAATTGACGGGCTGGTTGCCGTCTTGAGTGAAGCCAATTCCATCGCGCCGGACAAACTCGAAAGCCATCTTTACAGTCATGCAGATGAAGATGCCGTTCGTCATCTTTTCCGTGTTGCATCTTCGCTCGACTCAATGGTCATAGGCGAACCACAGATTCTCGGCCAACTCAAAAAAGCTTATTCGCTGGCCACAGACGCAGCGACCGCCGGTCCCATCCTTAATAAGCTTCTGCCCCACGCGCTGCACGCTGCCAAACGAGTGCGTAACGAGACAGACATTGCAAACAGCGCGGTTTCTGTCAGCTACATGGCGGTAGAGCTGGGCCGCAAGATTTTCGATTCGCTCGCCGGACACACTGCGCTGGTGATTGGCGGCGGCGCAACAGCCGAATTAGTTGCGCGCCATCTCATCAAATCAGGCGTAGGCCGTATCTTGTTTGCCAATCGCACTCAGGCGAAGGCCGAGCAACTGGCGCAAACATTTAAGGGTCAGGTGGTGGCATTGGATCGGCTTGCAGAACACCTGGCTGAAGCAGACATCGTCATTTGTTCGACATCCTCTCCTGACTACGTCATCACTCCCGAGATGGTTCGAGCCGCGCGCCGCACGCGACAACAGAGTCCGATCTTTTTGATCGACATCAGCGTGCCGCGCAATATCGATCCGAAAGTCGGCGAACTGCAAAATTCCTTCGTCTTCAATATTGACGATTTAAAGTCGCTTGTTTTGTCGAACATCAACGGAAGACAACGCGAAGCGCAACGAGCGGAAGCAATTGTGGACCAGGAAGTGATTCGTTTTCGCGAAGTGTTGCGGGCGCTCAAGCTAGGTCCGGCAATCGGCCGGTTGCGGGAAATGATGCAGCAGATCGCGCGCGAGGAACTGGCGCGCCAGCGCGAGTCTCTTGGCCCATTGAGTCCCGAGCAGGAAGATGCACTTGAAGATTTGCTGCTTTCCACAATTAAGAAGATCTCCCACCCGATCATTACTCAAATGCGCCGCGGCGCCTTACAGGCGGAGCTATGAGCGCTACTCTCAGTTGCATTCCACCAGTGAAGCAGCCTAGCTCAAGCACTACGTCGAAGCTGCTGACGAAGTACGACGTGCCCGGCCCACGCTATACGAGTTACCCAACTATCCTTCATTGGCAGACAATGCCCACTGAGACTGAGTGGCTGCAAAGTATTTCACGCAGTATCGATCTCACCGAACAGCGCGGCGGGGGCGCGGCCCTCTATGTTCACGTTCCGTTTTGCCGCTCGCTCTGCACTTACTGTGGCTGCAACTCGCGAATCACGTCCAGCACGTCGGCCGGACAACGCTATGTGAAAACGGTTTTGCAGGAGTGGAATCTCTACCGCCGGCGTCTCAGCCGATCGCAGCCCATTCCGATCTCTGAACTGCACCTTGGCGGTGGGACACCCACGTTTCTTTCCGCGGCTGAACTCGAGGAGTTGATCAGTGGTCTATTAGAAGGTACTCGCAAAACTTCGGATGCCGAGTTTTCCGTCGAATCTGATCCGAGAGTCACCACGGCGGAGCAACTGACAACACTTTACCGGCTTGGGTTCAGACGCCTGAGTCTCGGAATTCAGGATTTCGATCCGTTAGTCCAACTGGCCGTCAATCGCGTGCAGTCGGAACGACAGGTGCGCGCCGTAACCGAGCAGGCGCGCGCTGCGGGCTTTACGAGCATCAATTACGACCTGATCTATGGACTGCCGTTTCAAACTTTGCAAAGCGTCTCCCAGACAATCGAAGCGGTGATGCGGCTGCTTCCGGACCGTATCGCCTTTTATGCCTACGCTCACGTGCCCTGGGTGAAGGCAGGGCAGCGACACTTCACAGAAAAGGATCTTCCCGCGGGCGATGCGAAGCGCGCCCTTTACGAGTATGGCCGCGAGCTTTTGGCAGGCGCCGGCTATCGCGAAATCGGCATGGACCACTTCGCCCGGGAAAGCGAGGCGCTTTGGCAGGCCGCCTGTCAAGGCACGCTTCATCGCAACTTTATGGGATACATTCCGCGCTTGGTGGCGCCACTGATCGGTCTGGGCGTTTCGTCAATTAGCGATGCCTGGGATGCCTTTACGCAAAACGAGAAGACCGTTGAAGCATATGAACAACGCATAGCGAACCACGAGATTCCGATCTTCCGCGGTCACAAACTCTCGCGTGAGGATCTGGTCCTGCGTCGCCACATCCTTAACCTGATGACACGGTTCGAAACGTCCTGGAACGCTCCTGAGCTCAACGATCCGTTTCTCGATTCCGTCGCAGAGAGACTGGGCGAACTTGAGTACGACGGGTTGGTTCGTCTAACAGATTCCAAGTGCGAAGTAACCAACGAAGGCAGGCCGTTTCTGCGAAATATTTGCATGGCCTTTGACGCCCACATTGCGCGCGACGTAACCGCGAAGCTTTTCAGCAAAACGATCTAGGCAACAACCATGAAGCAGGGAATTCTATTGATGAACTTTGGTGGTCCCTGGACGCTCAGCGACGTAAAGCCGTTTCTCTACCGGCTGTTCGCCAATCCGCGCGTGCTGGTTGGTATACCGAGCCCTTTGCGGCAAGCTCTCGCGTTTACGATTTCTCAGATCAAGGGACCGGCCTCAATCGATAGTTATCGTTCGATTGGCGGTGGTTCTCCGCAACTGAAGTGGACTGCTATTCAAGCAGCCGGGTTGCGTGCAGTGATGCCTAAGCCGGAAGTGCGCATAGAGATTGGGATGCGTAGCTCCGAGCCTTCAATCGAGAAAGCGATTGGCGCTTTGAAACTGTGGGGCGCAGAGGAACTGACATTGCTGCCGTTGTTTCCCCAGTTTTCAACTACAACCACTGCGACCTGCTTCGATGTGGTCGATGAAGAGCTCCAAAGACTCAAATGGCGGCCCACGATTCACAAGGTAACCAACTGGCCGGATCATCCACCCTATATCTCGCTGTTACGGGCTACGCTCGATCAAGCCATTGCTAATGCGCTGGCTGAGTCCAATGGACCAATGCACGTTCTTTTTAGTGCACATTCATTGCCCATGAAAATCGTCAAGCGAGGAGATCCGTACGCAGATGACATTAGCCGCACGGTGAAGGCGGTTACGGCGGGTCTGCATCACCCTTGGTCACTCGCTTTTCAATCACGCAACGGCAAGCTGCCCTGGCTGCAGCCTTACCTGGAAGATGAAATCAGGCGGCTCGGTAACGAGGGCGTGGAAACTCTGGTGGTGGCGCCAATCAGTTTTGTAAGCGACCACATTGAAACTCTTTTCGAGCTGGACCAACTTTATGCGGACCTGGCGCGCAAACACGGCATCAAGAATTACCACCGCGCGCGCTGTTTCAACGGTGACGCAGAATTCCCGCGCGTCTTGAAATCGATTGTGCAGGAGGCTTGCGCGTGATTGGGACTCTCGACAGCAGCAGGAAGGAAGCAACGGTAGTCGGCGCCGGCATCGCCGGCATGCTGGCAGCGTACGCGCTCGACAAGCGCGGCTACCGCGTAACTCTAATTGAAGAAAAACAACGGGGCGGAGGGTTGATTAGTACGCGCAAGACTGAGCACGGCATCGCCGAGAGCGCGGCCCACTCGCTCATCGCCACGCAAGCAGTACGTGATTTGTGCGCCGAACTTGAGGTGGAGTTAATTGAACCTCGGAAAGAAGCGAAAGCTAAATTCATCGTGCGTGGTGGCAAGCTTCGTCGTTTCCCATTAGGACTTCAGGAAGCTGTCGGAGCGTTACGGCGCGCAGCTTTTGTTCGCGCAGATGGTGGCAGCACGCAAAATCTTGAGGCCTGGACCAGACGCCATCTCGGCGGCGCAGCACTGAATTACCTCCTGACACCATTCGTCCGAGGCATCTACGGGGTCCAGCCCGCGGAGTTGGGTGTCGCAGCAGCGTATCCTGGGCTCAAAATTCCGGCAGGCAAAACGCTGCTTAGCGCGATGCTAGGCAAGAGACGTAATCAAGCTTCTACGAAAGACTCAAAACAGCGCGTAGCGCCACAGCTTGGGATGGGCGAATTGGTATCGCGGCTTGAAGAGCGTCTTTCGCGGAAGCTGGGTTCGCGCTTTCGTCGCGATGAAACAGTTCGCGAGATTCCCGATGCCCCAAATGTCATCATCGCTACACCTGCCTACGCGGCTGCCAAACTCTTGCGACCTGTCGAACCAACTCTGGCCGCAAAACTACAAAGCGTCAACTACACGCCGATTGTTTCCGTGACTGTTTTCGTCGAGCGTCGAGCTTTCACCCGTCCGGTGCGCGGTACTGGCGTCTTAATGCCTGCGTGTGAAGAGAGGAAATCGCTTGGCATTCTTTTCAATTCCTCTTCGTTTGACTACCGCGTTAGCGATGACTCGCGCTTCGCGTCGTTCACAGTAATGATGGGTGGCACCGCTCAACCTGAATGGCTCGAGGCGGACGACGGTGAGATCTTGCAAGCCATAAAACTCGAATTGTCCCAGGTGCTGGGAATCCGCGAGCCGCTGGCGGAAACAATTCATCGTTGGCCGGCGGCACTGCCACAGTACTCTCCTGAATTACCCACCGTCTGGCAGCGCGCGCGCGAAACCTGGTGCGCCGCGCCGGGCCGAATGCTTTTTGGAAACTACACCGGACAGATTAGCTTGCGTGGAATGATCGAAAGTGCCGCGACCCTGGGCCAGTAATTCGAGTGTTGCTGGCGGGTGTTCCGTGGATGTTTACTTCTTTCGATCACTGTATTATCTTTCTGCGACTTCACAATCCGACACTCTCAAATCTCAGGAGACAAGGTAATGAATAAAATCGCAAGCATAGTGGAGACACTGCGTTTTGGTGGCAGCGTCGAATCTTCAGAGTTCAACGATCTACCCGCCGTTCAGGCGAGCGCAGGTCCAACCATTGAAAATTGGCAAATGAATTTTGCTGAAGGCACGCTCAGTGGCTCGTGCCAGATCAGTTCTGAATTGCCAATTATCGGCGCCGGATTGATTGCTTACTCTGGGAACGGTGTCGAGTATTACTTCGGGAGTTATTGCTCGATGTCTGATGGGAGCAACCAGACAACCGACACCATTGCACTTCCGACCGCGAGTACCGCGCTTTTCAACCCCGAAACTAACGGGCGGAATGTCATGTCGATAGTCTACGGGGAGCTGCTTG
>DATAOU010000218.1:0-10243 GCA_036265575.1 Pyrinomonadaceae bacterium
CCGGCGCGCGCTCGATCCATTGATGCTGGCGCTGCACGGTGGCGAAGATTTTGAGTTGCTCTTTACCGTCAAACCAGAAAACGTCAGCAAACTACCAAAGCGAGTTGATGGCGTACCGGTCACCTGTATTGGCACGATCAAGGAACAATCATCCGGCGTGAGAATCGCGGAAGGCGCGCGCGTTTGGAATTTGGAGCCCGGCGGCTGGGAACACTTTCGCAAGACGAACGACGAGTAACGAATTTCCTGGACTGCAGGTCAAGAAGTTCAGAGTACAAACTTCAGTTTGAGTTGTGATAAAGCACGCGCAAACTAAAGTTTGTACTCTAAACTGCTCTACATCCACCTTAACTACGTTTGACTCGCACTTGATCCTTTCCTAGACTCGCAAACCTGCGCGTCCGCGGTAAATCCGGGGGCGCGTATCTGCTAACGAATATTTAAATGCTTAGATTCCGTAACACGCTAACCGGCCGCGTCGAAGAGTTTCACCCGATAAACGAGGGCGAGGTTCGTTTCTATTATTGTGGCCCAACCGTCTGGGAGTATGGCCACATCGGCAACTTTCGCTCAGCCGTCGCCGCCGACATCGTGCGCCGTTACTTGAAATTCAAAGGCTACAAAGTCACTCACGTGATGAATATCACGGACGTTGAGGACCGCATCATCGCCAAGTCGCAGGAAGCCGGGCTAAGCATCGATGACTACACGGCGAAATACATCGACGCGCTTTGGGAAGACTTTGATGCCCTCGGTTGCGAGCGTCCTGACATAGTGCCACGCGCCACGCGCCACATTCCGGAAATGGTTGCGCTGATCGAGAAACTGCTCGAGACGAACCACGCTTACACTTCTGACGGTTCTATTTATTACCGCATCGCCTCTTTTCCTGAATACGGCAAACTTTCGAAGATCAACTTTGCGGGCAACATTGCGGGTGCCAGCGAGCGCATCGACACCGACAAATATGAAAAAGAGGATGCGCGTGATTTCGCGTTATGGAAAGAACCCGCGAACGAAAATGAGCCTGCCTGGGATGCGTCTATCGGTCGCGGCCGTCCTGGCTGGCATATCGAATGTTCAGCAATGTCCATGAAATATCTGGGCGAGACTTTTGATATTCATGCAGGCGGCATCGACCTGGTTTTTCCTCATCACGAAAACGAGATTGCGCAAAGCGAAGGGGCCACCGGAAAGCAGTTTGTCCGCTACTGGATTCACTTTGAACATCTCAAGGTCGAAGGCGAAACGATGTCAAAGTCGAAGGGCAACTACTACACGTTCCGCGATTTGAAAGCGAAGGGTTATTCAGCGGCCGGCATTCGCTATTTCCTGCTGAGCGTTCCCTACAACAAGCAGATCAATTTGAACTTTGATGTATTGGCTGGTGCGGAAAAGACAGTCGCAGGCTTGCGCGATTTTCGCGCACGACTGGCTGAAGCTAAAGCTGAGCCGGGCATGAACGAGGCGCTTCACGACATTGCGTTGCGAACGGCGGACGAATTTGAAGCCGGCATGGACGACGACCTAAACACATCGGTCGCGCTGGCCGTCGTACACAACCTCAGTCGGGAAGTAAATACAGCGCTGTCCCGCAAGAAAGTAAAAGAAGAAAACAAACAGGAATTGCTGGCTCTGATCGAACGGATCGACACGGTGCTGAATATTTTTGGCGCTGAAAGTAAGGAAATGCTCGATAGCGAAATTCAGAGTTTGATTGATGAGCGACAGGAAGCTCGCCACCGCCGAGACTTTCGTCGCAGTGATGAAATCCGCGACGAGCTTGCCAGTCGCGGGATAATTCTTGAAGACACCAAAGACGGCGTACGCTGGAAGAAGAGGTAGTCATCCAGCTCGCCCCGGCACGAAAGTGTTCGCGCGATGTGAAGGGCTACGAATCAGTGTCGTCAAAGGCTCCCGACGTGGGTCAGCGAATACAGAACCGGAAGCGGTAGCGCCCGGGTCGCACTTACGATAAGCAAAACTTCCAGGTCTCGCGCGACCAGCGTAAACTTTTCTTTTCGATGATGTTGGACTCCACGATAGATAGACCCGGTCGCTACCGCTCCCGGTTCTGTATGCATTGACCCACTATGGAAAGAGACGCAAGGGTTTGCTCTGACAGCAAAACCAGATGAACGTGAGGCCCTTCATTCTGCTGTTGCTCTTCTTTGTCGCGTGCCCATGCTATCCAGGCTTCGCGCAAACTCACTCTTCCGTTGCATCACAAAGATCGAAGCAGCCTTCCAACAAAGAACTAGCAAGCCAGGTACGCGCCGAGTTCATGCACGCGTGGAATGGCTACAAGAAATACGCGTGGGGTCATGACGATCTTCGCCCGCTAAGTAAGAGCTACCACGATTGGTATGGCCAGTCGCTCCTGATGACTCCAGTTGATTCACTCGACACGATGATAATCATGGGGTTCGACGATGAGGCACGGGCCACACGCGAATATGTTGCTAAGAACCTTTCGTTTGATAAAGACATCTATGTCCAGAACTTCGAAATCACGATCCGACTGCTGGGCGGACTGCTTTCCAGTTATCAACTCACCGGCGACAAGCGTCTTTTGACTCTGGCGGAAGATTTGGGCAACCGGCTGCTCCCTGCTTTCGATTCGCCCACCGGAATGCCTTACCGTTTTGTAAATCTCAAGACCGGCAAAGTGCGCGACGCCGAAAGTAATCCCGCCGAGACAGGAACGCTGTTAATCGAATTCGGCACGCTTGCAAGACTGACGAATCGCCCCGTCTTCTATGAAAAAGCCAAGCGCGCGCTGGTTGAAACCTACAAACGACGATCTGCCATTGGTCTGGTTGGTGAAAAGATAAATGTGGAGACAGGAAAATGGCTGGCTACTGACAGTCACATCAGCGGCGCCATCGATAGTTACTACGAATATCTCTTGAAGTGCTGGTTGTTATTTGACGATCAGGACTGTAAACGGATGTGGCGGGAGAGTATTGCTTCAATAAATAAATACCTGGCTGACGGACAGGTCGAGAAGCAACTTTGGTATGGACATGCCGACATGAATTCGGGGACTCGGACCGCGACAAACTTCGGTGCGTTGGATGCCTTCTTCCCTGCCGTGTTGGCGCTGTCTGGCGATCTTAACCGCGCAAAGAGCCTGCAAGCGTCATCGTTCAGAATGTGGCAGCTTCACGGCATTGAGCCGGAGGAGTTGAACTACCGCACCATGGAAGTTACCAGCGCAGGTTATGTACTGCGACCAGAGATAGTTGAATCGACTTATTATCTTTATCACTACACAAAGGATCCGAAATATGTGGCGATGGGGCAGGTCTTATTCGCGGACTTTGTGAAGTACTGCAGAACCGACGAGGCGTACGCCAGTCTTAAGAGCGTAGTGACAAAGGAGAAGAGGGACTTGATGCATAGTTTCCTTTTCGCCGAAACTTTCAAGTACTTCTACCTTCTTTTCGCTCCACCAAAAACACTTATCTTCCGGAAAGTCATCTTCAACACCGAAGCCCATCCGATTCGCAGGACCTGGTGAGCCACCTCAAATTAATAGGGCACGGCCCGCGCCGTGCCCTTCGGTGTCCTACCTTGCTCCAGCTGGAGAAGCACAGGCTAAAGTCTATGCTCCTTCCTGGTTGGATTCCGCCTTAGTTGCTCGGAGGCGGTGGTGGTGGTCCATGATGCCCGTGCCCGCCGGGTCCGCCTTCCGGTCCGTGCATCTTCATCATCTGATCAGCCTTGGTCTTTTGTTCGGCAGTCAGCAAGGCGTAGATCTGTGAGTGCAGCCGCAAATGATCGACCATCTGGTCGGTCATCAACTGCGCCTGTTGACTCGCCAGACCGCGTACAGTGTTTTCATCGAACTGACCGTTCGCCGTGGCTGCCTCGATCTGTTTGCGAAGGTCATCGAGTTTGGTATGTCGTTGTTCTTCCGCCGCCTGCTGCGCGTCGAAAAGCGTTTTAACCTGGGCCTTTTGGGCATCCGTCAGGTTCAATTCACGAGAAATGTGTTCGACCATGTCGCCCGGTCCATGACCGCGCATCTTTTCGCCCATGCCCGGATGCTGTGCCAGCGCAAAAACCGTTGCGCCGATTATCAGCGCAGCGATGCCGGCAAGTACTAAGATCTTTTTCTTCATTTGAAATCTCCTCTAATGGTATGGCCGACAGTGTATTCCGCCTGGCCGGTCTTTGCATGCCGTCTTATACGACAGTTCGCGACGTTCGGACGTAAAGAGTCAGTTAACGCAATGTAAAGTTTTGTAAAGACGGCAAAGGGTAAAGCGCTAAGAGCGAAGGGCAAAGCGCGAGGAGCTAGTTGCTCCTTGCTCCTTGCTCTTCGCCCTTGGCCCTTCGCCCTGTGCCCTTTGCCCTCTGGGCCGTTGACACTTCTTTACAAAGACGGCTAACCGCTTAAGCTACAATGCCGGCGCTACCTAATGGACCAGATATTAATCATCGACGACGACGTGGCCCTGTGCGAGCTCGTGACTGAATACCTCGAACCGCTCGGATTTGAAATCCAGGCTGTCAACCGCGGCGATCAAGGCGCCGAGGTGGCGCTCTCCGGCCACTTCTCAATCGTGGTGCTGGATGTGATGTTGCCCGGGCTGAATGGTTTTGAAGTATTGCGCCGGATCCGCGCCAAATCGAAAGTGCCCGTCTTGATGTTGACTGCGCGCGGCGATGACGTCGATCGCATTGTTGGATTGGAAATTGGCGCGGATGATTATTTGCCAAAGCCTTTCAATCCACGTGAACTCGTGGCGCGCATCCGCGCCATCCTGCGCCGCAGTCAAACTGACGACACGCGTGAACCCAACCCGGCCGGAACATTGAAGGCCGGAGATGTCGAACTCGATCCTGCCACACGGGTGGTGCGTCGCGACGGGCAAGTTATCGAGGTCACGGCGGTCGAATTTGATTTGCTGGAAAAGTTGTTGCGCGCGGCGGGCAGGATCATAACGCGGGAGGAGCTTTCAAAGGAGGTGCTCGGTCGCAGCACTTCTCCGTTTGATCGCAGCATCGACATGCACATTAGTAACTTGAGAAAAAAACTAGGTCATCAACTGGGCGACGTTGAACGCATCAAGACCGTGCGCGGAGTTGGATACATCTATGCGGCTACTTGAGTAGAAACTTCTGTGCGTCCTTTGTGTCCTTTGTGCCTCTGTGGTGATAGTCGTTACCAGGGCCCACCACGGAGACACAGAGAACACAAAGGACGCACAGAGAAAAACTGGAGCGGTGACTTTGGGACGAAGCCTCTTTCTTAAAATCTTTCTTTGGTTTGGCGCGGCGCTATTAACGGTCGTGGTCGGTACCTTTCTGGTTGGCGAACTGCTGCGACCAGAACCGTTTCGTCCTCCCATGCGACGGCCCATGGATACGGCAGTAAATGGTTATGCCCAGGTGGCCACCGAGATCTACGAACGCGACGGCCGGCAGGCGCTCGCCGATTACTCTGACCGCGTCGAGCGCGATGGGCAAATTCGAATTTTTCTTTTTGATGCACAACTGCATGAATTGGCCGGACGCAAGGTTCCTGAAGAGTCGCCAAATCTCGTGCGGCGCGTTCTTCACACGCAAGCACCCGAAGTTGATCCGCACGGCCCGCCCGGGCTGATGGCCCAGCCGGTCACTTCGCCAAGTGGCGCACAATATGTGCTGGTGGCTGAAGTGCCGATGATGATGCACTCGCCTCCATTGTGGGAACATCTGCTGCATTTGCTCGCCATCATTGCCGTGAGCAGTTTGTTCTGTTACTGGCTAGCAAGGTATTTGACCGCGCCCGTTACGAAGCTACGCGCGGCCACCCAGGAACTAGCACGCGGAAATCTTAGCGCGCGCGTGGCGCCATCGATGGGAAATCGTCGCGATGAATTAGCCTCACTCGCCGCAGACTTTGATCAAATGGCGGCCACCATCGAAACGTTAGTAACCGGACAGCGGCGCTTGCTCGGCGACATCTCACATGAATTGCGTTCGCCACTGGCGCGTTTAAATGTGGCCCTGGAATTGGCGCGACAGCGGGCGGGCGCAGATGCGACGACGGCCCTGCAACGAATTGAGCGCGAAGCCGAAACACTAAACGAGATGATTGGACAACTGCTCGCCCTCACCCGCCTCGAGAGTCACACCGAAGCGGTCGAGCAGACTCGGTTTGATCTTGTTCAGTTGGTCCAGGAGATTGTTGCCGATGCAGATTATGAAGCGAGAAATCGGAAACGCTCGGTGCAGCTCGAGTCGCCTGAGATCTGCAACATCCTTGGCGAGGAGCAGCTGTTGCGCCGGGCAATAGAAAACGTGGTGCGCAATGCAGTGCAGTACACGGCTGAAGAAACTGCGGTCGAGGTGAGGTTAGACTGCGCCGATCAGGCAATCATAACTGTGCGCGATCATGGGCCGGGCGTGTCGGACGAGGCGCTCAACAAACTGTTTCGTCCTTTCTATCGCGTTGACGAGGCTCGCGATAGAAATAGCGGTGGCACGGGCCTGGGCCTGGCGATTGCCGAACGTGCCGTCCGCTTGCACGGCGGCACAGTTAAGGCCGCCAATGTTGCCACTGGCGGGTTGGCGGTGCGCATAGCGCTACCTATAGAGCAAACAGCAAACAGCAGACAGCAAACAGCAAGCAAAGAAAATTGACCTGGCTTACTGGGTACGTTTTGATTGATCGCAACCTGAAGAACTTAGTTAGCAGTCGGCTCTAACCTTCACGAGAAGCGCTGCAAGCATGCGTTTTACTTCGATGATTCGCGCTGAGAGCAGATCGTAGGAGTCTTCGCTGATAAAGCCTAAATCCTTTGCCAGCAGTGTGTGATATTCAACCTCGTAAGCTGAACCCATCCCGATTTGTAAGAATCTCGCGAGTTCAACATTGCCTCCGCGGCCATAGCCCTCGGCAATGTTTGCTGGTATTGAAGCGGACGCTCGTCGCAGTTGACTTGTAATCCCGTAACGCTCGTCTTTTGGAAAGGCAGCAGTTGCTTTATACGTTTCCAGTGCAAGCCTATGAGCCTTTTCCCAAACTTTGATCTGTCTAAAATCCCGCATGCGCCGTAATTAGCACGCACCAAACAGAAACAGCAAGCAACTCTGTAAAGACGGGCATTATGATCTAATGCCAACATCCTTGTAAGAGCCGCCTGCTGTTTGCTGTTTGCTGTTTGCTGTTTGCTGTTTGCTTTCTACTTAGGATTCACTCCCAAGTTCCACATCAGAAACGAATAGATGTCCGCCGCCTGCTCGATCGCTTTCGTAGTGCTGCTGGCGCCGTGCCCTGACTTCGTATCGATGCGAATCAGGATGGGGTTAGTGCCACCCTGTGCTGCTTGCAACGCGGCGGCGTATTTGAAATTGTGCGCGGGCACAACGCGGTCGTCATGGTCCGCTGTCGTAATCAGCGTTGCCGGATAGCTCACGCCCGGCTTGATGTTATGAATCGGGGAATAAGCATAGAGCGCTTTGAACTCCGCTTCATTTTCGCTGGAGCCATAGTCGGCAATCCAGTTCCACCCAATCGTGAATTTGTGAAAGCGCAGCATGTCCATCACGCCTGCCTGTTCGACTACAGCCTTGAATAACTCAGGCCGCTGATTGGAAACTGCGCCGACCAACAAGCCGCCGTTCGAACCACCCTGAATTGCAAGCTTCTCAGGCGAGGTGTATTTGTTCTTGATCAAGTACTCCGCCGCCGCGATGAAGTCGTCAAAAACATTTTGCTTCTTAAGCTTCATGCCCGCTTCATGCCACTTCTCGCCATACTCGCCGCCGCCACGCATGTTCGCTGAAGCGTAAACGAAGCCCTGCTCGAGCAGCGCCAGCCGCAAGGCGCTGAAGTTTGGCGAAGTGGTGATGTTGAAACCACCGTAGCCGTACAGCACAGTCGGATTGTTGCCGTCGAGCTTGATTCCCTTCTTATGCACCAGGAACATCGGCACACGCGTGCCGTCTTTGCTGGTGAAGAAGACTTCAGAAGTTTCAAAATCGTTTGACTTGAAACCAGGAATTTCAGGTTGGCGAAAGACGCTGGACTGTTTTGTGGCCAGGTCGTATTTGTAAATCGTGGGTGGAAAATTGAAGGTCGTGAACGTGTAGAAAGTAAACTTGTCATCACCTCTGCCGCCAAAGCCACCGACAGTTCCGGGTCCCGGCATCGTGATTTCGTTTTCGAGCTTGCCATTCAAGCTGTACACATAAACTCGCGCTGCCACATCCTTTAGATAACCGACGAAAAGTTTTCCGCCGACCGTGTTCGCAAAATCGAGTGGTTCCGGTTTCTCGGGAATCACATCTTTCCAATTTGCTTCTTCAGGATGCTGGGGATCGAAAAGAAACACGCGACCGTTTGGCGCCTTGTGATCGGTATAGACCAGGAACTTGTCACCGACATTGTCAACTACGCTGTAGGTGTCGTCGCCAATTTCACCAACCAAAGGCGTGAACTTCATGTCCGCCGCCGCGCGATAAAAAACCGCATTCCCCTTCTTACCTTTGCCGCGTTCGGAAATCGTCAGGAAAACATAACGCTCATCGTCGCTGGTGCCGACAGTGTGGAAACGCTGCGGGTTTGCCGGATCCTCGTAGACCAGCGTGTCCGCGGATTGTGGCGTTCCGATCTTGTGATAGAAGACTTGATGATTTTCATTCTTCGCCGTCAGCTCGTGACCTTTTTCCGGCGCAGGATAGCGGCTGTAGTAAAAGCCGTCTCCCTGCCAGGAAATCCCTGAGCTCTTCATCCACTCAACATGGTCCGTCGACAATTGTTTTGTCGCGGTATCCAAAACATAGACATCGTTCCAATCCGAACCGCCCTGGGAAACGCCATACGCCAAATACTTGCCGTCCTTGGAGAATGAGAGCGAGCCCAAACGCGTAGTACCGTCCGCCGACAACTTGTTTGGATCGAGCAAGACTTCGGCAGCGCCATCGAGGCCTTTCTGCCGGTACCAGACGCTCTGGTTCTGTAGTCCATCATTCTTGGTATAGAAGAAGTAGTCGCCGCGATGCGTCGGCGTAGAGTACTTCGGATAGTTATAAAGAGCTGTCAACCGCTCCTTAATTTTTTGCCGGTAAGGAATCTTGTCGAGGTAGGCGAAAGTGACTTTGTTCTGGGCTTCCACCCAGCGTTCAACTTCCGGCGCGCGATCGTTTTCCAGCCAACGATACGGATCGGCAACCTTGGTACCGAAATAATCGTCGACAGTAGAGCCCGGCATGGAATCGGGATACGTAAGCTTTGCGGGTGGTGCTGCACCATCGACTACCGGAGTCGAGGGAGCTGGATTCTGCGCGCTCGTAAGTGGCGCCAACGCCAGTTGCGCCGTCAACAGCGACACAATCAATAGCATCGAGAATGACAAGGTTCGCGCGAGATGCGACCTCGAGGCATTTCTATTCATGGGGATCAATCTCCTGAACTGAACTAAATCTGGAATGGGAACAGCGTGGGCAGACAGCGGATACTTTAATCGACTTGGACACTAAGTTCAAAGCGCACCCTGTAGGAAGTTTCTGCCGCGGGCTGACGCGGACGACGCGAAGCTGCAACGGCTTTCTTTGCTGTCACAGTTTCTTGACTCTGATCTGCGAGTATCCGCGAAGATCTGCGGCGGCTAAAAAGAGGCGGTCATCAGGCTCCTTACTTCTCTTTTCTCGTAGACACGTACGGGTTATCATCGCATCCTCGCCAAAGCACTCTCCCCGGGGAAAGCTAGGTCGCAGCCTTTCGCATTGGAGTGCTCATGAAATCCTTGTTCTCAAGCGCGGGTAAATACAAATATCTTTCGCCACTGCTATTGCTTTTACTGTTGCCGTACGTTTCGTCGCGGATCACGTCACAGACTCGCGAACGGACTGTTACTGGCGACAAGCGAACCGCGGCGCAGCCAGCCGAGATAGTGAAGGTCGATGTTGACCTCGTAACGGTGGACGCGCTGGTGCTGCAAAAGAAAACTGCCCGCGTCGTCGGCGATCTAAAGGAAACTGACTTTGTGATTCTGGAGGACGGCACGAAACAGAAAATCACAAATTTTAGTCAGGACACGCTGCCGCTTTCGGTGGTGTTATTGATCGACCGCGGAGGATGTATCGATCCATTCGGCAATGAGGTACGACGGGCTTCAAACGAAGCGCTCGCGCGTTTGAAGGAAACGGACGAAGTGGCAGTGATGACTTATCACGACAATGTCGAGCTGCTACAGGAATTCACGCGTGACCGGTCGCAAATTGCCGATGCGCTGGAGCGAATTCC
>DATAOU010000219.1:0-15632 GCA_036265575.1 Pyrinomonadaceae bacterium
ATGAACTAAAGGAAGCTCTGATAAGTGTCTTGGACGCGTAGCGTCCGTACGAGTTTAGCCCGGCGTTTCAACGCCGGGATCAGGTTCTTCCTTTGCCATCGTCGCGTAGCGACGATTGAGTGTCGTACGGTTTCCAGCGTCGCTACGCGACGCGAACAACCTTCCTGGCTTTTCCCGGCCTTGAAAGGCCGGGCTAAATTCGTGCTGACGCTACGCGTCGAAAGAAGTGATACCGATCCTATTCAGCCTATTAAGCAGCCGTTCCTTTAATGTGGGTAACATCGCCACAGACTAAAGTCTATGCTACCTATTTCCGCGCACGAAAATGCACAAAGTGTGGTTTATGTTGCTGCACAACTTCAGCAGGCGCGGCGCGCGTTGTCTGCCGCCAGATAAAGTCCATCTCCGCATGAATCGTGCTTAGCGCCAGCCGCGCTTCGAAAATTAATAGCATACTGCCGTAAAAAAGAAAGCACGCGCCGATCAAACCAACGACAACCGGCACCATGTTGTAATTCGGCCTGTTGGGCACGAAAGCCACGAGGCCAATCGCAACGCTGGTTGCCACAAACATTCCCGTGGCCAAATAAAAAGTAACCATCGCGCGTTGCAGGATTCGAGCGCGACTGGTGAGCTTGTCGAGTTGTGCAAAAATAATTGCCTGCCGGTCCTTGGTCTCAACGGCATCTTTGCGGGCCAACTCCTCAAGCTTGTCTGAAAGCGCACGCACTCGATCGACTACACGGCCCAGCCGCGAGGAAGTGGAAAGGATCATACTGCCGCAGGCGGAGATCAAAACCGCCGGCGTGATCATTGCCGTCAGAACAGCAACCGCTGAAGTCATCGGTTCCATGGCGAATTAGTTTATAGGGTTTGTAAAGAAGAAGAGCAAACGTGGCGAATCGTACGGGAAAGGGATTTAGCCCACCGTAGGGCCGGCGGCACAGCCGAGTCTGCTGTAACGCCTGACTCCGAAGCAAGTCGGTCGAAAAAAACGGGGGGCGGATACCAGGTCCGCCCCCGTTGTGCCAGTATGCGGGGCGGGGCGAAACCCCGCCTATTGCTACCTGGCAACTGTTGGTGTAGCCACCGTCCAAACCTGAACAGGTCCCAGGTTGACGTTGATGACTTTCACCGTATAGATCCCTCCCTGCGTGACCGGTGTAGTAAGTACCGCAACCCCGTTCACCGCATCTACGATTTGCAGTGTCAGGCCGGTTGGACTCACCAGGGCCAACTTGACCGGAAGGTTTCCACTTGTTTCTGCCACCAGCGAAACCGCTCGCGCATTGGTTCCGAGCGTGACATTTGTCTTTGACTCCTGGCCGGCATTGACTGAAGAGTCGTTGCTGGTGCTTGGTCCCGGTCCGCTGGTCGGCGTACCGGTAAACGTGCTCGCCGTGGTCGTGCCGCCCGAACCTCCACTCGTAACGGTCTGTGGCGGCACCGTAACTGTCAGGCAGAAGCCGTCAACGAACACGCTGTCGGCCATGTTGCGCAACTCAAAGCGATGTGTGCCTGCGCCGAGCCCTTCGTATCGCGCTTCATAGGGAACTCCGCCGGCGCCGAAGTCAGGTGCCTTATCCGAACCCGCGCTGCCGTTGTAGTTGATTGTGCCGCGCGAGACACCATCGATGAACACCTCTGCGGTACCGCCCTTGGTGCTCTTGGCGTAGCGATAACTAAACACTCCCGTTCCGTTGGTGGGAATGCTGAAGTCAACGCTTGCGGTATGACTGGGCGACTTGCCCTGGTGCCAACGGAAATGACCCGCACTTGCATTGGTCGAGGTGCCGTTGTGCCAGCCATCAGAATAGGCGATGCGCGCATCGTCTTCTTCCATGCAGTCGGTTGTCGGCCGGTTGTTGACGGTAATCTGCACCTGCGCCGTGTTAGTGCTGGTGCCGCCGTGCGTATCGGCGACTGTAAGTTTCGCGGTGTAAATGCCGCCCGCGTTGTAAGTGTGCGCAAGCTTCGCACCCGCCTGAGTGACTACGGCGCCGTCGCCGAAATCAAACGTGTAGGACGCAACTGAATCTCCCGCGTCAGGATCGCTGGAAGCCGATCCATCAAAGTTGACCGGCAGCGGAGCGTAACCACTGGTTGGTGTTGCACTCAAAGCTGCGGTTGGCACCCGGTTGGTGACGTCAATTTGAACCGTCGCGGTGTTGCTGGTGAAACCTGACTGGTCCTTCACCGTCAGGCTGGCAGTGAACTTGTTGAGTTGGTTGTAAGTGTGGGCCACTGCCGGCGTCGATTGTGTCACTGGCGCCGAACCATCGCCGAAATCAAACGTGTAGCTGAGCGTATCGCCGGCATCAGGATCGCTTGAGCCCGAGCCGTCAAAGTTAACCACCAAGGGTGGCGCACCAGATGTCGGATTCGCAGTCAGCACCGCTGTGGGCGCGCTGTTAATTGCATACTGCGTTCCGCCACGGGCCACGTCCGATTTGGCGCGGTCGTTTCTATCTGCTGGATTGTCGTCACCCGTGGTGAACGTACCCGCCCGTAATCCTGCCAAAATGGAACCCGGTCCAAGCGGCGGACGACCTGCCGCCAGGGTCGCGTTTAGTTTGCTGAGCGAGACCTTGATGGTAACGGTCCCGGCAGCCGAATCAAACGATCCGCTATCGGCAGCGCCGACATCAGTGTAGGCAATGAACCCGCGATGTTGATGTTCGCGAACTGCCGTGCCGTAGGTATAGGTCTTCGTGCCGAGTGCATCTGTTGTGGCGCGAACGAAGAACTGATCGCCGCGATCAGAAAGTCCGAAACTGTAATCGCCGGTTGGGCTCATACGAGAGTCGGGAGCGTTGGCGGTAAAGTTCATGCGCCAGTTTGAGAGTGGCGGCACAACTGAGAGATCCGAGACCTTCATGGTTGCCACCAGCACTGGATTGCTTGCGGTGCCTTCCGTTGAATACTTCACTGACAAGATGTCCAGCGGATCATTCAATGGCAGAACAGTCAGTAATCCTGTCTTCGCATCTTGGGCATAGTCGGTAACCTGCGGCGCACCGAGAGGCTGCGGGGTTGGTTGCGGCAAAGCGCTGCCCGGAATTGGCGCCGGCACATCGCTGCCCTTAACGCCTGGACCACTAATTTGCCGGGCGACGTAAACGTTGCCGTCGAAATCGTTGTGATCGTCGGTGTAAGCGACAACCGCCGCACCAGTCGGATCAAACCCAATCTGGAAATAATCCAGCAGGTTCCGGTTTGGCGCCGCCCCCGGAGTAACTGGCAAGCCCCCCTCGGAAATGTTGCTGCCGTGGATGAAGTGATCGCTGAGTTCAACCTGGCGAATGATTGGACTGGCATCCGTCGCATTGAGACTCTGCGCAAAGAATACTTTCCAGTCTGCGTTGTCATTGTTGGTGCTTGCAGTGGTGCCGTACCAGACAACTCCTATCGAACCAGGCGTTGGCCCCGTTTCCATCCAGGGAACAATACTGGTCGCGGTTTCTGGTCCGTCACTCATGCGAACAGCCGGGCTCCAGGTGTTGCCCTTGTCTTTGGACCAGCGAATGAATACGTTGCGATCGTCGGAGTAGCAAACGTACACAGTGCCGTCTTTCGCGGCCTTAACCGTAAAGAACAGGTGCGCGTTGCCGGCGCCTACGACGTTGTGGAGTGTGTATGTCAACGGTTCGGCGCCGGGAGTTGCAGGCGTTCCGACGGCGACGATGCCGTTCCCGCCGGCGATGTAAACAGTGCCGTCGTTTTGATCCACACTTACACCACCGACCTGACCTATCGTGCCGACCTCGCGCGCTGGTCCATAACTGAAACCACCGTCGTTTGAACGTTGGACGAGTGCGATTGCCGGTTCGAGTGTGCGATAGATCAAGTAGACGGAATCCTTTCCGAGAAACTCCATCCACTGTCTGTCATCCGCCGGTATGCCTCCGGTCACGTTACCGGCCGGGTTCTTGGTAAAGGTTAGACCTCGATCAGTCGAGTTGGCCGTTGAAATATTGGCGGCAGTCAAACTACTGAACGCCAGGTAGGGTGGTTTGCCCGGACTGGATTCATCAAAGCCTACGGCCAGGTCGACATCACCGCCGCCATCTGCGCCAACTTCGATTGATTCATCCGGCGAGAATTGATCCGGCTGCCCGCGATAGATCGGGTTGCGCATAAACGGATCGTAGGTTGGACTGCTGGGGTTGAGATCGAAGTACCACAGATCAACGCCTGCGGGTACACCGCGAATGCCGGCGACGTAGGCGTTGCCAAGTTTGTCAACGCGCAGGCTCGGCTCACCGTCGCGACTGGCCACCGAAGCACGTGTGGCCACACTCGGGCTAAACGTGATACCACCCTTTTGATATACGGGCACCGGTGTTGGTATGGGCGTCGGCGTCGGTGTGACGCTCGGAGTCGGCGTTGGTGTAGGCGTTGGATTGCCGGAATCAAATGCTGCCAGCATACGCAGACCGCCACTCTGCCGCGCAATTACACCCTTCGCCGTGTTTGAGTTAGGACCTGACTGGACACAGGCGCCCATACAACCATCCTGGTAACCGACCACAACGCGCCCTTCCTTATCAACCGTGGCGTCGAAGAAGTCGAGCAGGTTGCGTGGCACTGTGCAGCCCTGGAACCCGCGCGTACAAATGCCGTCGCGCTGAATTGGATCACCGGGCGTAGCATTCACGGTGGTCCATGTCTTCCCGCCGTCAAAGGTGGAAGAGATAAACAGGTACCAGTCGCCGCGATATGAGGGATCGTCCTGATCGCCCGGGCTGGTGCTGCCATAGAAAGCAAACGCTGCACGCGCGTTCGGCCCGCCATCGCCTGCCACTACCGCCGGGAAGATAGCGTTCTGCAAACCGAGTTGCGTTCCTACGTCTACGGGATTCGTCCAGGTGGTGCCTTTGTCGTGTGACACAGCGATGTAGGCGTGGCCGTCGGATCCTTCGTAACCCAGGAACAGTGTGCCGTCAGTGGCGATACCCAGTGATGCGTCGCTGTCGCCCACCGTTGAATTCGGCACCGTGCGCGCTGTCCAGGTAAGGCCATTGTCTTCAGTCATCACCAGACCGGCGCCGGCACCGCACTTGCGGTTAGGCAAGTAAGTGGTGCCATCCGGCCCGACTTTCATGTGACCGTGCAACGGGAAACACCCGTTCACGGAAAGCGCATAGACCGGAACCGCTGGTCCAAAAGTCACCCCACCGTCAATACTCAGCGCACAGTTTGCGATGCCGGTATCACTGCTGTTCAAGCCGTCCTGAGCGCAGTAGTAGACGGAATGCGGGTAAGTTGCGCCGGTTGGAATTGGCGCATGGAATGGACCACCGCCAATTGTTTGATGATCAATGCCGCTGCCGATACCGGAACCCTGACTAGGCAGGTAAGTGGCGCCGTCGTCATCGGTAAAGTCCATGCCGTTGAATGGCGTCAGTCCAAACAGTTGCGAAACGAACGTGCGACCGGTTTCACGGTCTGTGAATAAGATTGGATCACCAAAGGCTCGCGGCGTGGCTGCGACCAGCAAAGCAGTTTGATCCCAGGTAACCGTTGCCGGAGAGGTAGCGTCATTAAAGCCGACGCGCAGGGCGTAAGGCGAAAAGCCGCCGAAGAACATTATCTTCCCTGACTTCCAATTCGCGCCGATCGATGGTTCGCCGAAATCTTCAGCGACGCCGGAAGGTGGATAGTAATTAATGTACGACGGCGTGCCCGCAACCGGCGTGGGCGTGACTGTTGGAGTTGGTGTAGCTGTCGGTGTAGGCGTTGCGGTCGGCGAAACGGTCGGCGTTGGCGTCGGTGTTCCCGCCGCACAAGAGGCATTTCCCCTGATGGCGTAGCTCTTAGTTCCACCGTTGTTTGTAGCGGAATCAATGGTCGCGTTTAGTCCGCTTCCCGCCGCGCCGAATAACTGCGCCGTCATGATCTGAACATTCGAAAGGGTGGCGCCGGGCGCGAGATTTATCGTGAAATTTGGCGCACCTGTAGCCGTCATCGGGATGTCAGTTTGGGTCTTGAGCTTGATGACGATGGTACCGTCGGCGCTAAAGGATCCGCTGACTGCATCAGATGTTTGCGTGGTATCAAGATTGTTGCCTTGAATGACGTCGGTGCGTCCAACGTCAAACTGCGGCACGGTTGGATCGGTACCGTTCGTGTTCATTTCAACGAAGAGTTGACGACTGGTATTCGTGGTGTCTTGAGCGCTGAAGCGAACAAACCAAGTTGCATTTGGAGGTAGCGGCGCACTAAGACTGGCTGCCTTCAATGTAAATGTCAGCGTCTTGTCCGCGGCCGTTGTATAGGGCTCTGCGATCTTCAAGAGCTGAACGTCAAGCTGGCCTTCTGCTGCACCCGTTCCTTGCAGTTGATCGCCAGCCGGATCGGTGACGACAGTCAGACCTGGGGCAAAGCACGGATCATCTGTCGGCGGCGTGGGAGTTGGCGTAGGTGTGGGCGTACCACCGGTGTCGAACGCGGCGAACATTCGTCGTCCATTCATCTGACGTACGATCGCTGCCTTACTCGAGCGACCGGAATAGTTTGGCGCTACACATCCTGCGGAGGCGACGCAGCCGTCGGCGTACGCCGCCAGCACGCGACCCTCGCGGTCAATGGACATGTCGTTGAAGTCGAGGAGGTTTCGATCATTACCGCAGGTTAACCCGCCCAGACAGATCGATCCCTTTTGCACCGGGTCGCCTGGGGTCGCATTTACTGTTGACCACGTATTGCCGCCGTCATAGGTAGTTGCAACGTAGAAATACCAGACGCCTTGAAATGTTGCCTCATCCTGATAGTTTCCCCCGGTCGTGGTTCCGATAAATCCGAACGCAGCGCGACCTTTGTCTCCAGCTACAACTACCGGGAACACTGCCCCTTTGATTCGGCACGGTGCATATGCCGGATTAGGATCCGCTTCCGCATTGCATCCCACTGGGACGCCAACGTCATAGTCTTTGGACCAGGTATCTCCATGATTGGATGACACCGCGATGTGGGGCCGTCCGTCCGCATTAACATAACCAATGAAGATGTTGTTATCGGCGTCGATACCGACTGATGGATCGCCGCTGCCGGTACTTGTCGGCACAGTTGAATCATGCCAGGTCAAGCCGTTGTCGCGAGAGACTGCCATACCCTGACTGCCGCCGTTGCCTGAAGTGCAAGACGAGTTAGGTACGTAAACCGTGCCGTCG
This sequence comes from Pyrinomonadaceae bacterium, assembly GCA_036265575.1. Taxonomy (GTDB): domain Bacteria; phylum Acidobacteriota; class Blastocatellia; order Pyrinomonadales; family Pyrinomonadaceae; genus PSRF01. Next base: position 7,173 of record DATAOU010000219.1, read on the forward strand.
GGAGCAACTTTCACATGGCCATGAATTCCACCGTAACATTGGGTGGGAGTGAAGATGTTGACACCTGGACCAAACGTTAGTCCACCGTCGTCACTTCGCGAGCATTCCGCTCCGCCGGCTATGTTTTGCGAGCAATAATAAACAGCGTTTGGGTAAAGCGGATGGGGCGGCGGGGCTGGCACCGCTGAATTATTGAAAGGGCCGCCACCAAGCGTTTCGTGATCTGGACCAGCGGGGGAGCCGCCACCCTGCATCGGTGTCCATGAGTTGCCGTCATCATCCGAGAATGCAGCCAGGCTGTTTCCCTCACCGCCAAGTAAATCCAGCGAGAACACACGTCCGGTTTGATGATCGACGAAGCCGATCGGATCGGACAGGACAAACTGTTGCACGGTAGGTGCAGATTTATCTTCCCAAAGTGCCGTAGATGGGTTGGTGCGATCGTCAAAACTTACGCGCAACGTGTTATTGCCGGATTGAAAGAAGGCCACGCCGCCAGTGTTAGTTTTGTTGGCATCGTTTCTAAGACTTGCGACCTTGGGCGCCCAATCGATTCCGATTGACGGCTCACCGGCGTTGTCTCCCATAGTCGAGGGCGACACATGGTTAGAGAAGCTGGGTGCTACACCTGGATCTGCTGGTGCTGCGCTCGGAATGTCGACCAACTTTATTGTTCCAGTGATGCTCTGGCCAAAAGGAAGAAACGGAACAATGCGCAGCGTATAAATTCCGTTTGCAGCCGGCACCGCCGGAATCAACGCGACATCCGGCGCTACATACGTCTGGTCGCCTAACGATTTTGCGATCAGTGTGCCTGAAGCGGTCGTGCCGTCGAAGACATATAAATCAAATTGCGCTTCGCCGACGACAGGCCAGTCGACCTGGATACGAACGTATTTCGTCCGCGAGGTGGTGGCACTAACGTTGACATTGAAGGTGTACTCATCACACGGCAACGCCGCATTGCAAATGGGCACGCCATCGGCTTGGGACGAGGGATTAGGGACCAGGTATGGACCACCCGTGAAGGTCAGTGCCCCGCTCGTGTCCGTAAGCGTGTTGCCGCTACTCGGCGTTATTTGCATCGTCGACGTCGAGGACGCCAGCGCGGTACGCACTGCGCTTAGCGACGACGGCGCCAGAGTTACTGATAGCGCGAGCGCCAGCGAACAAAACGCCAAAGCCAGAAAAACTCTTAGCCGGCTGGAAGTGAAAGTAGAGAAACCGGAGCGGACGGTTCTTAGACGACGCAACATATCAGCCTCCTGCGGACGAAACTTCCGGGGTTCATTCGGAAGATGGGGTTTCAAACGGCAACCAGTAGTAATTGCAGCGAATTACTTTTTTCTGTTGTAACGATAGCCAGAAGGGTTGAGGAAAACTTGAGCAGAACTTGAGAAGGAGGGTGGAAACGCTAATTCATCTACTCACAACCAAATTGCAATAAAAAAGGCCACACTGGATGCGTGGCCTCTTATTCGACAACAATTCCTCATCCGCAATTTCACCGATTAACGCGGACTGATGAGCCGAAGAATACCTGGCACCCCCGCGGCGACGTATAGTTTTAACGGCGCCGCTGGAGTGCGTCGTCTAGCGAGAAACTAACGGCGTGGCCGTCACAGTGAACTGCAGTGGCCCAAGGCTCACGTTGACAACCTTTATTAGGTACGTACCGCTCTGTGTGACCGTGGAGTTCAGGACCGCGACTCCGTTAGAAGCATCTACAGTTTGCAACGCCACTCCCGAAGGATTCACCAGCACGAGTTTATAAGGAACATTCAGGCTCGATGCTGCGACGACGGAAATCTCCTGTGCCCCCGCCGGCATGGTGAAACCGCTAGTTGAGGTTTGCCCAGCCGACACAGAGCTTGACTGATTGGTAGTAGCTCCCGGTCCGCTTGTCGGTTGCGCCCCGGATACCGAGTTCTGCAAACAGAATGCATCTACATAAACAACGCCGCTCAAGTTCTTGAGCTCAATCCTGTGTGCCCCCGATGGCAGAGCGCCGAATTGCAGGCTGTATTCTGGCTTGAATTCAGGCGCCTGGGTTGTACCGGCGCTGCCAACGAAGTTGACGGTTTGCTTAAACACCCCATCGAGGTAAAGGTCGGCGGTTCCACCCTTAGTACTCTTCGCGAATGAATAAGTGATCGAGCCAGTGTTGCCGGATGGGACGTTAAAGTCCAGAGCTGCGAAATGCGTTGAACTATTTCCCTGGTGATAGCGGAAGTGTCCGCCGCTGGCGTTCGCAGAATTGATCAAGTGCCAGCCATTCGAATACGCCACGTCGGCACTGTCGTCCTCCAAACAGGACGGCGGCTGAGGTGTCGGTGTTGGCGTCGGGGAGGGATTGGCATCTTGGACTTCAATGTGGAACAGCGCCGTGTTGGAGCTGACTTTCCCGCGCGAATCAGTAACGACGAGCCGGGTGATGTATTCACCCTCCTCCATAAACGTGTGACTGATCGCCGGCGAATTCTGAGTAACATCGTCCCCGCCATCTCCGAAGTTGAAAGTGTAGCTTGCGATGCTGTCGATCGAATCGGCATCGTACGACCCGCCGCCGTTGAAATTCACGGTTAGCGGCATAACACCGTGGTCTGTATCAGCCGTGATCATCGCGACCGGGGCAGTATTAGGCAAACACAACGTCGCACTACGCAGTGTGTACATGCCGCCACCCGTGCTGTCGGGTATCGTCTCGTTAGTGCCGCCCGTGCCCGGTAAAGCTGAAGGCACGGTCGCTCGTACGCTGCCTGCCATGTTGTTAATAAGGTCTCCTGGTCCGGGGTTGTTTATGAGTGATTTCGAAATTACGAGGGTGATGGCGCCGTTGGCTTCGAACTTGCTCCCATCAAGTGAACCCTTCGTAGTGAACACACGTGACGCGCCTTGCGGCACGCTCGTGACACCCCAGGTGAAGGCCGGCGCAGCGCCGTCACTTGTCACCATGGAAACGAAGTAGTCTTCCGAAGCAGCTCCCGTAACGTCAGTTGGTGGAGATTGCTGAATGCCGGATTTGCTTACTCCAAAACGAACCGCCCAGCGCCAACCTGGTGGTACTGTTTTCAAGTCTGCCACTTTCAGCGTGAAAACCAATTTGCCCGGAAGATCTTCAGGCTCGGCCATGGAGACTGAGGTTATGTCGTGCGCGGGTTGCGCATCGCTCGGATCTCCTGCCGGATCAAAAATCGCGGTCACACCGGGAGCGCTACAAGCGCCGGTTGCTTCCCTGCGTGGCTCGACGACCAGAGCGACCGGATTGCTGGAGGGACTTTCTCCAACGCCGTTCACAGCTGTGATGCGGTAGGTGTAAGTATTTACCAGCGAGTCCACACTACGATCGTTGTAGCTCGTTGCTTTTCCACTCGCCTTTCCAATAAGCAACTCCACGCCCGACCCACCGCGGCGATAGATGTTATAAGCAGCGATGGCGGAGCCACCGTTATCCGGTGGATTCCAGGTCAAGTAAGAAGCCATGTCGTCGCGGAAACCGGTGAGATAGGGACTCTTCGGCACGACGGGCTCTGGCATATCGTATTGAGCAAACAACCCTCTGCCGCCGGATTGACGGGCAATCGAGGCCTTCGCGCTATACGAATTTGGTCCTCCGGTCTCGCAGCCATCGATGCAGCCGTCAGCAAATGCGAACAGTACGCGTCCTTTGTCGTCGACGGTAGCGTCGTTGAAATCAAGCAGGTTACGGCAGGGGTTGTTGCCTCCTCCGTTCCAGATGCACGCATCTCGCTGAACTGGTCCCTTCGGAGTGGCATTTACGGTGGTCCAAGTGCGTCCGCCGTCGTAGGTGTGCGCAACATAGCCGAACCACGTACCCTTAAAATCTGCGGCTTCATGGTCCCCGCTCATGCTGGTGCCAATGAAAGCTACAGCAGCCCGGTTGGCGTCGCCGGCGACGGCCGACGGGAACACCGCGTTCTTGACTCCGACACTAGTCCCTACATCGACTGGTGTGCTCCAGGTGAGTCCTCTGTCCTTACTTGCAGTAACGTAAACATGATTGTCATTAGCTTCAGACGCGGGTATTGTGCCCGGCTGTTTTCCGACATAGGAAAAATAAATCGTATTCGACGTGCCCCCAGCTTCGGGAGCATCTTTGCTGATAGCAACTGATGGATCGAGAATTCCAGCGACCGGCGGCAGACTGCCAGTCACTTGACGAATGGTCCAGGTCGTTCCCGCGTCAGTGGACACAATAAGCCCCTGCTTGCCACCGCAATTGTAGTTAGGTACATACACCGTTCCGTCAGGCGCGACTTTTACGTGCCCATGAATGCCGCCGCAGGCTGTCGACCCGTTAACAGACACTGAGGCATATAACGGAACCGCCTTGCCAAAGTTCAATCCACCGTCATCACTACGCGAGCAAAACGCAGTTAGCCCTGCCTGAGCGCAGTAGTAAACCGCACTGCCTTTGTTAACTGGATTCGCAAGAGCCGACAACGCAGCTGGGTATGGACCACCACCAACAGTTTGGTGATCGTAACTTCCATCAGGCGGATTGAGTTGAGCCGGTGTCCAACTAGCTCCGTCATCATCGGTGTAAGCCATGAGGCTGTTTATGCCAATCAAAGTAAGCCCGTTTCCAGTCGCCTGATAAACCTGGTAAATGTCATTTAGTTGCGAGACAAAGGTGCGGCCGGTCCCTTGATCGGTAAACAGAATAGGATCGAGTGACCTTGTCTTGGTGGTTAGGTAAGAAACATCTTTCCAATCAGCGGGCCCTGCTTCCGGAATGGATCCGAGCGGCTGGATGTTTTCAGGGAATGTTACTTGAAGCGTCTGCAAGCCCGCTATATACATCGCCCGTTTGGTGTTCGGATTGTAACCAAGGGTCGGCTCGCCAGCACTTTCTCCTAATGATGGTCCGGCTGCGTAGTTGTAGTAACGAGGCACTCCGGGAACGACCGGCGTTGGCACTGGGGTGGGTGTCGGCGACGCTGGCGGCGGCGTTGCGTTCGACAGGGTCTCGATCGTGAGTGTACCGGAGTAGGGCTGCGGATCAGGACCACTTACAAAACCGCACGCGACAATCTTATACGCGCCTCCTGCCAGGTTATTGCCGACGACAGTCTCGCTGGGCGTGCCACCGTCGCTGGATGGGAACGAGGTCCCGTCAGGCTTAATAACCGTCAAAACTTCATCGTTGTCTGAGTTAGGCCAGGTAATCTGAAACGTAAATTTCGCGTTCAGCGAATTGTAGACGCCGTTTGGCACGGTAATAGTCGAAACGTGCTGATCGGCAGCGGGAGTACCGGCAAACTTGGAGCAATCGCTCGTTCCATTGACAAGCGGTGGAATTGACCCGGTCCAGTTGACTACAACCTTCTGACCAACACTCGTGGGCACGGTGATGTTGCTCGTCCCCGGGTTTGACGCGATCGTGGTTGTGATTACAACAAGGGTCAGGCACAGAACAGTGAGCAGAACGATGTTCATTCGGCAACTCAACGATCGGATGCCGGGGCGTGCTGAATCCTTGAACTGTCTCTTCGGACGCGCAGCGCCAAAAAGGGCAATCAATATTGTTGAGCTAAGATTTTTTACGTTTACTTTGGTGCCCGGGTTTTGCATGCCTGTCCTCCTCACATTCACGACGAGCTTTGGGTTTTCGACAAGTGACAGGTTACGCGCGAGGGTTGAGTAATTCTTGAGTAGAACTTGAGAAGGCGGGGTGGACTGGTTATTTCATCTACTCGCAACCAAATTGCAATAAAAAGGACCGCGCGAAAAGCGTGGCCTTTAGCTATTGAAGGTTACTGAATCGCCGGTTTTCGCAGAGGCACGGAGTGTAATCTGTGGCTCGCCAGATGCCGTTCAACTGATCTTAATTTTTCGAGTCCGCGGAGCGGAGGCCAGCGTAAAGCCCGGGGGCGTAAGCCCCAGGATTGAGTCAGGAAAAACACTCGTCGAAGCCCGCGAAGCGGGCGGCAGCCGAATCATTTGGACGAATGTTAAGTCCCAACGGCTATCACCCGCTTCGCGGGTTCAATCCAGATTTTGGTAACTGACCTGGGGCTCACGCCCCAGGCTTTACGCTAACGTCCGCTCCGCGGACTCCAAACGAGGTGATGTCTCAAGTATGTCTTTGCCCTTCGTTGCCCTTTCAAGGCCGGACTAAATTCGCGCTGACGCTACGCGTCGAAAGAACTTACTAGATCTTATTCAGCTAAGATGGTCAGCGGTTCATTTAGTCTCTGTGGCTAACGTCAACACAGACTAAAGTCTATGCTACTCAAACAAAAAACGAGGCGGACCGATTAACTCGATCCGCCTCGTCTGCTAAAAATTTGAACGGCTATTATTTTGCCGCGACTGCATTTACACGCGCCGTCAATCGCGATTTGTATCGCGCCGCTGCGTTCTTGTGCAGCACGCCTTTTTGCACTGCCCGGTCAATGGTTGAAATCGTCTCCGGCAAAATCGCGCTCGCTCCCTTGCCGTCGCCCTCCAGCGCGCTGCGCAGGTTCTTGAGCGAAGTTCTTAGACGGCTGCGATTGCCGCGATTGAGCTTGCGGCGTCGTTCGCTCTGCCGCACTCTCTTTTCTGCTGACTTGTGATTAGGCATCAACTTCTCCAAATATTCACTGCAAATAATGCGTTTTTCTAAACGATTTGAACCAGTCTACCTGATTAGCGCCAATGCGCAAGTGACGGAGTATAGGGATCGCGATATGGAGTGTCAAGCAACTGGGACCACTTCGGGCACGGCTTTTCACACCTCATTTGACACTATTTGATGCCTGTAGTAGCGTCGCTTTCATCTAAGATATGCCAGCAATTCTTTTCGCAGCTCACACTCCCGAAAACAAATCGAATCCATTTCGTTCTTCCAAAGGAGACGCTTGCCTGTTTTGAAGCAGATCGAACTTCCACCTCGCGGCCTGGAAACTCTATTCGGCGTTCACGATCAGAACATCAAATACCTGGAATCGTTGCTCGAGGTGCGCATCGACGCGCGCGGTCAGGACGTTTCCATTGATGGTGATCCGGAAGACGTAGCCACCGCCGAGCGCATCCTCGAAGACTTTTCCGAATTGTTCCGGGAAGGTCGCTCGTTCACCGACAAAGAGTTGCGCGAAGCCTTTGCGCAGATTGCCGAAGACCGCGCGTTTAGTTTGCGCGACTACTTTACCAAAGCGCGTTTCAACCCGGCGGGTAAGAAACAAGTGGCGCCCAAGTCGGCGACGCAACGCAAATACATTCAGGCAATTCAAGAGCAGGACGTTGTGTTCGGCATCGGCGTAGCCGGGACCGGCAAGACCTATCTTGCGGTTGCATTGGCCGTGCAGGCGCTGATGCAAAAGCAAGTGAACCGCATCGTGCTCGCGCGACCGGCGGTTGAAGCCGGCGAGAAGCTTGGCTTTCTACCTGGCGACTTGCAGGAGAAAGTCGACCCTTATCTCCGTCCGCTTTATGACGCGTTGTTTGACTTGATTGACTACGAGCGCGTAACCAAACTGCTTGAGAAACAAGTGATTGAGGTTGCCCCCCTTGCCTTCATGCGCGGACGTACGCTCGCCGATGCTTTCATCATTCTCGATGAAGCGCAAAATACCACCAGCGAGCAGATGAAGATGTTTCTAACCCGCATCGGCTTTGGCTCGAAAGCTGTTATTACCGGCGACGTGACGCAAGTGGATTTGCCGGCAGGTAAACGCAGCGGATTGATTGAAGCGGAACGTGTGCTGGCAAATCTTACCGGTATCGAGTTTGTCTATTTCACTGAAAAAGATGTCGTGCGCCACAAACTGGTGCAGATGATAATTAAGGCCTACGACGAACACTCGCGCAAGCGTGAGATGTGATCCGCAGATTTACCAATGATCGAAATCGTCAACCGCCAGCGCAAGATACCAATCGCGGCGGCGCGATGGGAGGCATTCGTTGAAAAGGCCCTGAAAGTCTTACCGGTTAAGAATGCCGGCGCAACGGTAGTCTTCGTTTCCGATCGCGCGATGTCCGAACTCAACCGTCGTTGGCGCCGCCAGCGAGGGACCACAGATGTGCTCTCGTTTCCAGCCGCGCAGGATAAGTTTGAAAAGTCCGAGGGCCTCAACCTGGGTGATGTCGTAATTTCAGTTGAACGGGCTGCGCGCCAGGCGAAACAAAATAAGCTGAGCCTGGAGAGGGAGATCGAGCAGCTGATTCTTCACGGTCTGTTGCACCTGTGCGGGTATGATCATGCGACTGATAAAGGTGAAATGAATCGGTTGGAATTAAGGTTGAGAAAAACACTCGGAATTTAGGCGGAAGAACATATACCATTAATCATTTGACATCGATCATCTGTTAATGACATCGATCATTTGTTATTTGAGCTTTGAGCCAAGAGTCGATATTTTCACTGATCAGAGAAACCCCGACCATCGTCTAAAATGGCAAATGAGAAATGTCAAATGATTAATGGTATATGTTCTTCCGCCTAAATTCCGAGTG
>DATAOU010000220.1:0-17142 GCA_036265575.1 Pyrinomonadaceae bacterium
TGCGCCTCAGTGAACCTGAGGCACAGCCTCAATAGATCAAGAGACCGGGTCGGTAAGGCTGAGCCTTACCGCACGGAATGCGGCAGAGCCGCCGCTGGTCGGATCATGGCCGCTTGAAACCTGGCGTGCCCGACGCGCGTAACAGTGTGGAATCCCCGTTTGTTTTACTTACGATTGCTTTCTAAGCTAAGCTTCAACATCTTTCGCAGCCCCGTTCATGAACCGTCGATCAGCCGCCCCATCTGAACGACTCTTCAACGCTATTTCAAAAAAGATTCTGCTCAGGAGGAACTAACCTTGTTCAATCGCCGCGTGCTTAATCGTGCTTTCAGCTCCGTCGTGTTTCTGGCGCTTGCGTTCGGTCTTGCAACTGCCGCCTATTCGCAGACGAAGTTGCTTCGTTTCCCGGATATTTATGGCGACCGTGTCGTGTTCACCTACGGCGGCGATCTATGGACCGCGCCTGCGGCCGGTGGCTCGGCCGTGCGCCTGACTGCACACCCGGGCATGGAAGTATTTGGCCGCTTCTCTCCTGACGGAAAGTGGATCGCTTTCACTGGACAATACGACGGCGATGAGCAGGTTTACATAGTGCCGTCAACCGGTGGTTCGCCGCGGCAACTTACTTTTTATCCCGCCAAGGGGCCATTAGCGCCGCGCTGGGGTTGGGACAATCAAGTGTATGGCTGGAGCCGGGACGGCAAGCGAGTCTTTTTCCGCTCCCTGCGTGATTCCTGGGCATTGCCAATCGCGCGGCTGTATTCAGTTTCAATCGAAGGTGGACCAGCGGAAGCATTGCCGATGCCGGAAGCTGGTTCCGGTGATTATTCTCCCAACGCAGACGAGATGGTCTACTCGCCACAGTCGCGCGATTTTCGTTCGGAAAAGCGTTACGGCGGCGGTCAGGCAAACGCGCTTTACACCTTTGACCTGAAAACCTACGCCACTAAACGAATTACCGAAGGCCCGCGCGCCACACGCGATCCAATGTGGGTTGGCAATACCATCTACTACAACTCCGATCGCGACGGGCATTTTAATCTTTATTCGTATGACACCGGCAGCGGCAAGACTACTGAAGTAACCAACAACAAGACATACGACGTGCGTTGGCCCAGTTCAGACAACGAAGATCGGATCGTCTACGAGTTGAACGGCGAGCTTCAAGTGCTCGACACTAAAACCAATCGCAGCACGCCAATTTCCATAACGGTTCCTGATGAAGGACTGTCGCGCCGTCCCAGCCACATTCCTGTTTCCGGTTTCATTGAATCAGTTGGACTTAGTCCGAAGGGTGAGCGGGCACTGTTTGCCGCGCGTGGCGATATATTCACCGCACCGATTGAGAAAGGTCCAACGCGCAATTTGACGCATTCGTCGGGCGCGCATGACAAGTGGCCGGCCTGGTCACCTGACGGGTCGCGCATTGCTTTCATTTCCGACCGCAGTGGCGAAGAAGAGCTGTACGTCATGCAACAGGATGGACTAAAGCCCGCCGAGCAGATTACCAGCGGCGGCCAGGCGATGCGTTATCAACCTGAATGGGCGCCGGATGGCAAACGGATCGCATTCAGCGACAAGGACGGAAAGATTTATGTGGTGACGCTGGCCGATCACAAGATGATTCAAATTGCGGATGAGACGCACGGCCAGGTTCGCGATTATGTCTGGTCGCCGCGCGGTAACTTTCTCGCGTTCAGTATGAACTCGGGGCCAAACAGATTTTCAGCGATCTACATCTGGGGCGTATCTGACGGGAAGTTGCGGCGTGTTACCGATGACATGTTCAACTCCTACACCCCAGCCTGGGATCCGCAGGGAAACTATCTCTACTTTCTCAGCGATCGAGAGTTTCAACCGCAGATTTCGCAAATAGAGTTCAACTACGCTACCAACCGCACGGCCTACATCTACGCCATGGCCTTGCGCAAAGACGTCAAACATCCGTTTCCTCCGGAAAGTGATGAGGTAACCATCACCAAGCCGGACGAGGCGGCCAAGCCCAAGAATACCCCTCCCGGCGAAGAGCCCAAATCACCGACGAAAGATATTAATAAGGAGCTGAAGGAGCCCGCGAAGGAGCCGTCAAAAGAACCAACTCCCGAGGCGGCCCAAACACCAACGCCAGCGCCAGGCGAATCCAAGTCCGACACTGCCGCGAAATCACAGGCGCCGATGACTATTGACTTCGATGGCATCGGCACGCGCGTGGCCCGCGTTCCGGTGACGGCAGACAACTATGGCGGTATATCGGCAAAGACCGGGCATTTGATATATGCAGTGGGTCCGGCTTTCTATTACGGGCGCTCGGGCGATCGTCCGACGGTGTTGAAGATCTTCGCCTTCAAGGATCGCAAGGAATCAACCATCGCCGAAGACATCCGCGGCTACACGATGTCGGACGACGGCTCGAAAGTGCTGGTCGCGCAAGGGCCCGGTTACAACATTTACGATGCTACGCCGCAGGGCGATAAGACGAAGAAGCCGGTGTCGACGTCCGGCATGTTTGTGGATCGTGTTCCGGTGGAAGAATGGAACCAGATCTTCAACGAAGTCTGGCGGCGCTATCGCGATTTCTTTTATGTGCCCAACATGCATGGCTATGACTGGGTAGCGTTGCGCGAGCAATACAAACCGCTGTTGCAATACGTTTCCCATCGTTCTGATCTCAACTACGTCATCAGTGAAATGATTTCGGAGTTGACGATCCAGCACGCGTACATTGAAGGGGGCGATTTCCAGATTCCGCCGCGACCGCGTAGTGGTTTGCCTGGCGCCCGCTTTGAATTGGACAAGGCCTCAGGCCGCTATCGCATCTCGAAGATTTTCGAAGGTGAAAACGAGGAAGATATTTATCGCTCGCCCTTGCATGAAATTGGAGTCAACGTGAAGGTCGGCGATTACGTGCTGGCGATCGACGGTGAAGAGCTGAAAGGGACTGACGATCCTTATCGCCTGTTGCGCTTCAAGGCTGACAATCCGGTCTCGTTGACAGTGAACAACACGCCAACGATGAGCGGCGCCCGGATAGTTTCCTATCGGCCGATTACCGACGAAGGGAATCTAATCTATCTGGACTGGGTCAATCAGAACCGGCGCAAGGTTGAAGAAGCAACCGGCGGGCGCGTCGGCTACATTCACATTCCCGACATGGGCGCGAACGGCATTCGCGAGTTTATCAAGTGGTACTACCCGCAGATTCGCAAAGAGGGATTGATAGTCGACGTGCGTGCCAACGGTGGCGGCAACGTTTCGCGCATGCTCATTGAAAGACTGCGGCGAAAGTTGCTGGGCATTAACTATGAACGCACTGACGACGACCCTATCACTTATCCTGACGCGGTGTTTGTCGGTCCGATGGTGGCATTGCTGGATCAGAACTCAGCATCGGATGGCGATATCTTTCCCTACATGTTTCGCAAAGCGGGGCTTGGTCCATTAATTGGCAAGCGTTCATGGGGCGGCGTGGTTGGCATTCAAAGCCGCGGGCCACTAATCGATGGCGGCACTATTTTTGTCCCGGGATTTGGCTTGGCTGATGAGAATGGCAACTGGATCATCGAAGGCTACGGCGTCGATCCGGACATTGAAGTCGACAACGATCCCAAGTCTGAGATCGAAGGACGCGACGCGCAACTCGAGCGCGGTATTGCGGAAGTGATGGCGCGGTTGAAGACGCCGGTGAAGTTGCCGCCGAAACCGGCCGGACCGATCAAAACGATAAAGTAGGTAAGTCCGATAAGCTCAATAGATCTGGGCTTGATTTACCGCGAAGCGGTTATGTAACTCAGCCCAGGGCTGCCGCGCCACGCGGCTACCCTGGGTTGCGATTGTTGAAGAGATCCTACCCTGAAGGGGTTACGTTTCTTTAACGTTGTCGAGATCTCAAAATGCCGCCACCCCGATGGGGTGGGTATTCCTACTGTTAACTGTTACCCAGGGTAGCCGCGCGGCGCGGCAACCTGGGCTAAGTTACTCAACCGCTTCGCGGTAAAAATTTCTAACCCTTCACCTGCAGCTTCTCCTGCGGCAACATCGCCGGCAGTCCCTTGTGTTGCCAGCAACGCACCGGCCCATGGACACGCCGTGAGCAAGGCGTGCCTTTTTTTGTGCGCGCGCCACAGATGTAGACATCAGCTTCAACAGTGTTCGAAGCCGAAGTTGCAGGTGTACCGGAAGTTGAAGCGAGTTGATGGTCCGCGGAATTATTGAGCGGCGAATCGGAGCGCCTTTCGATTATCAGCGGCGGTGGCGGCGGCTGGCGCGCGCGTCCCAGCAGATAACCTGAAGTAATCAACACTAACGAGGCAAACAAGAGGAGAACGAAGCGCTCTCGCCTGAAACGCCGAGAACAGACTTTACAAAACTTGCGACTGGTCCATAAGTGCCAGCGCAAACGAATCAGTTTATTGCCACATTCGCAGCAGAAGTTTGGCTTATACACGCGCAGGTCTCCGCGTCTGAATTTTGGAGTTTGTTAAGCGGCGGGTGACGAACTGAATTGAGCGCCGCGATTATATGCCGCGGGTGAGCAATGGCAACAGCTGTTTTGCTGCAGTGCAATCCTAAAGTTTGAGCATTAGTGGTTCTCGTCAGTGGCGTTTCGGCTTTGCCGCCGGATGTGCGGCGGCGGCTCTGCCCCGCCGTCAAGGTCGCGGTTGAGTTTGGGCTTCGCCCTCGTTGTGGCTTTGGCTTAGACCGAAGAGTTTCAGGGCATAGCCCGAAACAATCCGGCTCCGGTCGGTGGGGCATAGCCACCGCCGCACATCCGGCGGCAAAGCCCAAACCTCACAGCGCCATGACATTCGCGGCGGCGCCAAGCAACGCCGCTCCCGTTTGCCGCGTCGGAACAACTCGTTTCCCCTGGTACTGGTCGAATTGCAAAGCACGAGTTGCGCGGGCATACTCTTCGCTCGCCTGCAACTGCGAACTTATGAATACAGCGCCATTTTTCAGCACAAAAAAAGGAGGCCCTGCCGCAATTCTGCTGGGATTGCTTCTCTTGCTGTCTTTCCCTGGCGCGGCAAGCGCCCAGGATCCTGACGACGTAGTAACCACCAACGTTTCCCTGGTGCAGTTGAACATCGGCGTCGTCGACCCGCGTGGTTACGCGGTCACGTCACTCTCGCGCAACGACTTCACGGTTTATGAAGACGGAGTGAAACAACGGATTCTCAATTTTGAACCGACTGACACGCCTTTCAGTCTCGTGCTGTTGCTGGACATGTCAGGTTCGACAACCAGTTTTCGCCCGCAGTTGAGACAGGCGGCCACTCGCTTTCTTGACGCGCTCGGTCCGGAAGATCGCGTCGCGGTAATTCAATTCAATGCCAAGATCAAAGATCTCTCGGGGTTCACCACCGACCGCAGAAAATCTGCGTACGCGATTCAAGTCCTTGCTGAAGGCGCAGGCGAAACTCAGTTGTACGAAGCGCTGGCCCATTCGCTGCGCCAACTGGCAAAGGAAGAAAAGCGACGCAAGGCAATTGTGGTTTTGACCGACGGATTGGACACGTCGATGCGCAATGCGGATCGCGCTTCCGCCGCGCACGCGCAGACGGACGCGGAAGCAGTCGCGGCAATCGATCCGAAAGCGAGCGCGGCACTCAATTCGGTTTTGAATGTGGCGGATCGCCAGGGCGTAACTATTTATCCGTTGGCTTTACCCTCAGGCGATCCCAAGCGGTTGCCTTTACCGGACCCCGTGATTACAGGAATTTATTCAGCGGCGCGCGCGCGTCTGCAAAACCTGGCGGACCGCACCGGCGGCCGGCTTAACGAAATTGAGCGGCTTGATCAGATGGCGAGACTGTATGTTGAGGTGGCGGCGAATCTGCGAACGCTGTACACCGTGGGTTACAAGCCGTCGACCGAACGAGCGCGCGACGGTAAGTGGCATGAGATCCGGGTGGAGGTCGCGCAACCGGAGTTAACCGCACGAACGAAGCCTGGATACTTTGCCCGCTAATTTGAATGATCTAATGTCAGTTTCTCTGTGCTCTCTGTGTCTCGGTGGTGGCTAATGGCTAACGTGATTTACCACCGAGACACAGAGAACACAGAGGATGCACAAAGAAGATTTCAAAGGAGGCACTACCGTTAAGTAGTGCGCTTGACACTCTTCAAGGGCCGCACCTATATTCAAATACCGCTATCGCAACCGTAAATTAGAGTAAATAGGGACGCGCGGTTTTCCATTTTACGATTCACGATTTACGATTCACGAGGCAAGCACCCGTAGCTCAGCTGGATAGAGTACCTGACTACGAATCAGGGGGTCGCATGTTCGAATCATGCCGGGTGCACCACTTCTCTCGACCAAAGTCCCACGTCCAAATCCATCTATCTTGGGATCACACATTACGCTGAAATAAGAGCCGCCCCGTAGCCACTCCCATGATTGCAACCAACCATCCGAAGGCTAGTGAACCTACAACCAAGGTTGCATAAAGCATCTTAAAAAAATCACCATCAGAGTCTGTTAAAGCGTTTAAGCCACTCCAAAATACTCCGAAGGCGAACCACGCAGCCATGGCGACAAATAGCCCACGAATACCAGCCTGCCAGACTGTTTTAGTCTTATATGGATTGAGTATGTCAGCTCCGATCCAGAAACCTGATACGCCAGCCAATAGACTGGGAACAACTATCAACAAAAGAAAGATAAGTCTGCTTGGCTTAAAATCGTATCTGACAGCGACCAGCCCAAACATAACGACAAGTATTCCCGTGATTCCACCTGCGCACGCGAACCATAAAGCTACGTAAACGCGCCGACCGTAATTGGTACCATGACTAGTTTCCATAGTATCTACGTATTATGCTGCGGATCCGCGCCACAAGGAACCGGCTTCGCAGGTTTCATCGCGGCTTTTTGCCAACCATCCTCAATCTAACATGCTAACAAGAAGCCCCTTGACAACAGGTTAAATCGGATCGATAATTAGACAGTTGGCTAATTAGACATCTGCTGAACAAAGGGGTCTCATGGACAACGTATTCAAAGCGCTCTCAGACCCAACTCGGCGGCAAATCTTGCGGCTGCTTAGCCGTGGAGAGAAGACGGCGGGGGAACTAGCCGACCAATTCGATATGTCGAAGCCTTCGATGTCTCATCACTTTGCCGTGCTCAAGGATGCCGAGTTGATCAGCAGCCGCCGGGACGGGCAGCAAATCTGGTATAGCCTCAACACCACGGTGGCCCAGGACGCAATCGGGTGGGTGATGGATCTGGTGGAGCGCTCGTCGGGGAAAAGGAGCAAACGTAAATGAAACGAAACTACTATTTTCTAATCGCGGCAGCCATGATCGTAGCAACGGTGGTCGTGACCGCGTTGCTCTACCCTCATTTGCCGGATCATATTCCGGGGCACTGGAATTTCAAGGGAGAAATTGATCGTTACGGCAGTAGGCAAAGTGTCTTCATGCTCCCTGGCATCATGGCCGGGGTCTTCTTGTTATTCGCTGTGCTGCCCTGGCTTTCGCCGAAGCGGTTCGAAGTGGACACGTTTCGCGCAACCTCTCTTTACATCATGGTTCTGGCGATTGCGCTATTGGCGTATTTGCACGCGTTGATCCTCTGGGCCGCTTTCTCCAAGCCACTCAACATGCCTCGTTCTCTTATGGGGGCGTTATTTTTCTTCCTGATTCTGGTCGGAAATGTTCTTGGCAAGGTGAAGCGAAACTTCTACATCGGCGTGCGCACGCCGTGGGCTCTGGCAAGTGAAAAGGTGTGGTACGCGACCCACCGGTTTGCCGCGAAGGTTTTCGTGGCCGCCGGATTTATCGGTCTGCTTTCCGTAATCATCGGCACGTCGCCGGCAGTGGGAATATCGATTCTAATTGCCGCAGCGCTGGCGTCCGTCATCTATTCGCTGGTGTATTACAAACGCCTTGAACGATTAGGTGAATTGTGAATCAGTCGCAGTTACACGCTGGGCTGATTCGAAACGTGTGTCTGAGCTTCGAGTCTCAGTGATAAGGAGTGAACCGATGAGGCGCTCAACTTTTCTGCTGATTTTGATTTTGTGCAGCGCTCCGATCTTTGGACAAAAGACGACGACGAATTACGAAGCCCTGGCGCGCTCAATTACCGCTGATCTGGTCGCGCGCCGTTTCGACCAAGTCGTGGCGCATTTCAGCCCGGAGATAGCGAAGGCGCTCGATGCACCGGCCCTGGCCGCAGCCTGGGACAGCATCATCGGGCAGTACGGCGCTTTCGGATCAATCGAGCGCGTGGAACAAGAAGAGAAACCCGGGCTGCAAGTGATCTATCTGACGACCGTTTTTGCGCGTGGCGAACTGACGCTTACCTTGGTGTTTGACTCCAATGGACACGTAGTTTCGTTTACAGCGACGCCACCGCAAGCACGCGAGAGTTGGAAGCCGCCGGAATACGCCAAGGCGGATTCGTTCACCGAGCGTTCAGTTACCATCACAACCGGCATGTGGCAGCTTCCCGGCACGCTGACGATTCCTTCGGGCCCTGGTCCATTTCCAGCGGTTGTGTTAGTGCACGGCTCGGGCCCCCACGATCAGGACGAGAGCATCGGTCCAAACATGACATTCAAGGATCTGGCTTGGGGGCTGGCCAGCCGGAGTGTTGCCGTCCTCCGTTACGAAAAGCGCACCCACAAGTACGGCGCGAAGAGCAGCGCCGATCCGGCGACCCTCACCATCGCAGATGAAACCATCGACGACGCTCGTTCAGCCGTGGCTCTATTGACCGCAACTCAGGAGATAG
The DNA here is from genome assembly GCA_036265575.1 of Pyrinomonadaceae bacterium. Lineage (GTDB taxonomy): Bacteria > Acidobacteriota > Blastocatellia > Pyrinomonadales > Pyrinomonadaceae > PSRF01. Next base: position 8,744 of record DATAOU010000220.1, read on the forward strand.
ATCCAAAGCGGATCTACGTTCTCGGTCATAGTCTTGGCGGCTACATCGCACCGCGGATCGCTACGGGTAACACAAAGATAGCCGGGCTGGTTTTGATGGCAGGCAACACCCGGCCGGTGGAAGATCTGGTCGTCGAGCAGATTCGCAATGCCGTTTCACTCGGCGACAAAGTAACGCCGGAAGGGCAAAAGCAGATCGAAGCGGTCGAGAAAGAAATGGGTGAATGGCGCAGCCCGGATCTGAAACCGGGTATGACCGTCCATCTCCTGGGCGCTCCTGTTCCGGCTTCCTACGTACTCGATCTGCGCGGCTACAAACCCGGCGACACTGCCGCACTTTTGAAAATTCCAATTCTCGTATTGCAAGGCGAGCGGGACATCCAGGTGCGAACGGCGGATTTTGAAGGCTGGAAAAAGGCACTCACCGGTCATGCGAATGCAACCTTCAAACTCTACCCCGCGCTTAATCATCTCTTCATGCCGGGCACTGGCCCGTCTTCGGGCTCCGAATACCAGAAACCAAACCATGTCTCAAAAGAAGTGATCGACGATATCGCTGCATGGATCGTCAGTACCACAATCAAGAAAAAATAATTTGTCCAGGTTATGAACCCCCAGGTAATGGGGCCACAGAGTGATCCGCCTGCAGCTGCATTGAGAGGAACAGTAAAGTTCACTGGTTCAGACTACGAATTAGGGGGTCGCATGTTCGAATCAAGCCGGGTGCACCACTTCCCTCAACCAAGTCCAAAGTCCAACGTCTGTGCGCCCTAACCACCGGGGAGCGCTTTTTCTGTGACGTTGGACGTTGGACTTTGGACGTACAACGTTTACTGTGGCGGCTCGATGCGCTTGCCGGGATTCAAGAATTGCAATCCGCCTTCGCGCAGTTGTTTGTTCAAATTCGCCACGTCTGTATCCACGAATTTATTTAGCTCAGCAATTAAATCGTTTAACTGCTTAGTCAGATCGTCGATGCGCACGAGCTCGTCGGCAGTAGGCGCGGCCGTGTAGCCGTCCAGTCCGAAGGCAATGCCGTTGATTTGACTCAGTAGTGGACGCGGCTCGTCAGGAAGGGCCGGACCGGCTCCGCCTGTATCTGGCGCAGCGATCAGCTTCTTCTGAATCTGACTCAACTGATCTGCCAGCTTCTGGATCGACTCGTTCGTTTGTTTCGAGACTTCTGGATTGTCTTTGAGAGAAGTTTGCAGCGCTGTTATCTGCGTGTTCAGGCTACGCATAGTCTTGCGCGCGGCGTCCGCCGATTTTTGCAAAGCATAGACACGAGCGATCGCGTCGGCCAGCTTGCCCCGATCGGCCTCGACAATTTGGATGCGCGGATCTTCCTGAACCACGACACTTCCGCTTGCCGTTTTGTCGCCGGCAACAATCTTGATGTTATAACTGCCGGGCAGCACGCGTGGACCACGAGGCGCGCCGAAAAATCCGCCGCCCGCGCCTTCGCCCGTTCCTTCGGGCGGTGGCGCCGGCGAGTTCAGTCGCAGGTCCCAAACGACGCGGCTCAAGCCCGCTTCCTTTGGTCCTTTTAAGTCGCGCACGACCGTGCCCGCACTGTTAGTGATCGTAATCTTCACATCGTCTTTTGGTTTGTCCTTCAGGTAGTAATTAATAACCGCGCCGTAAGGCGGATTGGGCGCCGTGAACCACTTGTGCCCGATGTTGCCTTTGCGGTTGTAGAGTCGGAAGTGAGTTGCCGGCGCCACATCGAACAGGTGAATGTCGGAAGCAAGTATGCTGTCGGCGGCGCGTTCAAGTGGGCTAAGGTCATCGAGCACCCAGATCGATCGCCCGTGCGTGGCCAGCACCATGGCGTTATCGCGCGGATGAATTTGAATGTCGTCAACGCGCACCATGGGCAGGTTTCCCTGCAAACGAGTCCAGCGCGCGCCACGATCAAACGAAACATAAGCACCAAACTCAGTTCCCAAAAATAAAAGATTCTGGTTACGTGGATGCTCGCGAATCACCCGCGCCGTTAGGCCGGCCGGTAAGTTGGACTTAATGCTCTTCCAGGATTCACCGTAATCGTTGGAAACAAAAACGTAGGTGCTGTAATCGTCGGCGCGATGACCATCCAGCGTTAAATAGACAGTGCCTTCAGCATAACGCGAAGGAACAACGCGACTGACGTAAGTGTTTTTTGGAACGCCGGGAAGCTTCTCGGTGATGTTTTTCCAGGTACGATTGCCGTCACGCGAGATTTGCAAATTGCCATCGTCGGTGCCCGCGTAAAGCAAGCCTTCCTTTATTGGCGATTCCGCAAAGGTTACGATCTGGCCAAACGTCTCTACGCCATCGTGGCGCGACAGCATGTTTTTATCGGGCAGCGCGCCCATGATTGGCAGCTTCTCGCGGTCCTGGTCCTTCGTTAGATCATCGCTCCAGGTCCAGGTGTTGCCGCGATCGGTGGATTTGAAAAGGCGATTGCCGGCGAAATAGATAGTCTGATTGTTAAAGGGCGAGATGACGATCGGCGAATTCCAATCAAAGCGATAACGCTTTTCGCCGGGACGCGATTCGGGCTTGATTGATTTGCGTTCGCCGGTTTTCAGCTCCAGACGTGACATCGATCCGTTTTGCGATTCGACATAGACGATGCTGGGATCGGTTGGGTCGACCACGGAATAAAAACCGTCGCCGCCTCCGGTGCGATACCAATCGTCGTTGGTGATGCCTTCCTGATTCAACGTGCCGCTTGGTCCAGACCAGCTGCCGTTGTCCTGCAATCCGCCGTAAACCCAAAACGGTTTTTGATTGTCCAGTGTGACTTCATAGAACTGGCCGAGCGGAATTGTGTTGATAAAGTCCCAGGTACGGCCGCGATCATAAGAAGCATGCAACCCGCCGTCAGAGCCGGCCAGCACGTGATTCGAATTCGCGGGATCGATCCACAGCGCGTGAAAGTCACCATGAATGCGCTGCACGATGTTTGAAACCCACGTCTTGCCGCCGTCTTCGGAGTTGTACATGTTCGCCGCCAGTTGCCAGACGCGCTGATCGTTGTTCGGATCGATGCGGATTTGACTGTAGTACATCGGCCGCGAATCCAGTTCGCTCACTTTGCGCCAGTTGTCACCGCGATCGTCTGAACGAAAAACACCACCCTTAGCATTCTCAACGATTGCATAGACTGTGTTTGGATTGGCGCGATAAACGTCCAGCCCGATTCGGCCCGTTGTGCCTTCCGGCAAACCTTTCGTCAGCTTGGTCCAGTTTGCGCCGCCATCTACAGTTCGATAGATCGCACTGCCGGGGCCGCCACCATTAAAGCCCCAGGGCGTGCGCCGTCGTTGATAGGCCGCCGCATAAAGTGTCATCGGGCTTTGCGGATCTATTGCTAGATCGGTAATGCCCGTGTCTTCGTTGATGAACAAAACGTTGGACCACGTCTTCCCGCCGTCAGTAGTTTTGAAAACGCCGCGTTCTTTATTGGGCCCCCACAAATGGCCCAGCGCCGCAACGTAGACAATGTTTGGATCGCGCGAATCGATCACTACGCGGCCAATATGTTTGGAGTCGCGCAGGCCCATGTTCGTCCAGGTTTTGCCGCCGTCCAGCGAACGATAAATGCCATCACCCCAGGATGAGCTTTGCCGGTTGTTTGCTTCGCCCGTGCCAACCCAAATGATGTTTGGATCGGATGGCGCAATGGCAATGTCACCGATCGAGGTGTTGGACTGCGTATCGAAAATTGGTTCGAAAGTCGTGCCGTTGTTGACAGTTTTCCAGACGCCGCCGGTGGCAGCGCCAACGTAATAAACATTCGGATTGCTTTCGACGACCGCAATGTCATCGATGCGGCCGCCCATGATTGCTGGGCCAATTGAGCGAAACTGGAGGTTCTTGAGAAAGGTTTCGTCAAGTTTGTTGCTTTTTTCCTGGGCCTGGACGAATGAAGTGATAAGCAGAATGAGCGACGCAAGAGCGATCGTCTTCGACGTCAGCTTTGCAATTCGAGTGTTGGTCATTTGGATTCCTTTATACGCGTGTCACTAGGCACGTTACTGGTTTAAGATTGAGACAGCTTTACAGAACCGCAATCAACGTTTTCTGAAATGCTTTGGTTATTTCTGCCAGGTTGGAAGCGACAAAATAGCACAAGAGTCATCGGTAACTGAATAGTAATTCTGAAAAATAGCATCTTGATTTGGTTTCTCTGTGCGTCCTTTGTGTTCTCTGTGACTCCGTGGTAACCAACAGTTAAAAATGACCCACAGAGAGCACAGAAAACGCACAGAGAAACGATCTTACCGTTGCGATGGAGATGGATTAGATGAGTAAACCGAAAGTTCTGATTGTTTGTACCGGCAATGCTGCTCGCAGCCAGATGGCGGAAGGATTGCTTCGTCACGGTGCGGGCGATCGGTTTGAAGTCTTCAGCGCCGGTATTTATCCCAGTTACGTGCGCCCGCTGGCGATTGAAGCGATGCGCGAAATAGGGATCGATATTTCAGCACAACGATCAAAGTCGGTTGAAGAGTTTGTGGATCAGGACATCGATTACGTCATTACCGTTTGCGATCACGCGAACGCGGTCTGTCCGGACTTTCCAGCCAAAACAAAACGCATTCATTGGAGCATCCCTGATCCCGTAGCCGCCTGGGGAGATGAAGAAGCGCAACTTCAGGCTTTCCGCGATGCACGCGACGACATTCGCGCGCGACTGCGGGCCTGGGTATCAGAAACTTGATTTAGATAAGCGCCGCGATTTGATTAGACAGGATTAACAGAATTTACAGAATGAATCTTTCCTCTCGTAAATTCTGTCCTAATTTCCAGCTCTTATGATTTCTTTAGCTCAGCTAACGCTGCTAACACCTCATCGCTGTGGCCGGCGGGACTAACCTTAACGAACACTTTGGCGATCTTGCCGTGCGGGTCGATGATGAAGGTGTTGCGCGCTGAAAGCTTCATGCCGTTGTAATCCATCACGGAACCATACTTCTGGGAAACGCTGGCGTCGGTGTCGGCAAGCAGCTTGAAGTTCAAGCCTTCCTTGGCGCAAAAACTTTTGTGCGATTCTGCAGTGTCTACACTGACGCCAAGAATCACCGCATCCATCGCTTTATATTTCGCGAGGTCGCGTTGAAAGTTGTGCGCCTCGAGGGTGCAGCCGCTGGTGAAATCTTTCGGATAGAAATAGAGCACCACCCACTTGCCGTTAAAATCCGACAGGCTGGCCTGATTGCCTTCATTCGTCACCAACTTAAAGGATGGCGCCGCAGTGCCAGCAGCAGGGACTTCGACCTGCGAATTGATTGGCCTAACTGCAATTGCCGTGACCAGTAACAGTGCGAAAAGAAACAAATACTTTTTCATGATTCTGACTCCTTCAAAGACTTCAAGTTTAGATTTCCATCATGACAACGACTGCATTCACATCACGGGACATATAGAAATGTTGGGGCACGTGCTGCTTCCCTGGAAGTAAAAGCACCAGGGTCACGGGCCCGTTTTAGCGGTTGCTTCTTTCGCCTTGGCTGCCAGCGACGCCTGCGCCGCTGCAAGCCGCGCGACGGGAACGCGGAACGGCGAGCAGCTCACATAGCTAAGACCAATCTCATTACAGAAGGCGATAGAACTCGGGTCGCCGCCATGCTCGCCGCAAATTCCCACCTTGAGATCCGGCTTAACACTGCGACCGCGCTCGGTCCCGAGACGGACCAGTTGGCCCACACCGTCGCGATCCAACACTTGAAACGGATCCTCGGGCAAGATCTTGCGCTCGACATAATTCGGCAGGAAGCGTGCCGAATCGTCGCGACTCAACCCAAAAGTGGTCTGTGTCAGATCGTTTGTGCCAAAAGAAAAGAAGTCAGCATGCGCTGCGATGTCATGGGCCATTAACGCCGCGCGCGGCAGCTCAATCATCGTGCCGACGCGATATTCAATTGTCATCCCGTATTCGCCCATCACCTGGCGAGCTACTTCGTCGATTACTTCGCGTTGCTGATGAAGCTCTTCGCTGAGCGAAACCAGCGGCACCATAATTTCCAACTCAGTCTTTTTCTTCTCGCCCTGCGCCAGGCAAGCGGCCTCGAATATCGCGCGACATTGCATACGAGTGACTTCAGGAAACACCAGGCCGAGACGGCACCCGCGAAATCCCAGCATCGGGTTAGCTTCGCGAATGCGGTTGACCTGCTTTAACAGCCGGCGCTTCTCGTCAATCTCGTCGAGCAGGTTGTCCATGTCGCCTAGCGTAGTCGCCAAACGCACAGCCATTTTCAATTCGCTGAGTTCGCTTAGCAGCTCTTCAGCGTTGGGAAGAAACTCATGCAACGGCGGATCGAGCAGGCGAATGGTGACAGGGAAGCCGACCATCTCGCGAAAGATGCCGACGAAGTCGCCGCGTTGCAGCGGCAATAATTTTTCCAGCGCTTTCTCGCGCGCGCCCACGCCGTCCGACAAAATCATTTCACGCATGGCTGCCAGGCGCTGGTCACCAAAAAACATGTGCTCAGTGCGGCACAGCCCGATGCCTTCGGCGCCAAACTGGCGCGCCACTTTTGCATCGCGAGGCGTGTCGGCATTTGCGCGCACGCGCAAACGGCGAAACTTGTCGGCCCAACCCATCAACTCGTGAAATTCAGGACCAAGCGTCGGCTGCACGGTCGGCACCTGGCCCAAAAAGACGCGGCCGGTTGAGCCATCGACAGTGATCCATTCGCCCTTCGTGATCACCGCACCGTTAACAGAAAACTGTTGTTGGCTGTAATCAATGTCGAGTGAGTTCGCGCCGCTAACGCACGGCTTGCCCATGCCGCGCGCAACTACAGCCGCGTGGCTGGTCATGCCGCCTCGCGCGGTAACGATCGCCTGTGCCGCAACCATGCCATGAAAATCATCAGGGCTGGTTTCCTGACGCACCAGAATTACTTTGGCGTTTTCGCGTGCCAACTCTTCCGCTTCGTCAGGACTAAAAACAACCTGGCCCTGCGCGGCCCCCGGACTTGCCGGCAACCCGGTCGCCAATACTGTCGCCTTAGTCTTCGGATCAACTGTCGGATGCAGTAACTGATCGAGTTGCTCGGGCGAAACGCGCTGGACCGCAGTGGCGCGATCGATCAACTTTTCGCCCACCATCTCAACCGCGACGCGCACTGCCGCCGCGCCGCTTCGTTTACCAGTGCGTGTTTGCAGCATCCAAAGCTTGCCGCGCTCAATCGTAAATTCGCAGTCCTGCATGTCGTGATAATGCTTTTCCAGCAGGCCGGTGATTGCGGCAAACTCTTCGTAAACTTTCGGCAGCTCTTTTTTCAGTTGGCTGATGGGGTTTGGTGTGCGAATGCCGGCGACTACGTCTTCGCCCTGGGCATTCAGCAGGTACTCACCATAGAGTTCCTTTTTGCCGGTGGATGGATTGCGGGTGAAAGCGACGCCGGTGCCGCTATCCTGGCCCATGTTGCCAAATACCATCGCCTGCACATTCACCGCGGTCCCGAGCGAATCCGGAATACGATTGATGCGCCGGTAATCGATCGCGCGCCGGCCCATCCAGGAATTGAAGACTGCAGCAATAGCGACGCGCAATTGCTCGTAAGGATCTTCGGGAATGGCATGCTGCTCGGCGAGGATGATCTGTTTTTCAGCGGCAATGATGTCGCGTAGATGCTTGGGCTTCAGATCAGTGTCGCGGCCGCCAGTCGTCTGCGCCTTGTAACGATCCATCACGCGTTCGAACTTTTCATGGGCCACGCCCATCACGATTTCGCCAAACAGAGAAGCGAACCGCCGGTAGGCATCAAGCGCGAAACGTAAGTCGCCGGTTTGCGAGGCCAGACCCTGCACTGTTTGTTCGTTAAGACCGAGATTGAGAACTGTATCCATCATTCCCGGCATCGAGAACGCGGCCCCTGAGCGAACCGAAACCAGCAGCGGGTTTTGCGGGTCGCCAAACTTCTTTCCGACTTTTTGTTCTATCTTTTGCAGGCCTTCCTGCACCTGTTCCCACATCTGCGCCGGAAAGTTTTTGTCGTTTTCAAAAAAGGCGTTGCAGGCTTCCGTGGTGACAATCAATCCCGGGGGCACAGGCAAACCTGCGTGCGTCATCTCGCACAACCCCGCGCCTTTGCCGCCGAGCAGCGATTTGTCGTCGCCGCTGCCTTCTTCAAAGAGATAGACCCACTTATGGGTTCTTTGTTTGCTAAGTTTGGTGGCTTCTTCTGTTGCAGTGCTCATGGTTCAGGGGAACCTCATGTTTAAGGACGGAGATGCTTTATTGAATTATCGCACTTTAGCGGCTTGGCCGAAAGTTGGGGTGATCAGTCGGGTCGAGTATCGGCTTGCGGTTCTTCTCTGTGCGTCCTTTGTGTCCTCCGTGTCTCCGTGGTGAGTGGTTGTCGAGCGTTCATCCACCACAGAGACACGGAGGACACA
>DATAOU010000221.1:0-8916 GCA_036265575.1 Pyrinomonadaceae bacterium
GCGTCGTCACCGCGGATACCGATTTGACGCCGGTAGATTTAGGTAGTTATTCGAGCCGCGTCACGTTGATGACGGGCAATGCTGCGATTCAGGCTGCTGAGCGCGCGCGCGAACTGTTAGTGATGGCGGTCGCCGAAAAACTCTCGGTGCCGATTGAAAATCTATCATTGGCGGAGCGTCGCGTATTCGACGTTGAAAATCCGGAAGTTGGTGTTTCTTTCGCCGAGGCTGTCGTGTTGGCGGAATCGAAGTTTGGCACGATCGGCACGGTGGGTTCATATTCGCCGCCGCGGTCGCCCGGCAAGTTCAAAGGCTCCGGCGTGGGCCCATCGCCTGCGTACAGTTATTCCGCTGCCGTCGCCGAAGTCGATGTCGATCCTGACACGGGTATTGTGGTCGTCGAGCGCGTCTGGATCGCACACGATATTGGCAAGTCAATCAATCCGATGTTGGTGATGGGCCAGGTCGAGGGCAGCGTCTACATGGGCCTCGGCGAAGTGCTGATGGAAGAGATGGTCTATCGCGCCAACCGCAACGTCGTGCATAAGTTTCCCTCGATGCTCGAATACAAGAGCCCAACGACAATGGAAATGTGCGACGTCAAGACTTACCTGATCGAAGATCCGGATCCGAATGGACCATACGGGGCGAAGGAAGTTGGGCAAGGGCCGCTGTTGCCTGTTCCGCCTGCGGTCGCTAATGCAGTTTATAACGCGGTCGGCGTGCGCATCGACGAAGTGCCAATCACACCAGAAAAAGTTTTGAAAGCACTTAAAGAAAAAGCGAAAGGCCGCGACGGAAGATATGGACCAGAGGGGGTGCCGACAGTTGAATGGCCCGAGCCGCTGCGTGTGTTGACGCCCGACGAAGGCGGCGATGGTAAGGAGATGCCACGCGTAGCGGTGCATAGTTAGTGATTGCCAGAGAGCTTGCATGAATAAGAAAACGACATCCCGCCACATTCAATTGCCTTCCGAAGACAAGGTCAGCACAATCCGTGTCGCCGCTCGCCGGGACAGCGCGGGGCTACCGGCAAAAGGCAGTCATGGAGGCAACGCGCGGATGGGAGAGGTAAGAGTAAAGGTTAAGCTCACTAATGCAGGCGATGAAGTGTTGGTTCGGCGAGGACTGCTCACGGCCGATCAGGTTCGGAGCTACGAGGCTGACGCCCTGGTTGACACCGGCGCCGTACGATCAGTGTTGCCAGCCCATGTTTTCCAACTTCTTGGTTTGGCAATAGTGCGTAAGGAAAGGGCCATCTACGCCAATGATACCGCAGAGGAAGTCGACGTTTCGGAGGTGGTCGGCATTAACCTCATGGGCCGACGCACCACTGAAGAGATGTTAGTACTGGGTTCCGATGTCCTTATTGGACAGACAGTGCTAGAAAGTCTGGATCTCCACGTTGATTGTATGAATCAGCGCGTTATCGGAAATCCCGACCATCCGGATCAGCCCATCATCAAAATCAAGATGGTTTTAGAAGGACGTTTAGGGCAGCAGCTATGATGCGACTTCCCAAATTTGAATATCGCGTGCCGCGCACCATCGCGGAAGCGGTGAAGATTGTCGGCGCTGTGGGGCCAACCGCGCAGTTTGTGGCGGGCGGCACCGATCTGTATCCCAACATGAAGCGTCGCCAACAAACGCCGCGCAAGGTTATTTCGGTGATGCGTCTGCCGGAGTTGAACCAAATTACCGGCGATGGCCAGTCAGGGGTTCGCATCGGCGCTTCGGTAACACTTACTGACATTGTCGAACACCCGCTGATCAATCGCCAGTATCCGGTTATAGCGCAGGCTGCGCGCACCATCTCGACACCCATCCTGCGCAACATGGGAACGATTGGCGGCAACCTGCTGCTCGATACGCGCTGCAATTACTACGACCAGAATTTTGAGTGGCGCAAAGGGATTAACTTCTGTTTGAAGAAGGATGGCGACGTTTGCTGGGTGGCGCCGGGCAGTTCGAAGTGTTGGGCCGTTCAGTCTTCAGATTTGGTTCCGGTGATGGTTGCTATCGGCGCAAAGTTTCGCCTGGCGTCAACCCTCGGTGAACGAATGATTGATGCTGCTGGGTTCTACAATGATGACGGTATCGATTATCTGAAGAAGCGACCGGACGAGTTGCTAGTAGATGTTCATCTGCCGCCAACTAATGGCTGGCGTGCGTCATATCAAAAACTCCGTCGTCGCGGGGCTTTTGATTTTCCCGTGCTGGGTGTTGCCGCCTACATCAAGTTTGAAAATGGACACGCTAATGGCAATCGTACGGTCCGAGACGCGAAGCTAGTCCTCGGCGGTATTGCGCCTTCACCAATGCAGATTGCTGAAGCGGGCGATGCGCTTATTGGCCACGCATTCGATGAAGATCACATCAACGCCGCGGCCGAAGCCGCTTACGTTAAAGCCCGCCCGCTCGACAATACCGACTTCGTAATGAACTGGCGCAAACAGATGACGCGGCAATATACGCTGCGCGCATTGAACGAATTAGCTGCTTTGGATTGATGCCGCATGATTGGTCTTTGGCCTTTGGTATTTGGTCTTTGGTTTTTTCTTTCCTAAAGCCGATTATCAGCCGGCAGACAAAATGACAAGGACCCAAGACCAAAGACCAAAGACCAACAAAGTTTGCGCAATCATCCTCGCGGCCGGACAATCAAGCCGCATGGGCACTTTCAAGCCTCTACTTCCCTTCGGCAACACGACCGTCATCGAGCACACGATTGATTATCTTCGCAGTGGCGGCATTGAGACGATCGTCGTCGTCGTGGGCCATCGCGCCGGCGAAATAAAAGCTCACCTGCAGAACAAAGACATCATTTTCGCAAACAATCCAGATGGTGACAGCGCTATGGCCGCTTCAATTCTTTACGGCGTTCGGGCGCTGCCCGACGAAGCACAAGCTGTGGTCATCACGCCCGTGGACCATCCCGCAGTTCCGCCTGAAGTTGTAACTCAGGTGATCAGCGAATGGCGGCGAGGCGCGCCTTTTGTGATCCCCGAAAACGCCGGCCGCGGCGGTCATCCAGTCTTGGTCGATCTGAAGTTTCGCGGTGAACTTCTCAGCCTCGATCCAACTCGTGGCTTAAAGGCCTGGTTAGATGCTCATCGTGAAGAAGTAACGCGCGTGGCGGTTAATTCGAATTATATTGCGCGGGATATGGACACGTGGGATGATTACCGGTCGTTGCACCTCGAGGTTTTAGGCGTTTTGCCAGCGAAAGCGCTGTTTCCTGAGCGACAAGCGGAACAAAGTGGACCGAGGGAGGAGACCAACTAAAACCTTGCCCCGTTCATCTAACGCACTGCCCAGCCACCTGGCCAGGGCAAAGGAGAGTAAATGAGAAACCGAAAACCCCTGTTTGCCCTGTTTATGGTGTTGGCGCTGGCCGCTTCATTGGCGGTAGCCCAAGGCCACGGGCCGGTGGACTTTTCCCTGCACTCGATCGACGGCCAGACAATTACATCCGACAGTCTGCGTGGTGAGGTTGTCGTGTTGGCGTTTGGCGCTTCCTGGCTGCCACTTTCCAAGACCCAGTTGACGGGAGTCAGAAAGCTCGCTGACGAGTATAGCGATCGCGGCGTGGTGGTTTATTGGGTCAGTACAGAGTCGGAAGATGCTAAATCGAAGAACTTCGCCAGTGACCAACAGTTGCGCGCGTTCGCGCTAAAGTATGGATTGCGAGTAACTGTATTGCGCGACCCCGACGGTGTGACTTCCAAAAAGTTCGGCATCGATCAGCTACCCTCGATCGTCATTCTCGATAAGCAAGGCAATCCGGTTGGAGCGCCGATTGGCGGACTCGATCCGAATGGCAACCTGGCGGGACAACTTGCGAAGAGTCTGGATCAGGTTCTCTAAACTCTTCGTCACAATCTCCTGGGCCGCCTTAAAACAGGCGGCCTTTTTTCTTTCCTGGCACGCTTGTCTTAATCCACTTGCACGCAAACTAACGGTTTGCGTTACACTCACGTCCGATGACTTTCCAGTTTATTAATCCGGAGTCTTTAGGCGCGCCTCGCGGATATTCAAACGGCGTGCTGGCGGCAGCCGGCGGCAGACTACTGTTTGTTGCCGGTCAGATCGGCTGGAACCGAGAGCAGTCATTGGTGAGCAGTGACTTCGAAGCGCAATTCGATCAGGCGCTGGCAAACGTGATAACGGTCGTGGCCGCAGCCGGGGGCAGGGCTGAGAACATTGCGCGCCTGGTGATTTATGTTGTTAACAAGAATGAATACAAAATGCGGCTGCGCGAAATCGGGGAACGATATCGCACTCATATGGGCAGGCACTTTCCCGCGATGGCCCTGGTGGAAGTAAAGAGCCTGGTGGACGATGGCGCCAAAGTGGAAATTGAGGCGATAGCGGTGCTGCCTGCCTAGTCATTATCATTTTGCATGCTTAATCCTAAGAGTTTTCTCTTCGAAAAGGACGAACGCGGTGTGGCAACGATCACGCTCAATCGTCCGGAACGTCTCAACGCGCTTACGTTTGAAGTCTATCGCGAATTGACTGATACCTTCGCCGCGCTCGCTGCTGAAAAAGCTGTTCGGGTTATTGTGATTAAGGGAACGGGCCGCGCCTTCTGTTCCGGCGGCGACGTGCATGACATCATCGGCGAACTTTTCAGTCGCAACATGGAAGGTTTGCTGGAGTTCACGCGCATGACTTGCGAGTTAATACGAAACATGCGTGCGCTCCAGAAACCGGTCATTGCCTCGCTCAATGGTACTACGGCCGGCGCCGGCGCCTGCATCGCTCTCGCTTCGGATATTCGCCTGGCCAGCGAGGACGCGAAAATTGCTTTCTTGTTTGTGAAGGTCGGCCTTTCCGGTGCGGACATGGGCGCCGCGTATTTGCTGCCGCGCGTTGTCGGTCTGGCGAAAGCGACGGAGCTGCTCTATACCGGTGATTTCATTTCGGCTGCTGAAGCAGAACGCATCGGACTTTACAACCGCGTGGTTCCGGCGGCCGCACTGACACAGACAACTAACGAGCTGGCCCAGCGTCTGGCGAAAGGTCCGGCGTTCGCGCTGGCCAAGACGAAGGAGATGCTGAACCGCGAAATGCACATGAACCTGGAAGCGGCGTTGGAATCAGAAGCGCAAGCGCAGGCCATTTGCATGCAGCATCCTGATTATCGGGAAGCATACGAAGCGTTTGTCGCCAAGCGCGAACCCAAATTTGAGTAGCAGCGACTCTTTGAACTCTGAAATTCTGTACTTTGTACTTTGAACTTCGGCCGCGTAAGTTGAGAAACACAAAGTACGAAGTTCAAAGTACAAAACACTAAGCTCGTCATATTTACGCTATGGATAAATTCATCGCCCAACTTCCCTTTCTCACTCCGGAACATCTGACACTGGCCGGAGACATGGAAACATTCGTCCGCCTCGAGATCGAGCCAACTGCGATTGAGGAGCGTGACGTCGATGCACGACTACGTGAATACGTCACCACACTAGCGGAAGCCGGCGTGCTGCGTTACGCAGTCGCCGATCCGGGCGCGAACCTCGGCGTGCGTGCTCTTTGTTTGATTCGCGAAGCGCTTGCCTACTCCTCACCGCTAGCGGATGTTGCTTTCGTAATGCAGGGACTTGGGACGTATGCCATAAGCCAGGCAGCGCCCGAACACGTGCGCGACTTTTGGCTTTCGCGCGCCGCTGAAGGTAAGTCGATTGCCGCCTTTGCATTAACAGAACCTGACGCCGGATCCGACGTTGCATCTATTAAGACTGAGGCAAAACGCGACGGCGACACTTATGTCATCAACGGGAGCAAGCGTTTCATTTCCAATGCCGGCGTAGCTGATTTCTACACAGTCTTTGCGCGCACCGGTACGGATGCGAACGGCCGCGCCTCGTTATCTGCTTTCGTCGTCGGCGCCAAGCTGGCGGGCTTTAGCGTTATCGAACGCACTTCGATGTTGTCTGCGCATCCGATCGGAGAAATCGAGTTCAAGAATTGCCGGGTGCCCGCGGAAGATTTGGTGGGCGCCGAAGGCGATGGTTTCCTGCTGGCGATGCGCACCATGGACACGTTCCGCGCCAGCGTCGGTGCTGCCGCGTGTGGTATGGCACGCCGGGCGCTGGACGAAGCAGTTCGTTACGCGAGCAGTCGCAAACAGTTTGGGCGCTTACTGGCTGAGCACCAGTTGATTCAGGAAAAACTCGCGGACATGGTTACGGAACTCGATGCCGCCAGATTGTTGGTTTACCGGGCCGCTTATCTAAAAGATACTGCGGCTGCGCGCGTCAGTCGTGAAGCAAGTGAAGCAAAACTCTTCGCCACCGAAGCAGCCTCGCGGATCATTGACCAATCGCTCCAGATTCATGGCGGCACCGGATTGGTGCGAGGCAGCGTGGTAGAACGACTTTATCGTGATATTCGCGCACTGCGAATTTACGAAGGCACTTCAGAGATTCAGAAACTAATCATCGCGAGCCAGTTGTTGAAAGAGTAGGACAGACATTCCTGTCTGCCCTTACAACTTTAGACCAACCTGGACAGGCAGGAATGCCTGTCCTACTTATAAATGAAGATCCACATCATCGGCGGTGGTCCGGCGGGAATGTACTTCGCCATTCTCATGAAGAAGGCCGATCCCTCCCATCAAATTACCGTTTATGAACGCAATGGACCTGACGACACGTTTGGTTGGGGCGTTGTGTTTTCCGGAAAGACCCTCGCAAATCTGCGGGCCGCCGACGAGGACTCGCATGCGGAAATCACCAGTAATTTCGCGGCCTGGGACAACGTTGACGTAGTCCATCGCGGCGAAAAGATTTCGATTCACGGCAACAGCTTTTCCGGAATTGCGCGACTCCAACTCCTCAAAATCCTGCAACGAAGATGCGAACAACTTGGCATCGAGCTGCTTTTCCGTAACGAAGTAAGTGACCTTGAGCCGTTGCGCGCCGATTGCGATCTGCTGTTGGCGGCTGACGGCGTAAACAGCACCGCCCGTAAGCAATACGCCGCTCGGTTTGGGCCATCGCTCGATGTTCGTCCTAATCGTTACATCTGGTATGGCACCAATAAACTATTCCACGGCCTGACGCTGACGTTTCGCGAAAACGAAGTGGGCGTCTTTGCGGCGCACTCTTACAAGTTCAACCAAACTACCAGCACTTTCATCATCGAATGTGATCCGCAAACCTGGGATGCGGCCGGATTCGCGGCGATGAATGACGACGAAACTCGTCAATATCTTGAAAGAGTATTTGCGGAGGATCTAGCGAATCAGCCACTGCTTTCGAACAATTCGAAATGGCTCAACTTCTTGCTGGTGAAGAACGCGAATTGGTTTTTTGAAAATGTGATTCTGCTCGGCGACGCGCTGCATACAGCACACTTCTCAATCGGCTCAGGAACGAAACTCGCACTGGAAGATGCAATCGCTCTTTTCGACTGCTTCAGCTCGACCGAAAGTGTCCGCGCAGCGCTTGAGGAATTCGAAACCACACGCAAGCCAACGATTGAAGCCTATCAAGCCGCGGCGCAGGACAGCATGCGTTGGTTTGAGAACGCTCGAGACTACATGCATCTCAGTCCCATTGAGTTGGCTTACTCGTTGATGACGCGCAGCGGGCGGGTTGATCGCGAAGACCTAAAGCGCCGCGATCCTCAGTTCATCGCCGCTTATGAGGAGCAGACGGCAACGGCAGACGGCAGGATCTGCGGATAAGATTGGCTCTATTCGTCCCTGTCTGCTGCTGCTACTGTTCTTTCCATTCCGGCGCTAATAATCTTCGCCGCCCTCCATCAACCGTCGCAATTCCCGGCTGATCCAGTTCGACTCGATCCCATAGCTTGCACGTTACCGGTCGGTGCGCCTGGTCTAAGGCCTCACAGTAGTTGGTATAAGTGCAGCGCCTTACTTCATCGCCGCGCCCAAGCTTCACTTTCACAAACCAATCGGGATCGGCTAAAGCCTGGCGCGCGAAGCCAACAATGTCCGCGTACCGGTTCTGCAAAATAGATTCGGCTTGTTCGAATGTGCTAATGCCACCGGTTGCAACTGTTGGCGTGGTGAAGCCAGCCTCGTTCACCGCGCGCTTGATGGCGGCAACGAGCGGTACGCTGCGTCCGAAGGGACCGACCGCGTCTGAAAGCACTGTCGGCATGCATTCGTAGCCGCTCTGTCCGGTGTAAGGATAAACCGCTTGGCCGACTTTCGGCTGTTGCGCGTCCTCGAACTTTCCGCCTTTCGATAGCGACAGGAAATCAAAGCCGGCACGCGCAAACTCAATTCCGAAATAGATCGCATCGTCAATGCGATTCCCGCCGGCAATCACCTCATCGGCCAAATAACGCACGCCAACTACATAATCGTGGCCTACTTCCTTGCGCACAGCGCGGTAAACTTCCAATGGTAGACGCACACGATTCTCAAGAGGCCCACCATAACCATCATTGCGATCGTTAAGTGCACTCAGGAACCCGGCCATCGTGTAAGCATGAGCGTAGTGCAATTCAACTCCGTCGAACCCAGCTTCACGCGCGCGACGCGCAGCCGCGGAAAACATTTTCGGCAAGACGGCGGGCAAGTCACGCACATGCGGCAGATCGACATCCGTAACGCTTTCGCGATAACCGAAGCGAAGTGATTCCAGCTCGCGCCGGTCGAGTACCTTCTCGAGAATTTCATCCGCGGCGCCGCTTAAGCTATCGCGCACTTCTGTTTCCGGAGCGCTAAGCCAGCGTTCCTCGTTAGTCGCGTCGGCGAGCGCGCGCCGGTGCCGCTCGCACAGTTCAAGAAACCGCCCGAAATATTTTTCGCGCTCCGGTCGACGCTTCACGCTAAGAAAATCAATGATTTGAATGAAGAGCTTGGTGTGACCGCCGCTTGCTTCTTTTACGGTTTGCACTAATTGCTTGAGTCCAGGCAGAAAGCGATCGTGCCCGATG
>DATAOU010000222.1:0-63346 GCA_036265575.1 Pyrinomonadaceae bacterium
TTAAAGCGGAAGAGATAACCGCCGGAAAGAAAAGGTCGCCCCGCGCCGACGAGCATGTCGCCTTCAAACTGCGGGCCGAGTTCCCTGCCCTGCACAAACCCCAACCCGGCGGGAGCCAGGGCATACTTCCAACTGAATTCCGGATCGTTGTAGTGCGCACCGGGCAGCATGTAGAGCTGCGCGAGCGCCCCGGCAGGTGTGTTGGCAATCAACGATGGTGGCCAACGCAACTGTTGCAGGTTGCCGGCGCCGTAAGCTGACTCAATAGATTTGAATTCAGCAACCCGACTAAGCGGGCCCATTGTTTCAACCCAACCATTATTCGACCCGGCGGTTATGCGATTCATTTCATCAAAGGCATCATCACCGTTTTCCTGGTCCCAAAGATTTCCCGATAGCGGATCGAACGCCAATCCAAAACCATTGCGAACGCCGTATGCGTAAAGCTTCTTGATGTTTGCGGCAGCCTTACCGGTAAGACTTGTGGACGCGTTGTAGAAAGGATTGTCGCTGGGCGTAGATCCGTCGTCATTGAGACGAAGCACAAAGCCGGTGAGGTGCGCATCGTCAGGCTCTGGTCCGCCATATTGATCGTCAGGCACTGGGCCAAACTGATTATTCTGCAAAAAGCCACGGCGGCCATTGTCGCCCATCAGAATGTATAGCTTGCCATCCGGACCGAAACGCAATATTCCCCCGTTGTGATTGCCACGGAGTGGTTGGGTGGCGTCAGCCTGATAAGCGCGCAGCTTGATGAGGTTACGATCAAAGACGAGCGTGGAACCATTCCAAATGTAGCGATCGACGCGATTACCGAGCAACGCAACGTCGGCAAGATTTGTGGAATCCGATCCAGTGCTGCTCTCGGTCCAGTAGAGGTAGACGAAGTGATTAAACGCAAAATTCGGATGCAGGGCGATTCCCAATAAACCGCGTTCGGAAGCGCTATTCACTGCAAGATCCAGCGGAATGCCCTGAATCGCTCCGTTCATAACAAACTTGACCTTGCCCGTGTCTTTCTCAGTTACAAAAAATGCGTTGCCGAAAAGCGCGATACTGGTTGGTTGCGAAAGGCCGCTAATGACTGTTTGTACTGACAAATTCGGATCCAGCATCGTTGGTCCACTAGAGGGAGCATCAACGATTGTCTGTATCGTCACCGAGTTGTCATTCAAGTCTGGATCGTTTTCCGCGCCGGCTACGCTTGCAGTGTTAGTGAGCTGACCAACTGTTTGCGGCGTTACCGTGATGCTTACGATTGCAGTCGAAGCGTTCGCGATCGCCCCCAGGTTGCAAGTCAAAGGAGTGCCACCGCACGAGCCCTGGCTCGGGATCGCTGAAACAAAGGACGGACCTGACGGCAACTGGTCAGTCATCGTCACATTGGTCGCGGGAGATGGACCATTATTCGTAACCACAATGCGATAGGTGAGAGCGGCAAGGGAAATCGCTGGATTAGGCGACGCGGTTTTTGTGATTGCCAGGTTCGCGCTCGGGGTTCCTGAAACGACTAATTGAGCTGCTGCAGTGTGCTGCAAGCTTCCGCTGGTCGCCGTGACATTCAGCGAGTAGTTACCCGGAGGTGTTCCGGCGGTCGTCGCAATGGTCATTGTTGAGGACTGGGGTGACGTGCTGTCGATCACGATGCTCGCGGGATTGAAAGTCGCGGTGGCATCATTTGAAAAGCCCGAGGCGCTCAATGAAATCGTGCCGGTAAATCCCCCAACCGCAGTTGCCGTTACTGTGTAGCCGGTGGTGCCTCCTGGAAGTACTGTTCGCGACGCGGGCGCGACCGAGAGAGAAAAGTCGGCGGGCGGCGTGGCGTCGGCAATCTTTACGAGGAAAGAATCCTGGCCACCAGCTTTGCTTGACTGCAACGGGTTCGCGGTGGGGAAATTCGTGGACGAACTAAAACCGGTGATGTAAGCGTTGCCGAAAGAATCGAGCGCGATCGGGTTCGTTGAAGTGCCGGTGGTAGCGTTGCTCTCGTTCGCGCTACCGCCGAGATAGGTCGAATACAGTAATGCGTTCCCCGCCGGGTTCAGCTTTGCGACGAATGCATCAAAGCCGCCACCGTTAGCAAGCTGTAACGGGCTTACCGTCGGAAAGTTTGTGGATGAAGTTGCACCCGTAACGTAAGCTGCCCCGGCGGCATTCACCGCCACACCACTACCGCGATCGTCGCCGCTTCCACCCAGGTAAGTCGCGTAGACCTTTGTTCCGGCGCTCGAAATCTTCGCCACGAACGCGTCGAACGATCCACCGAACGCCGGTTGTGCAGGCGCCAGTAACGGAAAGTTGTTCGAAGACGTTTGACCACTGACGTACATATTATTCCCGCCGGCATCGATCGCGATTCCATAGGCTTTATCATCACCCGCGCCGCCGAGATACGAACAGAAGACCAGTGAACTCGCGCCGCTGCTATTCGTATCGAACTTTGCAACGAAAGCATCAAAGCTGCCGCCAAAGCTATTTTGAAAAGCATTTTCGGTGGGAAAATCACTCGCGCTGGTAAAGCCGGACACATACGCGTTGCCATTGGTGTCGATAGCGATGCCGCTGCCGCGATCGCTGCCCGAACCGCCAAGGAAAGTCGAGTAAACCAATCCTGAGCCCGCCGAATTTATTTTCGTCAGGTAGGCATCAGTGTCGCCGGCGCGCGTTCCCTGGTAAGCGCTGGTGGTCGTGGGAAAGGCACTCGACTTGGTGCCGCCAGTTACGTAGGCATTTCCCGCAGCATCGATCGCGACGCCTTCGGTTGAATCGTTCTCTTCCCCACCAAGAAAGCCTGAATAAACCAGAGCATTGCCCTGTCCATTTAGTTTGAAAACAACGCCATCAAAATCACCGCCGCGATAGTTAGGTGCGAAAGAACCGAGCGTGGTGGGAAAATTTGTTGATGAGGAATCAACTCGCCCCACCACGTAGGCATTCCCATTAGCATCGATTGCGATACCGTCGCCGCGATCCTGACCGCTGCCACCGATATAAGTTGAGTAAAGAATGTTTGCGCCGGTCGCATCAATCTTTGTCACAAAGATGTCGGCCAATCCTGAGTTGGAGCCGTACGCTGCGCTTTGAAGTGGAAAGTTGGTTGAGCTGGTCGTTCCCGCGATGTAAATGTTGTTATTGCTATCGACGGCGATGCTGCTGCCAAGGTCATCGCCGCTGCCGCCGAGATAGGTTGAGAAAACTAAGGTAGGGTCGATGATCAATTCCCTTGTGTTGTCATATGGGCCAACTTCGAAACCAATAGTTTGTTTAGCGACCACTGTAAAGCGTCCAGCAACTAGACGGCGCTGTCCATAGATCTCCTGGTAGACCACTGGCTTGCGTTGTCGAAGCTCACCAAGTGGCGTGCGCAGCACCAGGTCACCGTCTGCATCAATACGCGGTCGAGCTGACTGATTGAACCTCAATCGAATCGTCTGCGGATTGGCACCGGGAGCGACGATGAAGTCGTATTCAAGCTCCTGCCGGTTGCCGTAGTAGCCAAGACTGATTCCGGGATAGATATCTTCATAGCGCACAGCGCGAAACGTCGGGACGTTGGTGCGCCATTTAGACGGATCATTACCAAGGAAATAATTCCCATGGCCGGGCAGCTGCTCGACACCGGTGGCGGTCGCCCGGGCATTAGCGCCCAACAGGTTCATTGCCAGTGACGATGACGAGGCTGACTTAGTGCGGCCGTGAGCTTTTAAGTTTCGGGAGGTATTCTGCCTCAGCTCGACCAAGGCCCCCGTCGAAGTAAGAAATACAGTGTAGTCGCTACCACGCGCGGAAAACTTTGCCCGGGTATCCAGTTGGCCCATGTTTTGTTCAAAGCTGAGCGGTAGTTGGGCGGCAAGGTTGCTCAGTTGCCCTCGGTCGAGGAGTCCCGGCTGGGGTGTAGCACTAGCTCGAGTGGCATTAACGTGCGTCGCAAAATCCGACCAGCACAGTGAGACGACCACAACGCCGCAAACAATACCCAGAATTGCTTTCTGTTTTAAGTTCATTAAGAAATTTCAATGCGCCAACGGAACCCGCGGAGCGGGCTGCGCTAAGCAGACTAACAGTGTGTTTTCCGCTCCTCAATAAAAGAACCGAGCGCGCCTGAACACCGAACAACTTTCTTGTGTTCAATCGCCTCGGTCCTCAACTTCCGCTCGTTAAGTAATTCTTATCAACTTAGAAACGGTAACGTTGGCGTCGCAAAGGTAGCCAGGTTCGGAAATACCGATGCCCGGTCACTTGCCGGCAGGCCATACCAGTTGGCAAGTGTCGCCGCGTATTGATCGATTGAAGTTGTGGGAATCCATTGACCACGATTGCTGGTGGTGTCGTCTGGTCCTGCAAGCTGCAATGCCGGATAACCGTAAGGCAAGCCGCTTCCATCAGGGCGCGTCGATCCATAGAAAGCGCCGCCCAGCACTGAGCCCCCCATAATAAATGCGTGACCACCCCACGCGTGATCTGTGCCGACAGTGCCGGCGCCCGAGCCAGATGGCTGCAACGTACGTCCAAAATCGGAAAGCGTAAAAGTCGTCA
Source organism: Pyrinomonadaceae bacterium (assembly GCA_036265575.1). Lineage (GTDB taxonomy): Bacteria > Acidobacteriota > Blastocatellia > Pyrinomonadales > Pyrinomonadaceae > PSRF01. Next base: position 4,537 of record DATAOU010000222.1, read on the forward strand.
CGCTATTATTCAGGCCCTGTGCCACCATTTCATCATAGAACGCCTTCATCGCCTGACTGAGTTGAGCAAGCAGTAAACCCTGAGTTCCTGATTGAGTTCCTTGTCCGCCCGGATTGGCTGGGTCACTGCCGGTTTCGTTAGTGTGTGTATCGAATCCGCCGAGTGAGCAAAAGAAAATTTGACGCTTCATTGTGATGCCCGCGGCGTCCTTAATCTTGATCAGCTTGGCGATCTGTTTGAGTTGATTGCCCAGCGAAGTCGTTGGGAAAGTAGTGGCCAAAACCGGATCAGGTTGGTTCAATGCCTGGTCGGCCGACAGCGCCTGGTTCGTGGTATCGCTTGCACCCTTCACCAGATAGGAGCTTGTATCAAATCCAAGTAACGTCCGGTAGCTACTGCCAGCCGTGTTTGGATTCGCGCCGCCTACTCCATTCCAATTCAGCACCAGCAGATTTGCCAGCGTTGTCGGGGCGGCCGCGATTGCCAGTTGGCGTGAGTTAACACCGGTGGAGAAAAGACTGGTGCCTGCCAGAGAAATATTCATCGGCAGCGCTACGGTACCGTTTAGCGAATTCGTTTTGTCGGCAATCCGTCCGCCCCAACCCGTCTGACCGACGGTGTTCGCCACCGATGTCATTTGCTGACTGACTTGATCTGAATGCGAGAAGAGTTGATAAGGACGTCCAATACCGGCCCCATACTGCGCGCGAGTGATTGGACGGACGAGTGATCCAACATTGCAAAGCACAGCGAGTTTGCCGGCGGTCCAAATGTCCATCAGGCCTTTTGCCTGGCCGGCAACGGAACCAAACTCCGGCGAGAGATTTGGATGGAATCCATAAGACACTCCGCTCGTGTTGGCTGGAGTAATTTTTAAGAGTGAAGATTTCGGCACGGCCAGCCCTGACGGAGTGCGCACATTGTCATAGCCGTTGGTGGTCCCACCGGTTGCATTGGTGTAGTCGTCGTACGGAATCACCATGTTGTTACCGTCAGAGCCGCCGTTCAGAAAAATGCAGACTAGCGCTTTGTAATCCGTAGCGGTCGCGGTTTGTTCCTGGACCATGGCATTCACCAGATTGAGTTTGTCCAGACTCGCGAGCATCGCAGCTCCAGTCAAACCGCAAACCGATGTTTTGAGAAATTTGCGCCGTGAGTCACTCATTGTTCTATTTCTCCACCTGATACTGCGATGAGGTCGCTATTAAATAGATTGCCGTCTGCGTACGCTGTTGGGCCTGCGTCGTCGCGTTCGAATTGGTTATGGCAGTGATCGTGGCAACGATATTGGCGTTCATCGCCGGCGACATCGTGCCGTGCATCAACCGCGCGTTTAATGCGTCAACCAGTTGCTGCGGATTAGCCGCCAGTGCTTGATACGCAGACGTATTCACTTGCGTGCCCTGGGGGCGATTCGGACTGCTGACCGGAATGCCATTACCGCTATTCGCAAGGAACAGGGTGTTCACAAAGTTGGCACGCTTATAGGTTGTAGAGGTATCGAGCAAGCCAAACTCGGGACCGAAGAGGTTCGTGCCCGGCAAGCCATAGTCAGCCGGGTAATAGCTGAACACGGTTGGTGGATTGAATAAATTCTGACCAAGATCGTTGGTGAAACTAAAAGGAGTGCTGGCCAAAACTCCATCGCTGGTTGCGTTGAAAGTGCGAAGCAGGTGCGTCATCAGCAAGACCGGTTCGCGCAGGTGTCCATAATCAGGTGCGTTTTTCACGTCGCCGCGCGCCTCAATGTCCAGCAGGATGGCCGTAATCACGGCCTTCATGTCGCCGCGGGTCCCGGATCCGTTGTTAGCAAAGGCGGCGGCGCAACGCCCGACATAGGCGGGTGTCGGATTGCTGGTTACCAACTGGTGGATCAGTTGGGTGCAAACGTATGGCCCGGTGTTGGGATGATTAAATAAGTTATCGATCGCAGTATTGAGCGAGGAGATCGCATAGGCCTTAGTGTTTGCCAGGTTCACCGCTGAAGAATTCCCGGTGCAATTGCTGCAGGCCGGCACAACAACAGGACTCGCGTGGGCGATGTCGGAAAGCAGCGTCTTCTGCGCAATGTCGTAACGGTTTACGTTACCGTTGGGAACCATCGGATCGAGGTAGTTAGGAACTGAAATGGTGGCGTCGCCAACCCACGGTTTATTCACGTCAAGATCCCAACCAGTAAACACGCGCGCCAGGTTTGCAATCGTATTCTGATCGTAACTGGGAACGCGGTTACCCTGGCTATCCAGCACTGGCGTTCCGTCCTGGTTCAAAGTGTCTACGCCGATCGAGAATAACTGCATGATCTCTCTCGCGTAGTTCTCATTCGGCGTTGGGTTCGCCCGGTTCACAACCGAGTTGCCGCGCATGTTCAAGTACTCGCCCATCCCCGGGTTGAGCGTGACCTCGTACAACAACGTGCGGAAGTTGCCAAACGCATTTCGATCGATGGTTTGCAAGTAGGGTGCATACCAACTTGTCTCGTTGCCGTTAAGTTGAACGCCACCAACGACAATGAACTGATGCAGCGCAAAAGCAACTCGCTGTCGCAATTGATCGGGCTGACTCAAAGCGTTGGTAAAGAATTGTTTTTGTAACGGGTAGAGCGTGTAGTTATCCCTAAAGCAAGTAGTCGTCGAATCACAGGGTGGCGCCGGTGCCGCGGGATAAAACTGCGGATACAACGAAAACGGAGGATAGTCAGACTGCGTAGCGCTGAATTGCGGCGCGGTATTGAACTGCTCGTTGAGCCAGGCCGCATAACCTACGCTGCGAACGTGCGCGAGATCAGTATCGGAAGGTCCCCAGGTTGCCTGTTCGAGAAATCTAATGCCATCGGGACCCGAGGCAAACGCCGGATCGGCGTAACTGTTCGGCGTCGTTGGCGGAACCGGAATTGTTGGATCGCCCGTAATTGGAGTCGCAACTGCTCCGGCATCGTCAGCTGGTCCTCCACCGAGATGTCCAATCGCCACCCGCACCCGATTGCTCGACACGCCATGAAGATTAACCCGCAGTAAAACGTCGCCGGTGTCGCCAAGGTCATCAGAGAGGCGCAACACCAGCATGCTAACTCCAGGGAAACCTGCCACCGGAGCTTCATATTCAACCTTCAACGAATAGAGTTTTCCCGTAGCGTCCTGGACGTCGGCAGTGAATGCAGTTGCTCCCTCGCCCGCGAGCAGTTCCAGGTTTTGTGCGAAGATGCAAATGCGCGTGCGCGTGTCGCTGCCGAACTTTACAGTTGAGGTCAAGGGAAACGGCTCGGCCTTAAGTGTGATCGACTCCAAAGCGATGGCACGAGTAGAAGCCGAGTCACTGATCAGGACTGGAGCCTGGTTTGGATTTGCTGCGTACGCCGAGCTGGCAGTAAGGAGGAGTCCCAAAAGCAGTGAGCTTAGTATTGGGGGAAAACGATGCGAAGTACGGAGCGGGAGACTGCATGTCATAGGATGGCTCTCCAACACAAGTTTCTGCAACAAAACCTACTACCGTAAACGGTAATTTGATGAGGCTGATCCAATTGGATTGGTGGAGGGGCCACCCGGCCAATACCCCAGGCGTAGGCCAACTATATCATTCTCGCCGGTCCCAGGGTCAACAATTTAGACGAGCGAAACCCTACGATAGTCGATACAAATTGAGAGGTATCTTGCAAAATGCCGGAAGGATCGCCGGCGCTATTCTTGATTCGCAAGTCATGCGAGAAGTCCGATCTGAAATTGCATAGACTTTAGCTAGTGCCTTAATGAGCTCACATTCAAAGAAACTAATACTCGCACTGCCCCGGACTTAGGAGTGCAAGACAGAAGTGTCAGGTTTGACAGCGCGTCGCCGCATCCCTATCATCAATTCACTTCGTCGGGGCGTGGCTCAGCCTGGTAGAGCGCTCGGTTCGGGACCGAGAGGTCGGAGGTTCGAATCCTCTCGCCCCGACCAACCATATCAAAACTTTCACGGCCGCCAATGCTGGCGGCCGTTCTGTTTGATTGCGAGCCTTTGACCAAAGTTCTGAGAGCGCACCTTTCTCGGCAGTTGCACGACCCGAAGGTATCGCATCGGAGTTTTCGGGGCCCGGGTCGCCCTCAGAGTCATTGTTGTCTAAAGTAAGTATTCGGCTAGCGTTATCCGCTTCGCTAAATTCCCATGAAGGCCAGTTGATCAATCACTTGTCTCATCCGCAACGTCGCTTCGGGGTGGGCAGCTTCCAGTTGCGCCACCGCCTCTTTTAATCTCTCACCCAGATCACGATAGTGTTCCGCCCCTTCTTCTTGTCGCTCCAGCAGATTTTGAATGTCGCTCGCTACTTTCCGAAGGATGGCTTGTTGGTCCGTGTCAGCGCCTTCCACTTGATCGAGTTCAGCGTGTAACTGCGCGAGTTTCTCATGAAGCTGTTGTTTATCCATCGTCCTATTCCTTAACTCGAGGAATCGAAATTATGCTGCCCGTCTTTGAAAAGTCGATCGTCGTCCTTAGTACAGCAGGCGCTGCTTAGCTGAGAACAGGTCGCGTTGCGGCTCGATCGCCAGCCTCCGCGAGCGGCATAGAGTTCTGATCGACCGGTAGCGCTTGCTTAGGCGCAGAACGAGAATCGTGTAATTTGAAATACTCCTCTTCCCTAATCTGCTCTTTGGGAAAGCGGGCTCGTGCGAGTATACCCTTCACATTCTCAACCATGCCGGGATGACCACACGCATATGCTGCGGTGTTGGTGTAACCGAAGCCCAGCCGATCAGCGTGCTTGCGCACGACGTCCTCAAGGCGCCCAGTCTCACCCTTCCAGTCTGGTTCTTTCCAGGGACGGCTGATAGTTGGCACATAATTCAACCATCCTGAGCGCGACAATTCGTCAAGCTCTCCAAGGTATGGTCCAAAGTCACAAGAACGACTTGCGCCGTGAATTACCAAAAACCGATCATCGAGTCTTGCTCCACGTGCCCGCTCAGTTTGCTGAGTTCTCAGTATGCTAATGAACGGCGCCACGCCGGTGACGGTAGCCAGCATCAGGTGACGATTGAAATGAGTGTTCACACTGAATTGGCCCACAACGCGCCGTCGAACCAGGATGGAAGATCCCAATTTTAATTCCCAAAGCTTTGGAGTCAGCACGCCGCCAGGTACCAACTCAACAAAGAACTCCAAAAACGGCTCGTAAGGCGAAGAGACAATCGAGTAGGGGCGTTCGATAACACCGCCATTGATGGCAACGCCAATGGTTGAATACTGACCAGCAGCAAAAGAAAGTTGCACCTCAGGACGAAAGCGGAATACTGCAAGATTTGCTGAGACGTCTATTCTCTCAATCAATTCCGCCGCGTAATAGTTCGATTGGCTCATACTCATCCACAGGCCAGCGTGTGCATACCGTGGGGAATTCATTGCGCCTACGCTCATGGTCCCGGTTATGCCGATGCAATGAACATACCGAGCCCCTGATCTCCGTTTGTCCCATCTTTTCGGGCATCAATCAGGTACACGTGCGCATAGTTTCATCGCCCTGCGGGAAAACTCGCTACTGCCCAGGAGCCGGCCCTACCGAAAGTCTCGTGGCCGCAACTCTTTGCCAGAACGTGTCAGCAGGCACAGGAAGGACGACGTACGCTTAGGTCGAGAGGTGTTGTGAGTACTCGTTAGGCTTGCGCGTCTTCTCTACGCAAGTGGCCCACGTGGCGCCAAATCCACCAGGCGGCAAGCATTACACCGACAATGCCGATGAGGAAATCAAAACGGTGGAACCACGTCTTTAAAGTGTCGTCTTGATTCCATTTCTCACCGAGCTTTTGGCCGACATAGGCGAGGCCTATACACCAGGGAAATGATCCCGCGAAAGTGTAGATCACAAATCGTTTCAGATTCATGCGGGCCACACCCGCAGGAAACGCGATGAAGGTTCGGATCGCCGGCAGCATACGGCTGACAAAAACAATAATCTCACCGCGCTTCTCAAACCAGCGGTCCGCCATATCCAGGTCATGCTTGGATATTAGAAGGTAGCGCCCATATTTCTCGATCAATGGACGGCCGCCTTTCATGCCGACCCAATACGCGACCAGCGACCCCAGCACACACCCAAGCGCACCGGCTAAACCGACCAGCCAAATGTTCATCTGCCCGGTTGAAACCAGGTAGCCGGAAAACGGCATGATGATTTCGGAAGGCAGCGGAATGCATGCCGACTCGATGGCCATCAACAATAAAATTCCCGAATAACCAAGCGTCGATATGATGGCGACGATGATAGCGGAAAGAAATTCAAGTATGCGTGCAATCATTGATTATTGGTTTCGGAGTTTCGAGTTTCGAGTTTCTTTTGCTGGTTTTGGTTTTCGCGTTTTGAGAGTTTCCCGAGCGACTCGCGAGTTCTGACAATATCTGAACTCGAAACTCGAAACTCGAAACTTCATGTTGCCCAGCCGTGCTGTCCGATGAGCGGAACAAAAGCACAAGCGCCGTGGTCCTCGTGCGTCGATCCGGTCGCTGTTTTGATCACTCGAATCAGCCGCTGCGATTCGCGCGTATTTCCGATAGGTACGACTAGCCGGCCACCGACCTTTAACTGCGCAACCAGCGGTTCCGGAACATTAGGACCACCCGCTGCAACCAGTATCCCGTCATAAGGCGCGTGCGTGGCCCACCCCAACGTGCCGTCAAAACATTTCACGGTAGCGTTATAGATTCCCAACTGTCGAATACGCGCCTGTGCCTGCCGTGCAAGATCTGCGATGCGCTCGATCGAGTAGACCTGGCCCGCGATTTTTGCGAGCACGGCAGTCTGATACCCAGAACCAGCGCCAATTTCGAGCACCCGGCTTTCCGGCTTTAACTCCAGCAGCTCCGTCATGCGCGCAACAATATACGGTTGCGAAATAGTCTGGCTGCCGCTAATCGGCAACGCGTGATCCCCGTAAGCGCGCGATTGCAGAGCTTCCGGGACGAACGAGTGCCGCGGCACTGCTCGCATTGCTTCCAGCACTTTCAGATCTTTGATGTGGTAATGGTCGCGAAGTCTTTCGACCATGCGATCGCGAGGGATAGCGTAGTCCTGATTTCGATGGGAAGGCTGTTGACCGGTAGTTTGCACAAAGCTTCCGAACTATAAAACTCGAAACCGCGCCTAGCTTTTCTGCATGAGTTCGGCGTCGTTCAAATAATTCCACGTCTCAAGAGCGGTTAGCGCATTGTGGTCCGTCATGTCACTCTTCAAAGGCGTAACCGAAATGTAACCCTGTTCGATGGCATTGTAGTCGGTGCCATCGGCTGCATTGGTGTTAAAATACTCTTCGCCGATCCAAAAATAAGGCTTGCCGCGCGGATCGATATGCTCGCTAATTACAGGCCGCGCATTCTTTATTCCCTGCCGCGTAACCTTGACTCCCTTAAACGCGCGTGCCGGAAAATTGATGTTCAGCAAAGTTCCTTCGGGCAATCCTTCAGTTAACACTTTTTGCACCGCCGTTTGAGCAAACCGTGCTGCTTCTCGGAAATCAAAATTCTCACGCGCAACGAGGCTGAAAGCGAGTCCGGGTACGCCGAGGATAGTGGCCTCGAGGGCGCCGGCAACGGTGCCCGAATAAGTGGCATCGTCACCCAAATTGCCGCCGTGATTTATTCCCGACGCACAGATGTTTGGCATCTCCTCAGCAGAAAGTATTTTATTCAGCGCGAGCGTAACGCAGTCAGTTGGTGTGCCATCGACGGTCCAATGTCTTGAATCAATTTTGCGAATTCGCAATGGTCGCGCCAGCGTGAGACTGTGCGACGCACCACTCATTTCCGATGCAGGCGCAACCACGAAGACGTCACCGATCTCACTAAGTGCCTCTTCAAGCTTGATGAGGCCTTTAGAATGTATGCCGTCGTCGTTCGTGAGTAGAATTCTTGTCATAGGAAACCCACTGGGCGCCCAACCTTCTCCTCGCTCCACGATCGCCTGCGGCTCTCGCCGGGCGCTTCGGATTGCATGAGATTTCGATAATGCGCGTGGGTATACCGGCTGGGCAAACTAGTCGCGAGGGGTTGTGCGCATGCGGCCTTTCTTCTTGTTCCGTTTGCGCGCCAATGCGGACTTTAGTTTTGCCTTCTGGCCTGGAGGGATAAAGAACGCGTGCTTTTTCGCATCCTTGATGATCTCTTCCGTCATTACTTTCCGCTTGAAACGGCGTAAAGCGCTTTCAATCGATTCGCCCTGATTAACAGTAACTATTGCCATTCACTTCTCATCTTTCTGAAAGAATTTCGTCTGCTGTTTTGCAACCCCGCTATTTAACACGCCCAAAACCATTGCGGTCAAGTTCGGAGGGCGTAAATCGTGATTCGTTAATCGTAAATCGTGCGTGAAATCGCGGTCCGAAAACCTTGTCTGCCGCGCCTTTTCAACCACTATTCACGATTTACGATTTACGAATACATAGTGAACCCCGCGAACATTGCTATTCGCGGGGTTCCTGACCTTCCCGGAAAAGCGAACCTAAACGAGAACTGCTTCAGGTGCTTCCTGCTTCTTGCGGCTCAAGCTTTGAATTTGGACCGGCTTGTCGGCTTCCTTCACGTCGAGCTGCTTCTTCAGGACCATTTCCTGGTACAGCTTGCGCATCATCACTGCCTCTTCATGCGCGGTCTTGGGCCCTTCCATCTCCGGCTTGTTGGGCCGCGTCAGGTCGATCGGATTCAAGACCATATTGTGAGCCTTGTCGGCGAGTTCGACTTCTTTGCCGCGAGCAAAGATTTCGTGACGGCCATTCTCTTCGTACCATTTTGCTACCGTCGCATTCTGGTGCATGTTCTCGATGATGTTTCTCCAGCCAATGCCTGTGTTGTAGGCGCAGAATGAAATCTCACCTTCCTGCGTTCCATAAGGAATGATGCACATCTCGGTGCGACGGAAATCGTAGTTGAACAGATCCTGGAACCACATGCCGGCGATGAACAGGAAGTTCCAACGATCGGCACGTCGCTTCTCGATATCATCTTTCGAGCGATCGCCGCTGACCTTACCGTAATCTTTACCGGTCAAGCCAAAAGACTTGTCAAACTTCTTGAAAAGCTCATACAGCGTGAACTGCGACGGCGATTTGTACGGGTTGTAGTGCTTGAGCAGCGCCAGGCCCATCATCAAATTCGACATCCACTTGCCGCGCGCGGCGTCAGTGATCTTCTGCATGTCCTTAACCAGCCCGGGAATATTCAGGAACTCCGGTACCGGTCGCATTTCGCGCGTTTCTTTGTCGACCATCACTGCCGTTCCCACACCGCAGTTCGGATGGCAGCCACAGGAAACCTGACCCCATTCGGCTTGTGGTCCATGGACCAAATCCGCGAAGTCAGCAAAAGCACCCATCAGCGACAGCGGAAACCAATCACGCGTGGGCTCAGTAATACCAACCTGATCCTTCACATCGTGCGCCAAATGCGAAAGCGTGTAGCGCTGTTGCAGGCGACGCTGCGGCGTAATTTCTTCGTCGCGTCCGGTGAATGAAACTGGCTGAAACGAAAGAAACGCGATCTTCTTGGGGTTATCGAGAGCGAAACGAACAATCGACCCAACCTGATCGTTGTTGATGCCGTTAACTAGAGTGGTAACCAACACGATCTCAACACCGGCTTCATGCAGGTTGTTGATGGCCCGCATCTTCACATCGAACAAGTTGCCCACCTGACGATGACTATTGGCGTCGTTGCCGATGCCGTCAAATTGCAGATAGACATAGCGCAAACCGGCGGCAGCAGCTTCACGGCAGAATTCTTTGCTCTTGGCAAACTCAATTCCGTTCGTCGCAGCCTGCACGCTGTTGTAACCAACCTTGCGCGAATATTTAATCGATTCAATAAAGTGCGGCGAAATAGAAGGCTCACCACCGGAAAATTGAACGGACATCTGACGCCGCGGTTTAATCGAAATCGCGTTGTCCAGAATTTCTTTGATCTCGTCCATGCTTAACTCGTGAACGAAACCAACTTGGTTAGCGTCCATGAAGCAGGGGTCGCACATCATGTTGCAGCGATTAGTAAGATCGACTGTCAAGACGGCGCCACGCCCATACTTGATGGTGCTGCTTCCGTGGTTATGCAACTTCTCGTCGTTGTGCGCGTCGATATCGCGGCCTGGAAACATCTTTTCGATGTGCGTCAAAAACTTGACGTCGATGGCCATCATGTCTTCGAAGTGCCCATGGATCGGACAGTCCTTGACCATCCAAACCTCGCCGTCGCGCTCAATAATCTGCGCTTTAATTTCGCCAACCTTCTCATTGATAAGAACACTGACGTCTTGCTTGCCGCTGAGAATCGACTCCCGGGCTTCGATTACGCAGTTGGGACAAAGCGAATCCGTCGTACGCGGCCAGCCTAACGTTGGCTTGCTCTTCTGCCATGATTTCAACAGTGGCTTGTCCGACCACTTTGGGGTAAATGACGGGTTCGGTTTGTACTTATTCACAGACTGAATAACGTCGTGAAGGCCGCCGGCTGCCATTGTCAGGCCCTTTTCGGCGCGCTTAATTAGTCGCATCTTTTCTCCTCAGAACTCTCTACTGTTTGATTAAAATTGCTTGTTTGCGATAAGAGGGAAAGCACACGTTGCCTCGCAAACTCCCGAACTTCTTCGCAATGACCATGCCGCCATATCCTGGCGCCACGGAACTGTTAACCTATATAGACTTATCGCCGAAACCGCTGAAATTACCATGCGTAATTCGGCCTTCACCGTGTATCACAGCGACGCGCGTTGGCGCGACGGGCGCACAGCGTAGCATTTTGGCCGCCGTTCGCCAAGCGCGAATTATGGGAATTTCTTAGTGGTTGAGCGGGCGGGGTTCTAACGTTTTCCCGAGAAGTAGCCGATGCGTGCGGTTACCTGGTGATTAGGATTCGAGGTTTCGACGCGGACACGCCTGAACTGGCCGTCCTTTTTCGCATTCAGCGGCGCATAATAGAGAGCATACTGATGTCTCAGTTCGTCAGCGACTTCTGCATAGGTTTTTTCCAAATCTCTAAAACTCGCCGGTTTGTACAGTCTGCCACCGGTTGCCGCTGTTAACTGTTCCAGATTCTGTTCGCTCGCATCGAGCGCGGCCAGACCCAGTTGCAGGTCATCAATCCGAAGTTGGTTGAACTTGCGGACGGAATCGCTGCCCGACTGCAAGAGCAAGAGCTCTTCCTGCTTAGTACCACGCTCGATTCGGGTGTTGCTAACCACATAGACTGCAGTCTGAGATTTAAGAGCCGCGCGCAGGGCCGCATCAAACGTTGAGCCGCGACCACTGTCTATGCCATCAGTTAAGACGATAACTGCGTGCCGCGCAGTTGGTCGAGCCAACTGATCGCGAGACGCCAGCAACACTGCATCATGAAATCGCGTGAACATACCTGGTGCGACTCTCTTTAAGGCGCGATGCAACTGCACCTGACTTCGTGTCCAATCCTGAAGTAACGCAACGCGGTCATCAAACTGAATCAGGCTGACGCGATCATCGGCATCCAGGTGCGCCGCAAAGCCTTCAGCAGCAACACGAAAGTCATCAAGATTTTTCGCTGCGGATGACGAAGCATCGATCATCAATACGACGTCGACCGGCACCTGGCGCAGACTGAGGTCGCTAAGCGTCTGTTGAACTCCGTCTTCAAATACCCGGAAGTCTTTACGCGTTAGATCGTTCACCAGCTTGCCTGAGCGATCTCGCACCGTCACCGGTAACAACACTTCGGTCGTGCTAACCGAAATCACATCATCCGGATCTATTTCCTGTTCATTTTGGGGTGGAGTTGCCTTGGGAGCCGGTGGGATTGGTGACTGCGCTACGGCCGTGAGGACGCCGCCGGTGACAATAAAAACCAGCACCGATGCGCAAAACCAGCTGCGTGTTTTGCTCAGCCACATTATTGCTAATTGGATCGCGTGCGAGTGGGATTAGCGGGATTAGCATCGGAGTCATCACGCATTGCGCTTTTCATTGCGAGGATTACTGGCTCTGTAACCCGGTGCCGTCGCAGTTCCTCTAGCTTTGAAGCAGAAAGATCGAAATCGACCGGCGATCCTTCAATGCGCTTGATGATTGTGCCCTCAGAAAATCCGGCATCGATTAGCTGGATGATCGAGTCATTATTTATTGTCGGCGTTTTCTCCATTTTGACGCCGGCGCCGTCTGCCTCAGAAGGGGGCCTGAGGATTCTCACAGTTGCGCTCCCCGTGGTCGTACGAGAATCCTCATTTGATCCGCTCATACCTCTGCCCCGATTTTCCCCGCTCGTTCCACTGCGATCACCAAAAATATCGCCGCCACCAGAATCACCTGTTGATTTCCTATTACCTGGTTCGGAGTTTGCGAAGCTGAAATCGTCGTCTGCAAAGAGCGGATCACCTTGAGACAGCATCGCCAGAATAATGTTTTCACTAACGCCGTTGCGTTTCAGCTCAATCAACCGATCGGGCTCAAGCTCAAACCGATTCGGACGGGTGTGAATTATTGCGATAACGGTTTTATCTTTAAAGCCGGCACGCACCAATTTGATAACCGCGCTGTTAGTCATCGCAGTCGACGACGACTGTGCAATTGCAATGGAGCCTGACGAGAGAAAGAGCGCCAGGACGAGGAGCTTGCAGAAACGATTCATTGGTTGTCCTAGTAACGGAAAAAATCTCAATTGCCGCCGTAAGCGGTTGAGATGGCAACAGCCGGCGCTGTCGCAACCGATTTTGAACGCCGATAGCGATAGCTGATTCTCTTCACGTAGTCGCGGGTTTCGCGATAGGGTGGCACCCGGCCACCGAATTTCATGACGGCGCCTTCGCCTGCGTTGTAACTGGCCAACACCAAATCGATGCGCCCGCTAAACTGGTCCAGCAATTGGCGCAAGTAGCGCGTGCCCCCAGCAATGTTTTGTGCCGGATCTGAGGGACGCCTGACGCCCAAGCGCGCGCTCGTTCCGGGCATCAGCTGCATCAAGCCGCGCGCGCCCTTTGGCGATAAGGCCCGCGGATTGAAATGAGATTCTTGTTCCATCACACAAAAAATTAGATACGGGTCGACGCCATAGCGCGCGCCACTCTGTCTAATCAAGCTATCGATACCAGGTCTCCCGGTGGTCCAGCCCCGCTCTTTCTTATGAGCGTCGGATGCAGCCAAGCTTTCGAGCGCCTCGCGTTCAATATGATCAACCCGGGCGCGTTCGACAAAGACCGAGAGCGAACCGCGCCTGTACCAAACACCCGCCACTGATTCGGTAGCGTTATCGGCCTCAACGCGCGCACCGCCGACGAGATAAATCCATGCTGGTCCATCGCTGGGATCGGTGTCCGGTTTTTCAGGTGTTGGAAGTTTAACTACCGCACCAGGAGTATCGGGCTTTAGGTTCGCGCCACGCTCGATTGCCTTAACTCGTTCGCGAGCGATCAAGTGACTTACACCGCCGCGCTGGTACCATACTCCCTGCGCGCTCTCCCACGCTTCGTCCACCGGGAAACTGGTACCATCAATTAACTTCAGATGAATCCCGGGCGCCGGTTCAACCAGGGGAGGCGCTGCTTTTCGGTGGCGTCCTTTTGTTTTCCTGGCGTCAGCCAGAGAGAAACAACACGCCATTAGCGCGCAGAGGCTAAGAATCTGAACTGTGCGGAATTGAAATCTCATTTCTGGTTAGAAGCCGAAATTACAGTTCGAGGGGATCCGCTGACGTCCTTTCAATCATTGTTTCCTGAGTGGCGACTGCGGCGAAGGAGTGCGACGCCCCAAAGTAGTTTCGCCATGCCACGTCAATGACCGCAGGACTCAGCGCCAGCGAATTTCCATCGAACAAGCACAGATCGGTAATGCGGTCCAGGAGATCACGCGGTTCGCAACCCTTCATCTGACGATGCTCAATGCGGTACTTATTGAGCACATGGTCGAGGGCCGCGTCGTCACATTGAATTCCGCGGTTGTAAGCCTGACGCTTGAAGATTTCGACATACGCTCGGGGCGTGGGCGGCTCAACGCGCGCGCGATAGCCCATGCGACGAAGAAAAGCCTGATCGGCCAGGTCCTTCTCATCAAGGTTCGTTGAGAACACCACAAGTTGTTCAAAAGGAACTTCGATCTTCTTGCCTGTGTGCAAGGCCAGATAGTCGACTCGACGCTCGAGCGGAACGATCCAGCGATTGAGCAAGTCTTGTGGCGCTACGCGCTGCCTGCCAAAGTCGTCAATCACAAGCGTGCCGCCGTTCGATTTCATCTGAAACGGAGCTTCATAAAACTTAGCTGAGTCGCTCCAGGTGAGATCGGCATTCTCCAATGTCAATTCCCCGCCCACGACAACGAGAGGGCGATCAATCAGCACCCAACGCCGATCATATTCAACCGGGGTCACATCCGCCGCTGCAACGCTGTGGCAGTGCGAATCAAACACACGAATGATCTGACCATCGATCTCAACCGCGTAAGGGATCCAGATAGCGCCGGGCAGCGCATTGTTTATGCGTTCGGCGACTGCCGTTTTTCCGGTGCCAGGTAAGCCAGTTAAAAACAGTGACCTTCTTGAGTTGATGACACAGCCCAGGGTTTGCAAGAGCGAATCCGGCAAAATCAAATCGTGAAATGCCTGACGCACTGTATCCATTGAAGCCGTATGCGACGGGATGGATTGCAAGCGCATCATGTGCGCGTAGTCGTTAAGCGAGACGGGCGCAGCACCGCTGTATCCGCAAACGGCCAGCAATCGAATTAGCCGATCCCAGCCATGGTCCAACATTGCATACCGCGTCGAGCCGACAGTCGTTTGCAGCCGCACCTCTATCAACTTTTCGCGATAGAGCTTTTGCAGAATTTCTTCGGTCAGCGAGCGCGGCAAATGCAACCGCTCGGCGACGGCGGACGTCGTCGGTTCTGGAAGCATCGCAATATGTTTGAGTGCCAGTTCGCAAAGAAAGCCTTCGCCGACTCCCAGGTCCGCCAATTCTTCCGGAACGGGCGGGCCCATTGCTTCCACTTCCGCGCGCGATAGCATAGTTGTCGGCGACATCATCAGTGTTCACCTTCCTAAAGACTTGTTAAGTCGAGCTATTGTCCGGCCGCAGCGACAGTCATTGGGATTCCGGCCAAGGCGTTCTTCGCAGCTTCTGCCTGTTCATGTTTGCCAAGCCGGTTGTAAAGATCGGCCAACCGCCTAAGCGCAAAACTTGAATTCGGATCGACGCGTCGCGCGTCTTCGTAGTACCTAATGGCATCCTCTTCACGGCCAAATCTTTCCAGCATTCGCGCAGTGTTCAAATTCCCGGTCAATGGCCCAGCGGCGCGCGCGAAGTGGCGGAAGGCCTCCTGGAACTTGCCCAGCCGGCACAACGCTAAGCCGAGATTGTTAAGGATGCGCTCGTTTGTTGGTTCTAACTTCACGGCGCGTTTGAGACGATCGACTGCAGCCCGATAATTTCCATTTTGATAAAGTGAGAAACCGAGATTGTTCAGAGTCTCAGCGTCCTCGGGTTCGACTTTCACGGCGCGCTCGTAAGAATCGCGGGCCCGCTCAGCCAAACCTTTCTTATCGTAGGCAACGCCAAGCAGGTTGTGCGCCTCAGTCAGCTTTGGATCGAGTGAAGCTGCAGTGGACAGTTCAGTGATGGCTGCGTTGAGCTGCCCTTCAAGAAGGTAGGTTCGGCCGGTTTCAAGGTGTTCTTTCGCTGAAGCCGTTGCGCTTATTTTCGCCGGCGAGGGATTGTTGACGTCCTCAACTCTCTCCATGCCCACGCTTGCAAACTTGTCAGCGTCCTTCTCTGACATGCGGCGCAATTTATGATCGTCACCGTGTCCGAAAAGTCTTCCAAATGCCCTGAATGGGGCAGTCAGCACCTTGACGACCTTATTGCCGCCTTTCTTTTGTTCCTTAACGGTTCCGGCGTCTGAACCCGAGTCTTCAATAACATTCACGTCCGGATCACCGTCGCGTTCGGTTGTCGTAGCACTCCACATCGCACTCGCGGTGATGGTCAATACGAACGCAATCAGAATGGCTATCAAGGTGCGCTTATTCATTGACTTAACTCCTTTACATCCGGCTGAAAGTGTCCATTAGTTGAAGGATAGCGGGGCCAAGAATAGCTATGAACAGCGTCGGGAATAGAAAGCAAGCGAGCGGGAATAAGAGTTTCACCGCAGCTTTCTGTGCTGCCTGTTCCGCCCGCTGACGCCTCTTAGTGCGCAGTGAATCTGAAAAAGAGCGAATAGCCTTGGCGATCGACGTGCCAAATCGATCGGTCTGAATCAGCATGGCGACAAGGCTGCGCAGATCGTCAACTCCGGTCCGCTCGGCCAAATTTCGCAGCGCCTCGTCGCGGTCGCGCCCCACCCTGATTTCGAGGTTTGCCATTTCAAACTCTTCACTAATATCTGGATGTACCTCTTTGAGCTCGCTGCTTACCTTCAACATAGCGGCGTTCAAACCGAGTCCCGCCTCAATCGAAATGACCATCAGATCAAGCGCGTCCGCTAGTCCCCAGCGCACACGCAATTGTCGTGAGCGAATCAAACGACCAAGTACGTAGCGCGGCAGAAAGAAGCCCGCTACGAAGCCCAGCAGTACAAAGATAAATGCGGTGTTGAGCGGCTTTGCGAGAATTGCGCAAGTCAACGCAACTGCTGCCGGCAATGCAGCCATCGTTATCAGCTGGATTGTCCGATAGATAATTGGAGCATTTTTGGAACGAAAGCCGGCCTGCATTAATTTCTTTTGCAGTTTCTGAACTTCGGCGGCCGAGGCCGGCACTAGTTTGTTCAGCGGCGTAGCGATTCGTTCAGTAAACTTCTCGCCCGAATGTTGCTCGACGATCGAGACGGGGACTGAGCTGGTGCCCGCGGAAGTCTCGCGCAATTTTTTTAGCCGTTCCGTGGCAGCGCTCTGTGGGCGATACAAAATCCAGTACACGCCAAGCATTCCGAGCGAGATGCAAATGAAAGTGGAGATGCTGATGATTAGTAGCATGGTCGTTATTTGTCAGTGGTCAATGGTCCGTTGATGACTTTAGTCTTCATGTTTGGTTGGGGGTTCAGGAAATCAGTAGGTTTGTTTGGCGGGTCAGCTCGGTCGGATTCCTACAACCGGACCACTGACCACTGACAGCTACAGTTTCAAATTTTTATCCTCAGGATCTTGCGCACAATCAACATGCCGGTAATTTGCATGAACACTGCGGCGGCGATTAAGTTGTGCCCGCGCGGGTCTTTCCAAAGAATGCTCATGTAATCCGGGTTCATAAGTGTTACAGCCACCGCGACAAAAATCGGTAGACCACATAAGAGCCAGGCAGATAGACGAGAACTTGTGGTCAATGTTTTCAAGTCGCCCAGGATGCGGAACCGTTCGCGAATCGTGTAGGCCACCTTCTCCAATACTTCGGCGAGGTTGCCGCCGGTTTCTCTTTGAATAAGAACCGCTGTGACGCACATGCGCAGGTCGAGCAGCGGTACTCGTTGCACCAGATTTTCAAGCGCAAGCTTTAAAGACAGGCCAAGATTCTGTTCTTCGTAGGTCTTGCGAAACTCGCCCGCGATTGGTTCGGGCATCTCCTGTGAAACCATCTGGAGGGATTCAGAAAACGCGTGACCTGCCGCCAGCGCCCTGCTTATCAACTCCAGCGCATCCGGAAGGTGCTCAAGAAATCGGTCAAAGCGCTGCTTGCGCTTCCACCAAACGTGAACGAAGGGCAACGCCGCGGCGAGCAACGCACCACCAACGATCAAGATGAGCGAGACGCTGATGACCGATACCGCCAGGGCAGCTAGTATGCCGGCCATCGCTGAAAACATGACTAAGCGCGAGGGCGTGATGTGAAGGTCGGCCTGATCCAGCATTCGCTTGAGGTGCAATGCCGTTTGAATGCGCAATAGCGCGCGATTCAACGCCGGAATTTCACTCATCAACTCCGAGCGCGCCAGCACAACCTCAACATCATCCGTATGCGCCGAATGAAGCAACGCGTCTTCAAGCCGTTTCTGTAAACGTTTGCGCTTTGCGTCTGAACCGTGCGTGGCCAGCAAGTACGTGCCCAGCACGAGAAACAATGCAAACAGAAATACCAGGAAGGCTATGAACATGGCGATTACATTTCCTCGAAGAATATGCGCGGCAACTGCATGCCGCAGGCCTTTAGTTTGTCGGCAAAGCGGGGGCGTATTCCCGTAGGACGGAAACGGCCGATTACTTCACCCTGGGCAGTCACGCCGGTGCGCTCGTACTGGAAAATTTCCTGCATCGTAATAGTGTCGCCTTCCATTCCCGTGATTTCAGAGATGGAAGTTACCCGCCGAGAACCGTCGGACAAGCGGGCCACTTGCAACACCAAATCAACTGCGGCGGCGATTTGCTGTCTCATAGCACGTTCAGAAAGCCGCATCCCCGTCATTTGAATCATCGTCTCAAGGCGCGACAGTGCGTCTCGCGGTGTGTTCGCATGCACGGTCGTCAGACTGCCGTCGTGGCCAGTGTTCATTGCCTGCAACATGTCAATTGCTTCGCCGCCACGAACCTCGCCAATGACAATGCGATCGGGACGCATGCGCAATGCGTTTCTTACTAAATCGCGCTGGGTTACTTCTCCCCTGCCTTCAATATTGGGTGGACGAGTTTCCAGTCGCACCACATGAGGCTGTTGCAGCTGCAACTCGGCCGAATCTTCGATCGTTACAATGCGTTCGTCGTCCGGAATGGAGGCCGACAAGGCATTCAAGAGTGTGGTTTTGCCGGCGCCGGTGCCGCCCGAAATCATCGTGTTCAGACGCGCCGAAACACACATGTGCAGCATGTCCGCAATGTCTTTAGTAATTGCCTTCTTTTCGATTAGCCCATCCATTGTCAGTGGCGTGGTTCCGAAGCGCCGAATGGAAAGGATCGCGCCATCAATCGAAAGCGGTGGAATAATCGCGTTCACGCGTGAGCCATCTTTTAGGCGGGCGTCGACCATGGGCGATGATTCGTCTATGCGCCGGCCCACGGTCGAAACAATGCGCTCAATAACGCGCATTAGGTGCTCGTCGTCCTTGAAAGCGACGTCAGTGATTTCCAGCTTGCCGTTTCTTTCAATGTAGATTGTTCGGGGTGAGTTCACGAGAATGTCGGAAATAGTTGGGTCGGCTAACAACGGCTCGAGCGGGCCAAGGCCGAACAGCTCGTGCTGAACGTCGTTTACCAGACGTTCCTTCTCGTTTGTGGAAAGCGGCATCGACTCCTGAGCCAGAACACTTTCCGCCAAACGGCAAACTTCAGCGTGAACCTGCTCGGGTGTAAGCGAAGCCAGTTTCGAAAGGTCCATCCGGTTAATCAGGACCCGGTGAAGCCGAGACTTCATCTCCTGGAAAGTATGAGGTGCGTTTTCCGATCCATTTCCCGATCCGAAAACCGGGGGCTCTCTTATTAGTCTTTCGCGCAGTGCCATATTAGTTAGCAGCTTTCCTTGGATTCCTTAGATCTTTTCTACTGAAGTCTGAAGTGTCAGCGGGCGAGTCGAGGCATCACGTTTCAGAAACGAATTCCAAAGACTGCGGCGTGGCTTTGCCTGTTCGACTGGCGACTCCACGTTTTGTTGGATCTTTTCCGCGATGCTTCTGAGCTCATGTGCAATCTTCGAGTTTGGATCTGACTTAACCAACGGCGTCCCCAGGTTGATTGAATTTACGGTCGTCTGATAATCGCTGGGCACGAATCCGATGACTGGCTCGCCGAGAAACTTTTCAACCTGGCGCAGATCGAGATCGATCTGTTTGCTAAAGCGGTTCACAACGATCCGGATTTTCTTGCGCGGGTAACCAAGTCGATCAAAGATTTCCAGCGCGCGCTGCGTGCTGCGAATGGCGGGTATGTCCAGAGTCAGAACGAGAACGATTTCGTCAGACTGGTCAAGCGCGGCAAGAGTGATAGCGTCAAAAGTGTGCTGGGGATCGAGCACCACATAATCAAAGGACTCGCGTAACCTTTGCAGTACTTGAAATACGTGCTCCGGCTCGATCTCATCTGCCGAATCGGCCTGCTTTGGCGCCGCCAGCAATGACAAGGTTGTGGAGTAAGGTGCGACGAAACTCGAGATCAACGAATCATCCAGGCGCTCGCGATTCTCGACAGCTTCAGCTATCGAATATCGGGGATCCAAACCGAGAAAGAGTGGCAAGTCGCCGGCTTGCAGATTCAGATCTACCAGAACGGTTGGCACGGCGCTGGCTGCTGCGAGATTCGTGGCCAGGAAAGATGTGCCACATCCTCCCTTGCTGGAAAACACCGCAACCATTTTTCCTTTTTTCTTGGGCGCTTCTACTTGCCCCACGGCAAACTCCGTAATGCGGTCGAGAACGGTCTTCAATTCGTCGGCGGCTACGGGAACGTTGAGAAATTCGCGGGCGCCCGCGCGCAGGCTCTGCAGCAATAAGTCTCCGGATCCCTTCGGTGCGGCTGAGATTATTGCGGTCTTTGGGCACTCCACATTCAGCTTTTGTATGAGTTGAAGCGATGCCTCCGGGTTAGACCCAAGCGAAATGATCGCTGCGGCCGGCTTCAGGCGCACGATTTCGCCGTGCACCTGTTCGGCGTCATTGCCGCCTGCCAGTAACTGGGCGCGACCGTCCGCGGCGAGTGCAGCGCGGATTTCCTTGAAGTTATCAAGGCCTGAACTGAGGACAACGAATGTTAGCGGTTGTGTCATTGTTTTCTTGTTCCGTGAAGTTTATGAATTCGGCGGCACCCAGCCCGCGTTCTCTGCTGTCAATGTCGTCGTGTAGTTAGGCATGTCGATAGACTTAACGATTAAGGGAAGCACGACGTTGAACTTGTAATTCTGAATGCCTACCGTGACTGTGCCGGCGTCGAGTGCAAAGGCGGAGTAGTTAACCGTCACATTGCTTTCGGTTAGATT
The DNA here is from genome assembly GCA_036265575.1 of Pyrinomonadaceae bacterium. Lineage (GTDB taxonomy): Bacteria > Acidobacteriota > Blastocatellia > Pyrinomonadales > Pyrinomonadaceae > PSRF01. Next base: position 25,394 of record DATAOU010000222.1, read on the forward strand.
CTCGAGCAAGGGCTGCGTGCCACCTGCCGGATCCCCGTACACCACAACTTTTTTTATCCGGTCGACTGAAGTTCCGGAGTTCGGACAACTCGCAGCGTTGGGATTACATTGAAAGACGGCGTAACGAGCACCACGACGCGCAGCATCGGTCAGTGCGTTATGCACCCACAGCGCCCGACCGAATTCGAGAACTGCGAACATCACCGTAAGAAAGACCGTAGCGGCAATGGCAAACTCCACCAGTGCGGCCCCGCGTTCTCTTTTCTTATTTGTGATTAATTGAGTCATCGAAAAACTCTCAGACTAACGGTGTCGTTAACAGATAGCGCATGGTGACGCTGGGCCTCACATTAATGTTCAGCGAATAGTTAGTGTTGTTCAGCAGGCCTGCCATATTAAAAATCGACTTGTGCTGAAAACCGGTGATCTCAACTTTGACGGTCGCAGGAACTCCCTGGGGAACACCTAAGCAATCGGCGTCATTCGGAGTAACAGTGACCTGGGACGTCGCCAATCCGTCCAACAATGGACTTCCTGTCCCCGCGGTATTGCCATAGACAACCAAATTTTTCGCGTCCTTCCCTGAGTTGCAATCGACTTTTGCGGTAGCCAGATAGCGGGCTCCGTTGCGCGCTGCTTTTGCGAGCGTTGTGTACTCGTAAAAGTATCTTCCGAATTCAGCCGTAGCCGCGAAGAGCATTATGAAGATCGGCAACACAATCGCGAGTTCCGCCAATTGCACGCCGCGTTCATTGCGAACGAGGGTCAACAGCTGGATGCGCCGCAGTCTTCGTAGTAAACGAATCTTGCGAATGCGCGAGTAGGTGTTGGAATGTTTCCGTATCATTTGTACAGCACCGGCACTGCCAATAATGGATCACCAACTGGGCCATTTGGGTCATACGTACCTTTGCCTACGGCCAGCCGGTCTTCGATGTACTCTGCCTGCAGGTCGCCCCCGCTGCCGTTTGAAGGTTTTGTTCTTAGAAAGAACGCGCCAAAACGTGTGAACTTAACTTCGCAACGCCCTTGATCAAATTCGCTAACTTTGACAAGCGGAATCAGGACGACGCGTCTCATATCTACGCCGGGATGAGAAGGTGCTTGCACGTAGCGCGGGTCGCATGGGATTGCCCCGGGCCGGCCGCAACCGAGATATTTGCTATAGCTCGGATCTGCTGGCGTTGCTCCCTTCCAGGGAAGTCCTTCTTTGATATTCGTGTCGGGCGGCTCAGCTGTAGGATCAAGCTGACTGCCGCCATAATCGTCGAAGCGGGAGTTGAGGCCGGTGCGAACCTTGCCGGCAGTCAAACCAGGTTTACAGTCTGTGGTGTAGGTGGCGCCTACCTGTGCACATGCATCTACACCGGCTCCGATACCGAAGCCCACGTCAACACCACCTGGACCAGCGACGGCTAAAATCTGATAGTCGCCTGGCGAAACCATGCTGCCGCTTCCCGCCCGAATTGTGTAAACCTGTCCGGGAACCAACTTTGTCAGGTCGTTGTCGATCAGTACGGCAAGCGGAATGAAATTACAGAAGGTATTAATGGGCACTGACAAACCTGCAGTCGCCGTGGCAGCCAGGTTCTTGCTTCCACCCAAAACCATCGAGGCAAAAGAAACGCCGACTGGACTGTCAGGTGTCGTGACTTTAACGAAACGGATCGTGGGCGCTACTGCCGGGGTCGTCGCCGCGCCTTCGTTCAGATATGGTCCATCGAGGTTAGCGGCCCAGACCAGGTTGTCCGCAGTGAACGTTACATTGTTCTTATTGAACTCGTAATTGTTCATCGCGGCGACTGCCCGGTTTCGCCCAAGTATGATCCCACTGGGGTTTGAGTTGAGTCCTGATGCCGCGGCGAGTGCGGCGGCATCAGCTGCGTTTTGCAACTCGGCCTTTGCCAGGTAGAAATGGCTGATATCGATACCGAGTCCGACCGCCAGTAACACCGCCAGCATAGAGACCGTGGACAAAACCAGAACTGAACCGCGTTCTTGTCTTTTTGCTGCTACCGATTTGTTTTCGTTTTTCATGATCGGTCCACTCCGCAGTCATCCCTCAAACGCGTTATTTCGGTTGCGGCTGCAACAGGGTTAGTCGCGGTTCTGGAAGCGCTCGATTAATAACGCGAGCGGTCGTTGCCGGCGCTGCTTCAGCTGTCGAAGTCGTCGACGATTCAACTGTGGTCGTCGCCTTGGGTTCAGCAACCTTTGGTGACTCAACGGGCTTGGACGTGGTCGGGACTGCCGCCGGGGCATTTTGCCCAGTGATCGTATGGCCGGTCGGTCCTTCGATGCCTTCGCCTTTAGGTTCCACACCGAGAGGCGAGCCGGTCTTCAAACCATCGATGCCGCGCAATTGCGGAACGTCATCGCGATTCATGGGCTTCACCACCTGGGCCGTAACGATGAAGATCAATTCAGTTTCACTCTTCTGAAATGACTTGGACTTGAACAACGATCCCAGGACAGGTATGTCGCCCAACACCGGCACCTTCGAAAGCGTACGGGATTCGTTGTTGTCCAACAGACCTGCCAGTGCAAACGACTGTCCATCGCGCAACTCGACGCCCGTCTTCGCGCGCCTGGTGCGCAGTGCCGGAATCAAAAAGCCGTCAAACTTCACGCCGTTGCCAAAATCGATGGTAGAAACTTCCGGCTCCAATTCGAGGCGAATGTGATCTTCGTCGATGATGGTGGGTTTGAAGTTCAAACGCACGCCATACTCTTTGAACACGATCGAAACCGAATTCGAACCAGAACCCGACTGCACGATCGGTACGGGAAACTCGCCGCCAGCCAGGAAGCTGGCCTGCTGGCCATCCATCGCGATCAGATTTGGTTCCGCTAACTCGCGCAGTGCGCCTTGAGTTTGCAATGCTCTAATCATGTTGAGTGTGTTGCCACCCATTACGAATAAGTTGAGTGCGCTCGAGAGTGTCCCACTCATTACTCCGTTCGCTACGCTCGCGAGCGAGCTTGGTCCGCCTCCGGAGTTCGCATAAACACCTGAGCTGCCGCCTTGGTATGCGAAGGAAGCGCCCAAATCCCTCACTCTATTTCGGCTCACTTCTGCAACTCGCACCTGAAGCTGGACCTGCGTCATGCTCTTGACCGGTGAATTGAGCATGTTCACAGTCTTGAAGCCGGCGGCTTCGACGACGGTTTGCGCCTGAACGGCGGTTTTGGGATCCGCAACACTTCCGGAAAGCACCACCGAGCCGTTAGCCTGACTCAGGCGAATGTCATCCTTCGGAAAGAGCGCGCGCATTTGCGAATCGATGAGTGACAGGTTGGCCCTCACATAAACATCGAAGATCAGATACTGACTTCCCGATTGCTCCCATGCGATGAAATTCACCTGCCCAAAGGCTTTGCCATTCACCAACACCTGATCGGGCGTCACCAGTACCGCTTCTGCTACTTCCGGATTGGAAACTGAGAAGCGACCGACAGGTCTATCAAAATTGATCACGCGTGATTGGCCGACCAGGACATTCACCGCAACCGCTTCCTTGTTCTGTTTGAACGAAGCCGTATACGAGGTGTCCTGGGCATATGCCACCGAGTGAATCAACACCAGAACCAACGACGCCAGTGTCAAACTGATCCGGCGCGTTACCGAGGAAGTGCTTTGCATGATCTGTTGCTCCTTTTGCGAACTTACAAACAGGTGAATGGAATTCTTTGTGTCGTGAATTGCGTTCCGTCTGTCCTTTTACGGAAAGTCGACGCTTCGTTTTTTTGCACCTTCGATCATTTCCACAGTCGCCTTTGGCGCCGGTGGAGTCGCAGGTTTAGCTTCAGCTGGTGCCTGCATAACTCGCCGTGTCACCGGACGCGACTCGGATTTCGGTTGCTCGCTTTTGAGGGAACCAGGCTCAGGCGCCGGCGTGGCGTGGTCGCCGCCGAGCAAACTTCGTTTATTGATACCCGTTGTTTGCTCGTCTCCCTGATCGATCGAGTTCCGCATCACAAGCTGCAGCCGGCCTTCGGACGAAGCCAAAGCCAACTTCTCTGCTTGTTCCGGGGTCACTTGCAGTGTGACTGCCTTAACCGTATTTGCATCGCGTTGGTTCTCCGGCTGGTCGATGTTCTGACCGTTTGCGAGCACCTTAATGTTCTGCAAAACGATCTTCGAAATCGGACCCTGGGCCGCGCTGTTGTCGTCGGGATGAATGACCACGACTACGTCGACGAGTGTGCCGGGCATGATGAATCCTGAAATTCCAACGACGTCATCTACCTTCACGGTCATCGCCCGGTAACCTTCTGGGATGACGGCTGAAAGCCCGCCGGCGGTGCCTTCGGCGGCCAGCCTCGCCTCAGTGATCGGCTCGCGTGCCGCGATATTCACTACCGCGACGCGCCCGGCCAGCTTGTCCGGCGAATTGAACGCCCCATCAGGCGTCGATTCTTTCGAGAATTGGACCATCATTACCTGCTCGGGAATGATCTTGGTGCCAATCGGTATGGCTACTTTGGCCACGGCAACTGTAGTCATGTCTCGCGAAAACGCCTGGGCGTTTGACAAGTAACGACTAACCGAAACAGCCGCCAGCAAACCAAAAATCAAAGCTCCGGTCAGAACGACAAAAAATCTTTTGTTGCGCATCGATTTACTCTCCATTTCGCGCCGGATTGATCCGGCTTCGTGATTGCGCTTCGGCTAAGCGCGAAAAATAACTACAGAGACGAGACTGCCAAACATAATGGCGACGCCGTAGGGAATGGTGTGACGACGATCAACCGGCACGGCGAAACGAGGCATCGTCTGACCCGGCAACAGGCCAACCAGAATGTAAAAGACTCTCTTCATCGTTTCTTTCAACTGGCCCGCACGTATCATTGAGACAACTCCAAGCACGCCGCCGATTAGTGCAACAACAACAAAGGTGGGAACCACGAGCGCCGCTCCTGTTAACGAACCGACGGCCGCAAACAGCTTTACATCGCCCGCCCCCATCGCGCCGAAGACATGCATTACAAACATCAAAGAAAACCCAATCAGGCATCCCCCCAGACTGGTTACTGCGCCTTCGAAGCCGCCGAAGAAGCCGTTAACGAGAACCCCCACCGTCAATGTCGCCAGAACAAAAGGATTTGGGATGCGGCGATAGCAGACGTCGTAGTAAGAGATGATGACGCTCAATGGAACCAGAAATACCGCAACAATAAGACTCATCTGGGGGGACATTGTCGTCTCCAATTCCGGACTATTGATAACTGGATAACAGCGGGGCGGCTTTGAGTGACTAGTTGACTTTGATCTTGTCAGCCAGGTTTTGAATGACCGTATTGATGTTGCTGCCAAGAGTTCCAAAGGTAGCGATTACAGCCAGCGTAATGAGCGCGGCAGCTACCGCGTATTCTGAAAGTTCAAGGCCGGTTTCGTCGGTAAGAAATCTTCTCATCATTGGTTTTTCTCGCTTGCTAAAGATGAACCACAGATGGACGGGCGAGCGCGCCCGCTGAATTGCTAGTTGACCTTAATCTTGTCCGCGAGGTTTTGAATGACTGTGCCGATATTGGTGCCGAGCGTGCCAAACACACCCACTACGGCAATGGCGATCAACGCGGCCGCAACCGCATATTCGGAAAGCTCCAGGCCGTTTTCGTCTTTGAGAAACTTTTTGATCATTGATGCTCCTTCATTAAGGGAAAACGATGCGCGCCGCCTGCTTAGCATTAGGACGCGCACCTTTTCTCCGTATCGGACGTGCTAGTTCACTTTGATCTTGTCGGCCAGGTTTTTGATAACCGTGTTGATGTTGGAACCCAGCGTACCGAAGACACCGACGACCGCGATGGCGATTAAAGCCGCGGCAACCGCGTACTCGGAAAGTTCAAGGCCCGTTTCATCCCGAAGAAAATTCTTGATCATTTTTTTGCTCCTTAGGTTTGGGTTAAGAGTTTTTTCAGCTTGCGCCCTTACCCACCACGCATCTTCGAGCTTGGCGGAAGGACCAACTTTGCGAGCATCAGTAGCCAGCGGTTATGGATGCCCTTCGCAGATCATTGTTAACCTCTGGCTCTACATCACCCTGACTCTGTTTCTTGCTTGCCAGACGGAAGCGGCCATCAGTTACTCGCACTGCCGCGCTCGCTAATACGATAAGCAGGAAGAAAACTTCCGGCCTGACATCGTTCGCCAGCGTGACCGCGTAGGTACCAACGATCGATCCGATCAGGAGGAATGGCGCTGCGAGCACCACACCTAGAAGGGCCATGAGAACTTTTCGGTTTCCAATTTTCATTGTCTTGTTTGCAACCCGCGCTGTGATTTTCAGAAATTGAATTCGCGGGCAGTGCTCTCTTAACAAGACTCATGCCGCTGGCATCACGGGAATTTCCGCTTGTTTCGTAAGGTTGGTTCGGAATTTGTCGCCTGAAGTTAACAACCGGGAATCAAGATCAGCGTGGGCCGATCGCTTTGACCAGGAATTAGGCGAGCTTTGCTGTGGTTGCGTTGTTGTCGCTCTGGGTTGACAGGCCTCAGGGAAGGATTCAACTGCAAGGAACTCGGAGCGACACTCAAGGATTTGCGCCGCTTAGGTCTCGCAGGCACACGTCAAGGACGATTTCCAGGGAAAATCTATTGCTAAATGTGCAGTGCTAAAAAAGGAGGAGTAATGGAAAAGGAGGGAATGCGTTTCAGCAATTTAACGACACGTGCACGGATTGCGCCGAGACCGAGTGCACAGCCTATCGTTACTAGCGAACAAAGATGACTGCTTGTTTATCTTCAAAAACGTTGCGCCACTCACGATCCTCGCGCAGTAGGCTGGCTAATGGGACATCAGGCTTTACAAGGACTGTGCGAATTCCGCGCTGATTGAGTTTCTGTCGCCAGACCGGACTGCCCTCATGGATATCGAGAAACTCATCAATCATGCTGTCGCCGTAGACGTCCGCTCGTCCATCAATGTAAACCTTGTAATCCGGATAGAGCCGCCAGATTAAATAGCCTCCCCATGCGTATTCATTGTAAATAGGCTGCGCGAGTTTATTTGCCCGAAGAAACTCAACGGCCACAGACGGGTAATCTTTTAGCTCAGCATCGGGTTGGCTTGCCACTGTGTTTTGTACGCGCAAAGTCACCAGACACAGCGGAGCAATTACTAGCAACAGAACATTAAGCACCAGCTTCAATCTAAGTTTGGTTTCGGCTGCGAGCGTCTCGGGCTTTTCGAGCCACTGTCCCCACCGGTGACTGGTTATCCAGCTCCACGAGTGCTTGGCCAGAAGCGGTATCGCAACTAGGACGAAAAACGGCATGTTCCGGCTTGATCTCAAGGTCAGCCAGCCGGTAGCGATCAGCAATAAGATCTCACTTGGACGGGCACGTTTCTTCGATAAGGCAAGCGCGCCAAATGTGAGCAGAATCATCAAGCTCAACGCCTGGAACATCGGTTCGTGGAAATCCGGCGAACGCCATTCCTGGATGTACTGCATCATGGTGCGCGAGGTCAGCGTTTCAAATGGATATGAAAACAATCGGACACCATTCGGATTTACACAGACTGCGGCAATGCAAGCCAGCAATACCAAACCGATAGGACGCAATGCCTGGACGATATCGCGGGCTGCCTGCCCGCGCAATAACAAACCGTCGAGGACAATGCCAAACATCGTGAGCATGACAAAAGCAATACCAACTGCAAATCCGGCATGCATGTTGGTCCAGACAACCAGTAACGGCACCAGCCACCAGATAGCTCGAGACTTCTGGTTATTAGAATAGTGATCAAGGATGCCTAGGAAGATGCTCGCGAAAAGGATTGAAAATATCTGCGGCCGCACGCCCCAGGTCGGAAGGGTAGCGATAGCGCCAAGTATCACCGCGAAACCGGCGACGTATGGATGCGGAGCATGCTTATGGCAGCGCCGGTAGGCAATCCAAAAAGCGATTGCTATTAGCATTGCAAAGGCGATTATCAAACCGCCGTAACCCAGCGCGCGGTAAATCGAGTAGATGAAAACCTCAGTTCCCCACTCGTGCGCAATCCATTCGCTCCCCAACCGCACCGTGGAAAAAATATCCGTATGTGGAATGCTTCTCGTCTCGACAATATATTGGCCTGTCTTGAGGTGCCACCAGAAATCCGGGTCGGTGATGGGCCGGGCAGCAATCGTAAAGATTACAAGCATAAAGACAAAGACGAGCAGTCGCCGGCTCGAAAGAACTACGCCCATGGGCCAGGCTATCGCGGGCTTTCGTGAAGCCAAAGACTTCCGTTCACTGCTAAACGGTGGAAACTTGGTTTTTAGGGATTCACTCATATTGCCTGTTTGCCAACTCAAAAAGTCCCGTCAGCACCCCTCTTAGCGGAGAGGTCATTGGCCGCCGAGTTCCGTTGTGCCAATCGTTGATCGCGCAAGCCGACGCGGCACACGTTGAAGGCGCCAACGACCTCGCAGCTTTCGCGTTCATACCATCTGTCGAAGTTTGAAAAGTCAGACTGTTCAGCGGTTTTGGTAACGAGGTACGAAACGAGCGGTTGGGCGGCCCGCTTTTCGTCAAAGGTGGAAATGTATTGCTGGTACTGTGCTAGTTCATGCCGTATTTCCTCGGCGGTAACAGGCCGTGCATTGGGATTGAGGCCATCAACCAAACGGTCAAAGCCGAAAATGCCCACCGCTACGCCGTAGTAAACATTTCGTCCATAGAAATAATCTTCCAGGTCTTTTACACCTACGCCGGTGTAGTACAGATGCCTGTATAGACGCTCTTTACTTTCCGTGCTGCTACTTCCGGAATAGACCACCATGTGAGGCGCCCAGAGCACCGCGTGTGGCGTCGCCGCAGGGCTAGCGTCGGCCATACTTAGGTCATTGAACAAAACCACTCCCTTGGGAGGGTCGCTGGCTGTTTCCGTCTGCTGGTTTAGACGAGTAAAGGCAACCATTTCTTCCGCTGTCTCGTTGTTTGCCTGAAGACTTCTCTTCGCGGCCTGATTCGTCTCAATCATTCCCCAATCCAACGCCGCCAGCGCCACCCAGAAGACTACTCGCTGGGAAATGGCCCAGGCTTGGCCTCTTCGGATTCGCCATGGCAAAGCCGCCGTTAGGACGATTCCAATCAGGACCGAGTAACCCGTTACGAAACCCTTGTAATGAATTGGCTGCATCACGCGGCCCGTAATCAGTTGTTGGTTCAAGACAAGGAAAGGTAAAGCAACGAATGAGGCCGCAAAAATGACGCGGCGATCACGCCAATCGATCTTGCGGTAAATGCTTCCCAGAATCAGGACCAGCAGGACCAGAGTGCCAATTAGCTGTGACGGTGAAAAAACGTCCGGAACGCGCGATGATACAAGTGCCTGCACACTCTCGGTGGTTTCAGCCCGGTGTGAGAGCAAGATGAGATACGGAACCAGAGCAGTTACGAAAATCCCACCGATTATGCCTGCGCCGCTTAAAACGACTGCGCGGTCGTTTGGTCGCGCTATGGCCCAGCTCGACGTTAACAGCACTAGCCAGGCAAGTGCAGCCGTCCAAAGATAGAAATAGGAAAAAACCAGTAAGCTTAAGACGATACCGGCCACCGTCGATACTAATAACCATCGCTTCGCTTCGCCACTGAACACCCGCCACACAAGTCCGAAGAATAAAACGAGCAGCGGAAATGATGCCGCCGGCTGATAACGGCGCAGGAACGGAAAGTAATCGAAGTGTATTGTCTTCCCTGCCCACATTCCGATTGTTCCCTCACCGGAAACCAGCGTGCCGAGGCAGAGCACCACGAACACACCTGAAACCGCCAGGCGATTGTTCCCTGTCACCAGAGCAAGCAACCAAAACAATGCAAGCCCAGACAAAAATGCAGCGAGCGGAGTTAACAGCATGAAAGCCTGGGTACTCGACAAACCGAAAGCACGTGCGGTTAGTGCAATTGTGTACGCAGGAACAAATTGAATAGAAAATAATGACTCACCCTGTGATCCATCGCGCCCCGTGTATGGATCGTTAAGGCGGGGCCTGCCGGCAATTAGTGAGTTGACGTAAGCAGCATACGCGACCTCATCACCCAGACCGTAGTTATAGGCTAACGCTTGAGTGGAGACAGATTGACGCGCCACCCAAAGCTGTAATTGCGGGTAAAGACTTAATAGCGTAAGGATGCATGCCGCGAAGATAGCGCACAGCCAGCGCACTCTTGTATCGCTCTTCGCGACAGGCCAAGGCGCTCGTTGATTATTGCTGAGCAATAGACCCGCCATGGAATTTGAATCCAACTGCGCACCCACCCTTCAAGAACTACGCCGGCGAAATAATTCGGCAACTATGACGGCCAAACTCAGCACACTCCCGGCAATTGTGAAAGTCCATTCCACCAGTGCGCTTTTGCGTTGCAAGGTACCGCGAAGCATTACCATTCCACACTTCCAACCGTCTTGCTGATAAAGCGGCAGAATATTTGTCGCCGCCAGAAGAAAATTCATCCGGCTGAATGTTGTTCCGGCTGTGAGAGTCGCCGCAATCAGATTGGCAATGATTCCCGCCAGAAAAACCAACACCTGCTGACTTAGCCTGCGACGCTGTAACTGGGCCAGGTCAAAGCGAACGTAAGCACCGAAAGGGAGCAACCTCATCACGTAATCGATGTTCCGAATGCGAAACCCATAAATCCGGCGGCCCCAGCCCAGACCCATCTCATTTATTGTGACTCCGCATGCGTGGGCGGCGACACAATGTGCCGCCTCGTGCAGCAGCAGCGCGAGGACAAACGCAGGCAAGTAACTAGTCAGCATCAAGGGTCTCCGAAATGGCCGTGCGAAAGTCGGGTTTGAAAAAGAAGGGGAGTAAGCAAGCGTGACTACTGCTGCGGGGCGCGAAACTGTAGCCCGGGCTCAGTATCTTCCTGAAGAAAATCCGTGACATCGATGGCGAGCCGCTTTAACTTCTTATAAAGCGTTTGCCGCGAGCCAAGACCTAACGCTTCGCTGGTGCGTGCGACATTGCAGTGATTGCGCTTGAGCGTTTCGGTTATGACCCGACGTTCGTATTCCTCCAATAATTCCTCGAGGCGTTCAGGCGATTGCCTTTCGTTCTTATCGTGAAACTGAGCTGGCCAGATGTGTGGGCTGAGATTATTTGGCTTTATGTATTCGTCTTCTTCGGCGTAAAGAACCAGGCGTTCAATCTCGCCTGCCAGTTCTCGAACGTTGCCCGGCCAGGGGTAAGCTTCCAAAATTCGAACGGCGTCCCAGGTAATGCCCGCAACTGCGCGGTCGTTTCGACGAGCAAAATGAGAGAGGTAATGTGAAATCAGAGCGGATACATCTTCCGGTCGCTCCCTAAGCGGCGGAACTTTTACGGTGAGTGCTGCGATGCGGTAATAAAGATCTTCCCGGAAGAGTCGCTCGCGCACCAACTGCTCGAGGTCTTTATGCGTGGCCGCAATAACTCGAACATTCACTTTTCGTGGTGACTGTTCGCCGAGAGGATGAATCTCGCCTTCCTGCAGGAACCGCAGCAGTTTTGGCTGCAAAGCCAGTGGCAGATCGCCAATTTCATCCAGGAACAACGTACCGTTCTCTGCGGCGCGGACCAATCCTTCACTGTCCCGAAGCGCGCCGGTGAAACTTCCGCGGCGATGACCAAATAACATGCTCTCGATCAAATCGGGCGGAGCCGCCGAGCAATTGAATGGAATAAACGCTTTCTCCGCGCGCTTGCTCAGCCGATGAATTGCGTGGGCTACCAACTCCTTGCCCGTTCCCGACTCGCCAGTAATTAAAACCGTGGAGTTCGAATCCTTGATACGAGCCACGACCCGGGCAACCTCGTCCATCGCTCGGCTGGCGAAAATCATTCCCGGCAGAATTGCTTTGTCGTCTCGTTCCTCTGTCGTCTTCAGTGCGCGAGTTGGTCGATGGAGCGCGACGTGAGAATGCGCGAGCCGAGTCGCATCAACAATTCCACCGAGATCTTTTGCCTGTGCGTCGGAGATTGGACGCACGCACTGACCGTACAAAGCCGCGCCCTCGCGCTGCGCTTGCGAGCTGCTCAAAACGAACCACACGCAGGTGTCGCCGGCTTTAACCTTGGGCCAGTCGGCATCACCACTCAACACTTTGATCAAATCCGCCTCGGCTCGAGAGAGTTCCGTCTCCTGCAAGCCTTCGACCCATTGCAAGTGTGGCGTTGAGCCGGGTCCGAAACTCCAGATTGAGAGGCCGTACATGGGTGCGGTCGCTTCAACCACGAGGCTGAGCTTGAGCATAACTTCATAGAGAAGTTCCGGACCGGACTCCGCCGCCTGGCACAGAGCCCGCAGGATTGCACTCATTGGTAATTGATTGCTATGGGTCAAAGTCTTGACGCGATCCTGGTGGTGTACTCGGACTCAAACACGGTACTTCGGCAAAATTGCAGCAAGCAATTTCTGAAAGAGCTGAGCGGAATCAACTGTTGAGGGCAAGGTCGCGAAACGCGCTGTCAGGTTACCCGTAGTTATGCTCGGGACGGGTTTCGTGTTGGAGTCTAGTCGCGCTGGCGAGGAGTGTCAACATTTTTAAACGCAGAGGCGAGCGGCTCCGGGGCACTTCTGAATTGTGTTCGCCAGCCGTACGCCCTTTTGGTCCATTAAGCGCTGTTAGTTCATGTAACCGTTGAACTTACGTTACGAAACCGTTGCAAAGAAATTGCTTTACACCCTTAAGCACCGATGCTACATTCCGCCAACCTTGACCCTAAACCGTTGACTGGCAACGGATTGAACTGAGTTTTTAGCGCAGCCTGTTGTGGTAAACATAGCGAAAACACCCGCTATCTTGTGCATAAACAATTCGGTCTAGTTAAGCAGACTCTTAAAAAAACATGGCTATTCATTTTGGAACCTCCGGATGGCGAGCCGTAATTGCCGACGAATTCACGTTCGCTGGTGTGCGGTCAGTCACGGGAGCGATTTGCTCTCACTTCGGTTCCAAAAAAACGGCAAACGACGTGATGGTTGTTGGCTATGACACACGTTTTCTCGGGGAACAGTTCGCCCGCGAATGCGCCGACATTGTGACCGCAAACGAGTTTCAAGTGTTGCTGTGCGATGGACCGGTGCCAACTCCGACTCTGGCGCATGCGATCCGTGCGCGCAAGGCGGTGTGCGGAATCAATTTTACGGCGTCGCATAATCCCCCCGAGTACAACGGTATGAAGCTGTCCACGGCCGATGGTGCTCCTGCTCTGCCGGAAATCACACGCAACGTCGAACAACTCATCAAGGATGTCGCCCGGGGCGAAAGCAAAACGCCATCCGATAAGTCGTCGCTGCAGACATTTTCAGCGCGCCCGGATTATCTAGCCGATCTTGGAACAAAGATTAAGTTTGACGTTATCAAACGCGCCGGTGGGCGTTATGCCTACGATCCAATCTGGGGAACTGGCCGCGGCTATCTTGATGAAGCCTTGCGCATGCATGGTTTGGAAGTTGAAACAATTCACGATTGGCGCGATGTGCTTTTCGGCGGCAGGGCGCCAGAGCCTGAGGAGAGTCATCTAAGCGAACTGCGTGAACTGGTGTTGTCCAGAAAATGCGTGCTCGGCCTGGCAACTGACGGCGATGCCGATCGCTTCGGCGTTATAGATGCAAATGGTTCTTTCATCTCCCCCAATCAATTGATTGCTCTGCTCTTCGATTATTTGGTGGAGTCAAGACACTGGAGTGGTGGTGCTGCCCGCTCAGTTGCAACCTCCCACCTGGTCGATCGCGTTGCGAAGGCGCGTGGTTTGCCAATTTACGAAACCCCCGTGGGTTTCAAGTACATCGGAGAATTGATCAATGAAAACAAGATTGTCCTCGGCGGTGAAGAGTCGGCGGGACTGTCCATCCAAGGTCACTATCCGGAGAAAGATGGCATCCTTGCGTGTTTGCTCGCAGCGGAGGCAGTTGCGGCGCGCGGCGCGAGTCTGACGGAGCAGCTAAATGAGTTATACGCTCGGGTTGGCAAGCTCGAATCCGGTCGCACCGGAATTCGGCTGACTCCCGAAATCATGAAGGCGCTCCCCGACAAACTTACGCAGGACCCAAAAGAGATTGGCGGCCGTCGCATTGACCGCACCAATCGTCTCGATGGTGTGAAGTTCATTTTTGCCGACGGCTCCTGGCTTTTAATGCGTCCATCAGGAACCGAACCGGTTGTTCGTATTTACGCAGAATCAGAATCAGCAAAAGACGTGGAGGTGCTCCTTGAGCAGGGTCATAGATACTTATTGGGTGGATGAACGGATTCGGGCGCAACGCGTAGCGCCTCGAGTAGCTTCTCCGTTGGCATCAGTCAAAGAGATTTCTCTGGATATTATTGGCACACGCGCGGAAGTTCGACGTCGCGGTGGATTAATACCAGCATGGGTAATCTTTGGGATGATTATCCTGGGTACGTTTGCTATCTGCGTCGGCGTCACGATGCGGACACGCACCAGGATGTCTTTGGCTTCGGATCAATATGTTCGCATGCAAACGGATGTTGAGGGATTGCGTACAACTAACCAGTCGTTGCGAATGGAAATTGAGAAGTTGCGCTCCGACCCGCGCACCATAGAAGTCGCTGCTCGCAGCCGGCTGAATATGGTACGGCCAAACGAGATTGTAGTGCCCGTTGAATGAGCCATTGGGGAAGCTCCTTCGCAACGGCGAACACTAGATCGATTTTTACCTGCCGGTTGCCCGCTAGTTCCCCTTCTTGAACGCCACGCATCGCGAGTGCCTGCCGAGAACGCGCGGTTGTGACTGCCATCACAGCCGCGCTCCCCTCTTAAAGAAGCCACATCAAACTTCTTGGATAGTCGCGTTGACACGTCTACACGTGTAAACTAATATCGAATTCCAACTAGCAACTGTTCAGTAAAGTCCTATGTCTGAAACCAAGATCACTTCACCAGCACAGGAAGCGTTCGAGGAATGGGAGCGCGAAACCCTCGAACCGGTCCTGGCAAAACATCCCGAACGAAAATCGAATTTTCAGACCGTCTCTCTCGAGGAGACAAACAGACTCTACACGCCGGCGGATGTTGAGCCGCTCGATTTCGAGCGCGACATTTCATTCCCCGGAAATTTTCCCTACACCCGCGGGATACATCCAACCGGCTATCGTGGCAAGCTTTGGACCATGCGCCAGTTTGCCGGATTTAGCACGCCCGAAGAGACCAATGCGCGCTTCAAGTACCTCTTGGCCCAGGGGCAAAACGGTCTTTCAGTCGCGTACGACTTGCCGACGTTAATGGGTTATGACGCCGATTCTCCGCTCTCAGAAGGCGAGGTCGGAAAATGTGGTGTGGCTGTTTCATCATTGGCTGACATGGAAGTGTTGTTCGACGAAATACCGCTTGAGCAAGTCACCGTGTCGCAAACCATCAACGCGCCGGCCTCTGTCCTGCTAGCGATGTATTTGGTAGTTGCCGAGAAGCAGGGCGCCGACTGGAAAAAGATTTCCGGCACGCTGCAAAACGACATCCTTAAGGAATACATCGCACAGAAGGAATGGATCTATCCGATTCGTCCGGCGATGAAGCTGGTGGTAGATACTTTTGAATTCTGTACGCAGCACGTGCCCCGCTACAATCCGGTTTCTGTCAGCGGCTACCACATCCGCGAAGCCGGAGCCACGGCCGTGCAGGAACTCGCGTTCACGCTGCGTGATGGTCTTGAATATGTGGAATGGGGCATTCGCGCGGGCCTGGAGTTGGATGCATTCGTACCGCGAATTTCTTTCTTCTTCAATGCGCACAATGATTTTTTTGAAGAGATTGCGAAGTATCGCGCTGCGCGTCGTATCTGGGCGCGCGAAATGCGCGATCGCTTTGGCTCAACTAACGAGCGCACGCTAAAACTGCGGTTCCATACCCAGACGGCAGGCGTTTCTTTGACGGTCCAACAACCGCTGAACAATATTGTGCGGGTTGCTATCCAAGCGCTCGCAGGCGTGCTGGGCGGCACTCAAAGTTTGCACACCGATGCTTACGACGAAGCCCTTGCCCTGCCAACCGATCGCGCTGCTCTAATTGCGTTGCGCACTCAGCAAATCATCGCCGAAGAAACGGGCGTGGCGAATACGGTAGATCCGCTCGGCGGTTCTTACTACCTTGAGTCGCTAACCCAAAAAATGGAAGAAGGAGCGTTGGATTATTTCCGCCGCATCGACGCCATGGGTGGAATGGTTGACGCGATTGAGAAGGGCTTTCCGCAACGCGAGCTGCAGGATTCCGCCTATCAATATCAAAAGGCGGTTGAGCGCGGTGAGCAAGTTATCGTCGGCGTCAATAAATACGCAATGGAAGACGAACCTTCGGAAGTTCCCACGCTGGTAATCGATGAATCGGTTCGCGAGCATCAGGTCAATCGGCTGCAGGAAACGCGCGATCGGCGCGACAAGGGCGCGGTCAGCAACGCCCTTGAAAAACTTCGCCGCGCCGCGCAGAACAACGAGAACACCATGCCCGCAACGATTGAGGCGGTGCGCGCTTATGCCACGCTTGGTGAGATTTGCTCAGCGCTGCGCGATGTTTACGGCATCTACGAAGAACCCGCGTTCTAACCTCGCAAATTGATCCAGTTTCAAAACATTAATATGCGCCTGCCGTGGTTGCTCGTTCTCTTCCTCCTGCTTTTCGCTCCCAGTAGCTTTTCATTTCCTGCGATTCAAGCAACGCCAGTCCAAAACGATCGAGTGGTCGTGAGGCCACGCACGATTGTGATCGTGCGTAGGGGCAAAATCGTAAAAGAGTTTCCCGAAAAGAAACGAGCAACCATTAAGCTGCCCGTGATCAGCGGATTGAGTGACGCGCGCGTTTTGCGAAAGGTGCAATCGATCCTGGAAATCAAAAACGTGTTTGATACTTCGGTGGCCGAGTATCGCGAGGACAATTGGTTGGAAGAGCTCGACTACAAAGTGAACTACAACCAGAACCATATTCTGGACATCACTTTTAGCCAGAGTGGAGTAGGAGCTTATCCCGACAGTCAAACTAAACACTTTGCAATTAATCTTAAGAACGGACAGGTCATTAAGGCGACTGATGCGTTCATTCCCAACAAACTCGATACGCTTGCTGCCCTGGTGAAAACAAAGTTCGACGCTGAACTGGCTCAGATCCTCAGAGAGCTAACGGAATCAAAGAGCGATCCCGAGGACATACGAATCGCAAAGGAAGCGCAGGAGGCGCTTGAATTTAAACTTTCGGATATTGATGATTTCTCCATCGGCGATAAAGGAGTGACTTTCCTTTACGACGCGGGTTATCCACATGCAATACAAGCATTCGAACCCAACGGCAAATATTTCTTTTCGTACTCAGAACTAAAGCCACTCATCCGACGCGACGGTCCGCTGGGGCAATTCATCCGCTAAGGCTACAATAGGGTCATGAACGAGAGAAAAATCCGCGTGCTGGTTGCGAAGCCAGGTCTGGACGGCCACGATCGTGGCGCGAAAGTTATTGCGCGTGCCTTGCGCGATGCCGGCATGGAAGTTATTTACACTGGTCTGCGCCAAACTCCCGAAATGATCGCTGCGGCAGCGTTGCAGGAAGATGTCGACGCCGTCGGCGTTTCGATTCTGAGTGGCGCCCACAACACGCTTTGCCCGCGCATCGTGCAACTGCTTCACGATCAGGGAATGAACGACTGTCTGGTCTTACTCGGCGGCATTGTTCCCCAGGACGATATCGCGAAACTGAAGCAGCAAGGCGTCGCGGAAATCTTCCTGCCCGGCACATCCACTGAAAACATCGTCAAGTTCTTGCGCGAGAATGTGAAGCCGCGCGAATAACGGATGCCACCGACGTCAGCAATCGTGACCGACGTCAGCGGCTCGACGGCCGTCATTCGCTTAAACGAACCTGCCAAACGCAATCCCCTTTCGGGATCAACTCTAAACAGACTTAGAGACGTAGTCTCTTCCTTAACTGCTCGTGAAGACCTGAGGGTGATCATCTTCACCGGTTCGGAAGACGTGTTTGCTTCGGGCGCCGATATTCGCGAACTCACCCAACTCGATCCGGAACGGGCCCTTGAGTTTTCGCAATTCGGTCAGAATCTCTTCAAGACTATTGCGAATGCCAGGCAGGTCACGATTGCCGCGATCAATGGCTATTGCATGGGTGGCGGGCTCGATTTGGCGCTGGCCTGCGACCTTCGCATCGCCTCGCCGCAAGCCGTCTTCCGGCATCCTGGCGCAGGGCTCGGGATAATCACCGGCTGGGGCGGAACACAAAGATTGCCACGACTGATTGGCCGTGCCCGTTCACTTGAATTTCTTCTTACAACACGTTGGCTGAAGAGCACAGAAGCGCTGCGAATGGGATTAGTGAGCAGTATCGCGGATGACGTCTTAGCCACGGCGCTGGCAGCTGCTCGAGACATTCAAAAGACAAGCGGCGCCAAACCCTAAGGACTTGGCGCCGCCAGCGAAATAGTTTGAGTCTCGATCTTAGAACTCGACTCGTCCTCCGAGTTGAATGGTGAATGGCAAGCCGACTGGCGGACCGAATCCCGGACCGTAAAGCGAAGACGGCTGCGCAAATGTTCCCGCCGAGGATAAATTGCTAAGTCCAAGGCGGTCGCCAAAGGAAAGATTCTCACGATTGAAAATGTTGAAGAAATTAATGTAGGCCTTTACTTTGACCCTTTCGCCAATGGCGAAGGTCTTGGTAACGCGCGTATCCACATTAAAGAAGTTACCACTTCGTTCTTCGATAGCTGTGCCGTTGACTACAAAACCTTTGCGTTGGCTGTTAACCGATGTCTGTCTACATCCGGGCGCTATCGCTCCAGCCGGCACCGCACCTGCTATTACCGCCTGCAGCAATGTGCGGGCGTCAAAGCCAGTGCAGACTCGGTCAACTGTGGAACGTCCATCACCGTCGATGTCCGATCCAGCGTTAAGAGAGTAAGGCCGCGCGGTTGCAAACTGCACAATCGGAGCAATCTGGAAGCCGTAGGGTAACTCGAACAATCCGCTCGCCACGATCCGGTGTCGCTCATCAATTCGAGTCGGACCAAACTCTCCGGGCGCAAACTGCTGCTCTGGCGTGATGGCAATGCCGTTGCCGCTGTAGGACGCAGTTGGTTGTCCGCCCCAGCCACGTGAACTGGAAAGAATGTAGCTCAGTGAAAAGAAAGCGTGGGTTGTGCGGCGGCGCAGCGTGGTGGCCCAGCTGTCGTAAAGTGATCGATTTGTTGAGCCGAACATATTGATTTGCTCGAGCCGGCCCGCACCCAGTCCCGCGGCTACGAACGCGGCGTCGAAGTAACGCGTATTTCCGCCCCGCGGACAGGTTGCACTAATTGCTGATCCGGTCGGGCAAATGCCACGGATTCGCGGGTTGACGTTTTGTACCCGGTTTTCGTGTAGACCGAGGGTATGAACGTAATCACTGGAGAGGACGTAGTTCTCTCCAAGTTTAGTTTCAACGCCGATGGACCACTTTTGCACGTACGGATCTCGAAGAGTGGGATCGTTGATGCGACCAAATCCGCCGACCTCAAGATTCGCAGTAGAAAAGCCCGGCGGCGGTGCTGGTAGCGGATCAACACCAAATCTAAAAGCTGCTGTTTGCCCGGTGCCCACCTGCCCGCCTGAGTTCAGATCGAGTACTGTTTGATAGATCGTCGGATTTCCTTGTTGTTTTGAAAACAACGTTAGATTCTGGAAGACTTGGTCGTAGAAAATTCCGTAACCACCGCGAATTACCGTTTGTCCTGTTCCATAAATATCCCAGGCAAATCCCACGCGCGGTTGAAACTCCTTGTAGCTGCTGGTTGTCCTGCTAAGCGCAGCTGGGTTTCCAGCAATCGCCTGAGCCCGGCCATTGTTGAGCTGTCTGAGAATCTGCATCGTGCGGTTATTAGTCTGATCGACCAGCAGCTTGATGTTTGCATCCCAGCGCAGTCCAAGGTTAAGAGTTAAGCGTGGCGTCACCTTAAAGTCATCCTGTGCATAAAACGCCAACTGGTGAAATGGTGGCTGACTGGTGTCCCCGGCACCGGTACTGAAGGTTATTTCGTTAACAGCTCCGGGAGTCGCGAACCCTGCCGGATAACAGCGATCGTCTGCCAATCCATTGCCATTTAGATCCTGACAATTAGCAGACACCAGATTGTTCCGAATCGTTAGCGGATCGTCGAAGAAAAATATCTGATAACCGTTAGCGCCGAAGAAGAAAAACCCGTTGAGTTCGGTATGAATGTAGTTCATGCCAAACTTCAGGCTATGGTTGCCGCGCAATACCGAAATATCGTCACGGAACTGGAACTTTCGCTCTTTCGTCTGCTGCGGTACGTTGACGTTGGCGCCGCTCTGCACTGAGGGGAATACCAGATTGGGATCGGTTGTGACTCCCAGAATATTGTTTTCGAAATTCTGATACTGGAACGAAAACTGATTCAGCACGCGCGGGCTAAACGTGTAGGTGTGATTCACAACAAAGCTGGTCAGCTTGTTGGTGTTGGTGTTTCCGTTAGCCAGATCGCCAGGCTGACCGGGATCAAACTGATCGTTTGGTGAATCATTTTTCTGGAAAGCATAGCGATAAAACATGTTCTGTTTATCGCTGATGTGATGATCAATCTTGATGGTCAGGAGAGTATCGTTGTACGGCAGCGGAATCGTCGGCGATGCGGTTACGTTCGGAATCGCAGCAATCTGCGATAGCAGCGCCGGGTTCACCAGGAGATTCTGCCGTTCGCGGAATCTTTCGACAGCGCCAAAGAAGAAGAGCTTGTCCTTAACTATTCGACCCCCGATTGAACCGCCAAACTCCTCCCGGTTGTACTTTGGTTTTGGATCGGTCGACTGCTTTTCAAAGAAATCCCGGGCGCGCAGTGACTGATTGCGGAAGTTGAAAAACGCTGAACCATGAAGGTCGTTGCTTCCGGATTTCGAGATGACGTTTACGACGCCGCCTACCGACCTGCCACTCTCTGCTGTCCAGCGATGCTGCAGCACTTGAAACTCCTGAATTGATTCATAAGCAAAATTCTGGAGCATGCTGCCGACCACGTTGTCTTTGTTATCGCCGCCATCGACGTTGACATCGACTTGACGGCCGTCGCCGCCGCTGAAAGAAACGGTGCCAACGTGCGTCTTGGTCGGATCAAAGGTGCCGACGGGACGCGCTTCGGGCGCGATGATCGAGAGATTCGCGAACGTGCGGTTGAGCAAAGGAAGATTTTGAACTTCCGCGGGCGTGATGTTTCGGCCCAGCTCGGAAGTGGTCGTTTCGATGGGAGTACCAGCTGACGTAACTTCAACGGTAGCGGTGAGGGCCCCAGGCTTCAGCTCAAAGTTTTGAGAAACATTGGCCCCCACATTCAATTCAAAGTCCCGAGCCAGGGCCTTGCTAAAATTCGCAGCCTCGACAGTTATGTCGTATCTGCCCGGTTCCAGATTCGTGAGCGTGTATTCGCCTGAATCGTCTGTCGTTGCTGATCGGGGCGCGCCAGTGGCCTTATTGGTGGCGGTAACTGTGGCGCCCGCCACCACCCGCCCTTGCTCATCTACGACTTTGCCGGAAATGTCTCCGCGCGTCTGTTGTGCGTAACTGGGAACTGCCAGGAAGATTGTCAACGCTAAAACAAGGAAGAAAAATCGGGTTGCAACTTGAAAAGAACTTCTCATGGGTGTCTCCTTTTAAAGAGCTCGTGAGTTTCCTCTTGTTGGACCATGTGGGCGACGCTTTTCGTGAATGCAAGTCACATTCTACAGCCGTGACGTTCATTTATGTCAACTTTTATTCGGAAAAGTTCAGCAAAGAGCTTGGCCCAATGTTGCAAATTCAAAATTCTGGTTGCTGACGTCTAGTTTTCTGGAGGGCCAACTATTGCGGGCCGGTTCGCCTGCTAAGGAACCGGTTGATTCCTGCGCGGCAATCGTCCGTGAGGCGAGCGATGACGTTCGTATCCGCGCCAGCGGACAGCGCGTCAGGAAAGGCCATACCGTCAGTTTGATATAGGAGCATCTTGGTGAGGCTGACCGCCGACCGGCTGAGCTTTTCAAACTGAGCGGCATAAGTCCGAACGTCATCAGCAAAAGTCGCGTCAGCAAAAATTTGATTCACGAGTCCGAATTCCTGAGCTGTCCTGGCATCGATTTCGGAACCGCTGGTCAATAACTCGAAGGCGCGTTTTTCGGAGACGTTGCGTCGAAGAATCGCCGTCACCATCGCCGGCACGAAGCCTATCTTCACTTCCGGATACCCGAAACGCGCGTCGACCGAAGCCAAAACAAGATCGCACGCGCTCGCTAATCCGCAGCCACCGGCAAGTGCCTTACCCCGAACCGCGGCAATAACCGGAACGGATACCGATCGGATCAAAGTGAACAGCTCGAGCAACGAACCTGCGTCTGCAGCGTTTTCAGCCACAGAGCCGTCGGCAATTTTTTGCAATGCCGAAAGATCAGCGCCTGAGCAAAAATCTTTACCGGCGCCGGTTAGAATGATTGCATTGATCGATGAGTCGTCGTTTGCCTTGCGCAACGAGACCTTCAACTGCTCGATCAGTGCATCGTTAAGTGCGTTTCGTTTCTCTGGACGATTGAGCGTGAGCGTAGCGATCGCGCCTGCGACGTTGTAAAGAACGACTGGAGTTTCGTTGGTCATTGCGGAAAGTTGGTTTGTCAGGGCATGAGTTCAAGCGACTGCGCTTCTTCATCGGACAGTTCGATCATCATTCGCAGCAGTGCAGTCGAAAATGTTTTGCCCTGCGCGTCAGTCATCAGCGACAAGGTACCGCCCCCGCCGAGGCTGTGATGCAGAAGGAAGTTCAACGCGCCAAGATTAGGCAGCTCAAACCTCTCTACGTCGCCTTTGCAAATGCCCTTGAAGTGTTCCTTAACTCGTTCCGCGGTCACTTCGCGAACGAGTAATGGATAAATCTCGGCGCTGAAAGCAATCAAACCGACATTCGCCGTGTCGCCTTTATCGCCGGAACGCGCGTGCGCAAGTTTTACCAGTTGGATCTTCATCAAAATCTAAGCGTGGTATTCCCAACTCTAATTTTACTCACCGTTCGGTTCGAAGCCTGCAGTTCAGAGTACAACCTTTAGGTTGCTTCTACGCGAGCACGCGGCAAGCTAAGCTTGGACTCTGAACTACCTGACCTTCGCCCCAAAACGTCCAAAGCTAAACCTCGATTATTTCCACCTTCGGCTGAATCTCGCTCTTGGGAATCAGTGCCGGCCAGTAAGCAACAATTTCTTCAACTTTCGGACGGCCACCGGCAAACCCTGTAACCCCCGGTGGCCCAGTTAACACCAGAGGAGCAATCTCTTTCGTAAACCTCTCAACGTCCGACCGGTTTGGGCTCCGAACACCTATCCGCAATTGAACCTCGGGAAGATCGGGCGATGGATTTCCTACAAGCGGACCATGAGTGGCATTTGCGCCGACAAATTCGGTGAGCACCTCGTCAAACTTTAACCCAAGCCGGTCGAGACGCTCTCTTAAGATTCGGTCGGCAGCTTGGGCCTTGTCATAGGCGTCGGGCCAGGAGTAGACCAGTGTGCCAACCGCTTTGTAACCGGCAGAGTAGCTGATTGAAACTTTGAAAGTCTCGGTAGCCGGACGACCTTTGATTCCAAAGACTCGGACACGATCGCGGCCCTCGTATTCAAGCTGCACGGTCGTGAAGTCCGCCACGCAATCCGGCGTGATGTAATCGTGCGGGTCGCCCATCTCATAAACCAGTTGCTCTTTGACTGAGGGAATGATCACCCAGCCGCCCGTGCGTTCATGTTTTGTAATCACAAAACTGCCATCAGGCGATGCTTCAACAATAGGAAACCCGACATTCGCCAGGTTAGGAATGCTGCGCCACTCGTACTGGCAATTTCCTCCAGAGCATTGCGCGCCGCATTCAATAATGTGGCCGGCAATAGTGCCTGCTGCCAACCTGTCCCAGTCGTCGTTCGCCCAACCAAACTCATGAATCAGCGGTGCGAGCGTCAATCCCGTATCGGTCGCGCGCCCTGTAATGACGATGCGCGCGTCACGATTAAGCGCTTCAACCAACGGCGCCGCGCCGAGGTAGACATTCGCGCTTTGGATCTGATCGCGAACAGTGTCGAGTGTCGCGCCATTGTCCATATTGCGCATTTCCACACCGCGCGCGAGCAACTCGTCGAGCTGCGGCATGATGTCATCGCCAGTGACAATTCCAATCTTAAGTTTTCCGCTAAGACCAAGCTCGCGCGCAACTTCTCTAACGGCAGCCGCGCAGCCTGCGACATTCACCCCACCCGCATTCGCAGTGACGCGAATGTCGCGCTCGACACACGCGGGCAGTATCTGCTTCATTAAGGGCACGAAATCTTTCGCATAACCGGCAGCTGGATCCCGCGAGCGCTGCTTCTGCATGATCGACATGGTGACTTCCGCCAGATAGTCGAGCATCAGGTAGTCGATTGGACCACCTTCAACCTGACGAACCGGCGCTTCGGGCAAGTCGCCCCAGAAGCCTTGTCCGGCTGCAATGCGAATCTGTTGTTTCATGAAAAGTTAAGAACCCAAACTAGCATTAGACCAGAGACGGAGGTAGCACAAACTGGCCGATGTGTGGTCCGTCATTGTTCAGACTGGTGCGCAGGCTTAACTCGAGCGCATCACGCGTCTGTTCCGGCGTGATGACAGCATCAACAAAACCGCGCGCGGCAGCATACTTGGCATCGAGATCGCGCTCGTAGGTTTCGCGCACGCTGTTCATTTGTTGTTCGAGGTCTGCTCCCGGCTCTTCGCCCTTCGCCCTTAGCTTTTCCAGTTGGCTGCCGAAAACTGCTTGTACTGCCGAGTCGCCTTCCATCACACCCATTCGCCCGGTGGGCAGACTGAAGATGAAGTCAGGATCGAATCCCTGGCCAGCCATTGCATAATAACCAGCGCCCGATGCGTGATTTACGGTCAGCACAACTTTGGGAACCAGGGCCGTGGCCATTGCTTCCACGAATTGCGCGCCGGCGCGAATGATTCCGGAATGCTCGGCCGCGGACCCAACCATAAAACCGGAAACGTCTTGAACAAAAAGCAGCGGCGTTTTGTGGCGGTTGCAGGTCTCAATGAAGTAAGCGACCTTCTCAGCCGATTCAGTGTAGATAATGCCGCCAAATCGCGGTGGTCCACCGGCCGGCGACTTCACCATGCCGCGATGGTTGGCAATAACACCAACCTGAATGCCGCGAATGCGCGCGTGCCCGGTGATAATTTCTTTGGCATAGTCAGCCTGGAACTCATCCAACAAGCCATCGTCAAGCAAACAATTCAACAGCTCGCGCATGTTGTAAGGCTGGCGATGATCTTCCGGAACTATTTCGTAGATGCTTTCGGCTGGCGTCTTCGCTTTACCAAATGGCACAGTTCGCACCGCAGCATCCACCTTAAACGGCAGCTCTGAAACAAACTCGCGAATTTTTACGATGCAAGCCTCGTCGTTCTTCACGCGGTAATGGGCCACACCCGACAACTCATTGTGCGCGCGGGCGCCGCCGAGAGTTTCGTTGTCGATCGTTTGGCCGGTCGCACCTTTCACCAGGTTCGCTCCGCCAAGTCCCATGAACGAAGTGCCTTCAACCATGATGATTACATCGGAAAGCGCCGGCAGATACGCGCCTCCGGCAATGCACGGTCCCATCACCGCCGAAATCTGCGGAACCTTTAAGTAGCGCCGCATAATCGAGTTGTAATAGAAGATTCGCGACGCGCCGTACTGTCCCGGAAAGACGCCGCCTTGATAAGGAAGATTCACGCCCGCTGAATCAACCAGATAAATGATCGGCACGTGGCACCGCATCGCAATTTCCTGCGCGCGCAGAATTTTCTTGATTGTCTCCGGCCACCATGAACCGGCCTTAACCGTCGCGTCGTTAGCGACTATCACCACTTCCCTGCCTTCGACCATACCTACGACAGTCACCACTCCTGCGGCCGGCGCCGCGCCAATCGATTCCTGCTGCTTGCTGTTTGCTGTTTGCTGTTTGCCGTCCTGATATTGATCGTACGCAACCAACAAACCTATTTCCTGCGAATAGGTGTTCTTGTCAAGCAGTAGATCGATACGTTCTCGCGCCGTTAGTTTGCCTTGCTTGTGCTGCTTCTCAATTTTGTCCGGCCCGCCCCCGAGACGCAGTTTCGCCTCAAGCTGCTGCAGCTCGGCCGTCAGTTCCTTTAAGCGGGAATTTTTTTGTCTGGGTTTGGCGTCAGTTATTTTCATCAACAGACCGCATTGCAATCAATATCTATTAGGATCTAAGCACCTTTAAAAAATTGGTTGCATCAAGCTGCTGCGATAAACCTTCAACGATTGTGACCCGCAGCCCGCGCAATTCCATGACAACTTGTCCTTCATTTGTTTGCCACGTTTTCAAAGTGTCGGACGTTGGGTGTTGGCTGTCGGTCAGGAGTTTCAAATTGGGATAGCGCAATTGGGTTCGCTTTACGTATGCATCAAAAAACTCGCGCGCGTCCGTTTCGGTGTCCCAGGCTGAAATTTGCGCAATGCACGCCTGCCCCTCAGGGCCTTCATAAACGTCGTAACGATCGCCGGCCCAACCAGCCGCAGCCCGGCGCGATTCGGCCGGTGAGTTTAGGAACTGATCGAGCACTAGATAATAGCCCCACTCTCCGTTGACATCAGAATCGATGCGGCGCCAGGCGGGCGAAGTGCTGAGTGCTGAGTTCTGAGTGCTGAGCGCCTTATTGAGCAAACTGCTCATGTCAGGCAGCGTAATTTTTAGCGGCTTCTCGTACGCAAAGTATTTTTCCGGATGCAGAATTTGTTCGGTGGACAGCGGCAGGTTCGTAAAAGCTTTTGATAACCCGCCAAAGCCGTCGCGCTTGTAGACGCTAGTGGCCCATTGGCTTCCCTGCAGGTAAGGGAAAATGAGCGACTCGCGCAGGGCGCGCGGCGCCTGATTAAACTGTTCGGTCGAAACGCCGGTGTTTACCGAACGCGTGAATGCCAGGGCCACCAGCGGATTCTTCGCCATATAAACCATCATGGCCAGCGTCGCATCGCCTTCAATCAGCGAATGAGCCGCCAGTTGCGCGTCGGAATCGCCATGCGGCCACTTCTGAAATCTACGAAGGTTAAAGTGCTGGTCCTGCAGCGCGTGGGTTAGTTCGTGCGCCATCACCGGTTTTTGAGTTTCCAACTCCAACCAGTCGGCCAAATAAAATTCGCGTGTAACCGGGTCGTAGTATCCGGCAATCTGTTCCAACAGCAACTTGATAATGAACGGGCGATATTCAAAAGTCGCCGGCGCTAAACCCAACTTGCGATAGGCTACTTCCGTCGCGTGCATTTCTGCAGTCGTCATCTGCTCGTAAAGATTCTTAACGAGCATATTCTCAATCTGAGCACGCGACTGGGCCCCGCTCTTCACCGGCTGGAGAATTGGTAACTCGCGAATCTTGCTGGTCTCTTCCAGGACATTGGAAGTGGCTTCAACAATCGCGGCTTCGCGTGCAGCATGACTGGAAATGGCCGGGCGCTGCTGGGCGCGCAGTGTAAGCCGGGGAGAATTTACAAGGGCGCCGCTGGTGAGCACCGCAAGGACGGCCGTTAGGGCCAGGAATCTACTAATAATCTTTGACATCTTCAGGCTTTCGCTCTTATAGTCCGCTAAACGTCAAAACAATCGCAGCCGGCAAATCCTAAGACAAAGTTTGAGGGTATAACGCTCAGATGACAAGTCCTGCACCTGAAAATGTTTTCGGCGACTGGCACGAGTCAGTGATTCGCGTGCGCTATGCCGAAACGGACAAGATGGGAATTGTCTATTATGCCAATTACCTAATCTGGTTCGAAATTGGCCGCACCGACTTTTGCCGCGCTCGCGGCTTTGCGTACCGCGACATGGAAGAGAACGACGACGCCTTCCTGGTGGTGGCCGAAAGCTACTGCCGTTATAAAGCGCCTGCTTACTACGATGACGAATTGCTGGTTCGCACTCACATCACCGAATTAAGGCGCCGCTCGCTGCGATTTGGTTACGAGATCGTGCGTGCCAGCGACGGTCAAGTCATAGCTGAAGGCGAAACTGGACACGTAATCACGGATTCAACCGGCCGGGTCCGTTCGATTCCAGAGTCGTATGCTCAACGACTGCTGGCTCCTCCGACTTTGAAATCCGCCAGCAATGGCGAGAAGGTGCCCAGCGAAGAAGGTCCTGCCTGATCTCCAGCAGTGCGCATGAAGTTCAGAGTCCAGCCTTCAGGCTGCTGCTTCGATAACGCAAACTAAAATTTGTACTCTAAACTCCTTGCTTTAGTCATGCGCCAGGTTAAGTCTCGTAATCTCCCGCGCCCGTCCCGTTACTTCATCAATATCCAAGACAGCGCCGCAAATCCTCACGGTTCCGGTCGAATGCTCTGCCCGTCGCCCAGTTGCCGAAGTGAAACGGGTGATGACGTCCTTCTTCTCCATTCCAATGACGCCTGAATAGCTTCCCGTCATTCCTAAATCCGTTAGGTAACCGGTGCCGTTGGGAAAAATTCTCTCGTCAGCAGTCTGCACATGAGTGTGCGTGCCCACCACCGCGGAAACGCGCCCATCCAGGTACCAACCCATCGCTACCTTTTCAGACGTGGCTTCGGCGTGCATATCAACAATGCGAACGCGGGTGTCTTCGGGTAATTCCGCGAGCAGTTGATCAATCGCTCGAAACGGATCATCAGAAGGCGGCATAAAAACCCGGCCCATTAGGTTGATGACGGCTACCTTGCTGCCGTTGACAGACCCGGTCCACATGCCACTGCCCGGCGTATTTGGTGGATAATTCGCCGGTCTGAGAAGTCGCGGCTGTTTGACGATGTATGGCGCAGCTTCCTTTTTGTCGAAGATGTGATTGCCGGACGTCATTACGTCGATTCCGCTGGCAAACAACTGCTCGCAAAGCGACGGTGTAACTGAGAAGCCGCCCGCCAGGTTTTCAGCATTCATTATTGCCAGGTCAATAGCGTGCTGTTCGCGCAGATCCTGAATGCGCTCAAGTACGGCCACACGGCCGGGCTTCGCAACCACATCCCCAATGATGAGAACTTTCATAAGTTTCGTAAATCGTGAATCGTAAATAAGGTAAAGGGCGGTAAATAGTAAATGGTAAATCGTAAATAGGAAAACGGACGCCCCGCAGCGTCCCAAGTACCGCACGCAAGTGACGAAAAGAAAACCGCAAGAAAAATTGGCAACCGAAAATAGCTCTTAACGGCTATTTACGATTCCCGATTTACGGCTCTTAAGTGAATCGTGAATAGACAAAAGCCGCAAACCGGAAGGCGTCAATCGAGATAGCTCAGCCACTATTTACGATTCACGATTTACGATTTACGGCTCTTAATCGTCAACCGAGAATAGCTCTCAACCGCTATTTACGATTCACGATTTACTATTTACGGCTTTGTTGGCAGGAGGGACATCCGCGATGGTCGTTCCGGAGCCGTAATTGAACCTGCATGTACAGGTGGGTGACCTTTAAGAGCCGCAGCCTCTGGCAATTCTTAACGCTGAAGAAGTGCACTGGCAAACGGCATCGGTCTCCCATTTTAACGGCGTTGGCTCAATCATCGTAACTCGGTGACGAGCCCCGCAGAATATTTCCCTCCGCCGCGCGCGATACTAACACAGCCGGGCGGAACTCAGGTAATTGTGTTAGGACGCGTTGGACGTTTCGAGGGTCGTATGGCACTGCAAGCAAACATTCAGCCGCGGATCGCGCGAATGAACGCGAATCTGCAAACGAATTAGGCGCAGGTGTCGTAAACCAGAAAAAGAATTAAGTCGGAAAGCAGAAAGGACTTGAAGCTCTTAGATTGTTCTTTTGCAGATTCGCGCTCATCCGCGCCAATCCGCGGCTGTGTTCCGTCTGTTTGTTCGAAATTCTTCTGGAATCAACCGAGCGAGATGTTTTCCGGGCCGCCTTTTTCCTGTGCGATATTGCTGCGCACCTTTAAGAGGCGGTCGAGCATTTCGGCGCATTCCGCGCTGCGGGTAGCAAGCTGGGCATCGGCCTGTTCGTGAGTTTGTTGCAGGCGGTGCAGCTCGTCGGCAATATGCAAAGCAGCAAGAATAGCGACCTTTAGCGAATCCACCGTTAGCGTGCCGGAAGAAATCTCCCGCATGCGGCTATCGACAAAATCCGCCAGTTTTGTGAGGTATTCCGAGTCGCCGTCAGAACGAATATTGTAGGTTTGATTGTAGATTTCAACGCGGATAATAGGCGGCGCTGAAGTTTCGACACTTTTCTTGCCCGGCATTTCAGCAATCCCCGTTGTCATCTGAGTTCCTCCGCCAGCTCGGGATCCAGCGCGGCCACGGCGTCGAGCATCGCCTCTACCTTCATGCGGATAATGTCGCGTTCGGCCAGCAGCGCTTCCACTTGTTTTTCCAGGCGTTCCTGCTCGCGCGGTACGCTGCCCCGGTTGCGGCGCATGTTGGAAAGCTCTTTTTCAAGGCTCTCCTTCTCTAAGCGAAGCGTCTTGGTGAGTTCAATGGTCCGGTAGATCTTATCTTCGAGATGAGAAAACTTTTCGAGTCCTGAGAGTGCGATCATCTAACTAATCTTTCTGAGTTCGTGTTGCTATCCGCGTCGGCGAGGCGATTATGCGACTTCACGCTGTCAAGCGCAAGACTATCGGCACCGGTAAAGGCGATTTATTTTTAATGAAGCTCGGCATTAAATTTTTTCAGCAGCGAATCTAACAGACGCCGGTGACGTTCTTCGACTTCTTCGTCGCGCAACGTCCCCTGCTGGGAACGATACTCGACGCGCAAGGTGACCGATCGCTTGTCAGCGGGAATACTTTGCCCTTCGTAAGTGCCCACCAGTTGAACGCGCTGGTAGTCTTCGATTTCCTGCGACTGAATCGCCGCGACCAGTTCGCTGAAACCAACATTGCGACCAACGAGTAGCGTCACGTCTCGCATTACTGATGGATAGCGCGGCAAAGGTCTGTACTTGATTTCATGTTCCGCAAGTTCAAGTACCGGCGTCAGGTTAAGTTCAGCCACGAACACTCGTTGCCGAAATTTGTAATCAGCGGAAATTGTTTCGGACAAAGCGCCGGCATTACCAATCACCGTTCCGTCGGCGAGCAGAATGTACGCTGACTGGCCCGCGCGCAAATGTTTCACTTCAGCTGCGGCAAAAACCAAAGGCGATAGATTCAACGACGCGATCGCCGCCTGTAATGCGCCCTTAAGATCGTAGAAATCGAGCTCGCGGCTCGCCTGCGCCCGGTCCTGTTCGCTGGCCCCGCCGCTGGCGATCAGCCCCAGCGACTCCGATTCATGCGGGAGCTCCCCATTCTCGGAACCCGCGAAAATACGGCCCATTTCGAACAAACGGACATCCTTAGTGCCCTGGTTAAAGTTGTGACGAAGCGACTGCAATAGCCCCGGCATCAGGCTCGGCCGCATCCTGGTGGCGTCTTCCAGAATGGGATTGCTCAAGGTGACGAACGACTCTTGATTGTCGTGTGGAGTCGCTGAAGCCAAAGCGAAAACTGCGTCGTGTGCCGGGTCGATGAAACTGAGGTTAATTGCTTCGTCGAAGCCGAGGCTGGTCAACGCGCGACGTATATTGCGGCGTTTGAGTTCCGCCGGTTGGTATTCACCCGCCATGGAGGACGGGGGCAACTCTGAACCGATATGCTCGTAACCTACGTGTCGCGCTATCTCTTCAACCAAATCTTCTTCGAGACTGACGTCAACGCGCCAACTGGGAACAACAAATGTTTTTGCATTGTCCTTTGCCCCGGGACTGCCGGCAAAGCCAAGCGCGGTCAGAATACGATCCATCTCTGCCACATCCACGCGCAGGGAGGTCAGACTCTCGACCTTTTCGGGACGAAAGTTTATTGAGCGCGCTACGAAGGGTCGCGGATAGACATCGATAACATCTACGGTTGCCGTGCCGCCGGCAATTTCGCAAATTAGCTCAACGCATCTCGTCTGTGCGTTGACCAGGTTCTCGCAATCGGCACCGCGCTCAAAGCGTTTCGATGCCTCAGTGTCCATGCCCAGCTTGCGTGCCGTCCGTCTGACTGAATCAGGATCGAAGTAAGCACTTTCGATCAGCACGTCAACGGTCGCCGCTGAGATTTCTGAATCCAGACCGCCCATGATTCCGGCAAGCGCGACTGGCCGCTCGGCATCAGCAATGACCAGCATCTCGTTATCCAAGTTGCGTTCAACGCCATCAAGCGTTTGCAGTTTCTCGCCGGCGCGGGCCCGGCGCACAATAATTTTGCGGCCGTCGAGTTTTGTCAGATCAAAAGCGTGCAATGGCTGGCCCAACTCATGAAGCACATAGTTGGTGATGTCAGCAACATTATTGATTGGGCGCTGACCGATCTCGTTGAGGCGTTTCGCCAGCCACTCGGGTGATGGGCCAATCTTCACGCCGCGCACGATGCGAGCAGCGTAACGCGGGCAAAGATCCGGATCGGCAATTTCTACCGAGGCGTAATCGCTCGCTTTTCCTTCGGTTTTTATGCCTTTGGAGCTGAGATCTGAGATCTGAGATCTCAAATTTGAGAGGTTGGACCTTTCTATGACCGCAACTTCGCGCGCGATGCCCACGTGCGACAGACAATCGGGCCGGTTTGACGGCACCTCGACGTCCAACAACGAGTCCCCGTCGTTTTCTTCAACTGAATCGATGGCAAGTCCGACCATAGTAAGCCGCTCCCGCAGTTCCAGCGGGGTCAGCTTTGTGCCGGTAAGCTCGCGCAGCCAGTTGTAACTAATTAACATTATGAATTCTTAGAACTTTGAACTTGGAACTTAGTACTTTGATCTTAGGTCTTTGGCCCTTGGCCTTTGGCCTTTGAACTTAGTGCTTTGGACTTTGGCCTTTGAACCTGGCGCTTGTACTTTGGACTTTGGTCAGCAAAAGTGAATCAGAAAAAGAAAAACACAAAGTACAAAGAACGAAGATCAAAGATCAAAGACCAAAGCCCCAAGACCAAAGGCCCTTGTTTCAATCAAACTGTTCCAAAAACCTCAAATCATTTTCGAAAAGCAGACGAATATCATCCAGCTCGTACATCAAAGCGCACATGCGGTCGATTCCCAGTCCAAAAGCAAAGCCCGAATAGATTTCCGGATCGACGCCCGCAGTCCGCAGGACGTTCGGATGGACCATGCCGGAACCGCCGAGCTCAATCCAGCCCGACTGCTTGCAGATGCGACAGCCCGAACCACCGCATTTGAAACAACTGAAGTCAAACTCCGCGCTCGGCTCTGTAAAGGGAAAGTACGACGGGCGGAAGCGCGTCACGGTCTGCGCCCCAAACATGCGTCGCAGAAACTCGGCAACAGTCCCTTTCAAGTGGGCCATCGTGATTCCGCGATCAACGCATAGACCTTCAACCTGAAAGAACATTGGATTGTGCGTGGGGTCGGGCGTGTCGCGACGAAAGACGCGGCCGGGAGCAATCATTCGCAGCGGCGCGCCGCGTCGTTGCATAGCGTGAATCTGCACCGTCGAAGTTTGCGACCGAAGCGCAAAGCCCTCGGTCGTATAAAAAGTGTCTTGCGGCGCGCGTGCCGGATGATTTGCAGGAATGTTCAGGGCGTCGAAATTGTAGAAGTCGGTTTCAATTTCCCGGTCGTCTTCAATTGCATATCCCAGCGAGACAAAAATGTCTTCAATGCGCTCTCGCATTCTCGTTATCGGATGAATATGTCCCTGACGTGGGCGCCGGCCCGGCAACGTCACATCGATGCGGTCGCGCTCCCTACGTGCCGCTTGCAGCAAACCAGCAAGCGTCTCGTCAGCGGTTGTAATTCGCTCGGTAATCTCAGCTTCGGCCTGTTGCACTAACTGGCCGAAAGCTGCGCGCTCATCGGCGGCAACTTTGCCGATAAGCTTTTTGCAGGCAGCAAGGGCGCTTTTCTTGCCCATATGCCGAGTTCGCAAATCAGCCAGAGCTTTTTGTTCAGCCTCGGCGTCAGCCAAACTTAGGGACGGGGCAGAAGTATCCGTTAAGCGGACAAAGCGTTCGAACTCCTGCTCGAACGCTTTGCGTGCCGCCTGAACCTGGTGCTTTGGATCTTCCTGATTCGTGCTCTCGGTCATTGGTTATCGTCAACCATCTAATCCCGTCTTGCTTCCAAGAGGGGTGCCTTAAGCCGCAGCCTGCTCTTTCTTGTTCTCAATTGCGTTCTTAGCCTGCAGCGCGACTTCCGTAAAGGCCTCGGGCTGATTGACCGCGAGATCGGCGAGGACCTTGCGATCCAACTCAATTTCCGCAAGCTTCAAGCCGTGCATCAACTGCGAATAGTTCATTCCATTCAGGCGTGCCGCCGCGCCAATGCGCACAATCCAAAGACTGCGAAAATCGCGTTTCTTTAGTTTGCGGCCGGTGTACGCGAAATTTAATCCGCGCTCAACCGACTCTTTTGCAGAACGATACAGTTTCGACTTGGTGCCGCGATAACCCTTCGCCAGCTTTAAAATTTTCTTGCGTCGTTCGAGACGCTTATTTCCACGTTTAGCTCTTGGCATAACTTCTCCTTAACTTTGTGCGACAAACTTTGGCTTGTCGCTACTTAACTCTGTCCGACAAACTTAGTTTGTCGCTACCTATCGCCGGATTCCGATGTGTTGAGAATCACAAAGTCGACAAACTAAAGTTTGTCGGACATTTCATCTAGTCTCTTCCGTAGGGCAGCATGGCTGCGACACGCCCGAGGTCGGATTTTGAAACCAGCCCGTCAATGTCGAGCAGCCGTTTTCGCTTGTTGGTTTTCTTTGTCAGGATATGGCGCGCGTGCGAGTGACCGCGTTTTACTTTTCCGCTGGCGGTCAAACGAAAACGCTTTGCTGCACCCTTGTGCGTTTTTAGTTTTGGCATAATTTCCTCTCTTAACTCTGAAACTCTGAGATCTCATTGTTGAGATCTGATATCGAAAAACCTTCTCTTTAACTCTGGGATCTCATAATTGAGACCTGGATCGAAAAATCTCGTCTTTAACTCTGAGATCTCAAATTTGAGATCTGAAATCGAACTCTCTTCGCGCTCAGCCAGCATCTGCCGGCTTGTCCGCTTCTACTTTCGGCTCCAGGTTATTTTCCACCTTGGGCGCTTCTGCTTTTGGTGCCGGCCTATTAGTCGCTGCAGCGGCCGCCGGAGGCTGATGTGTGGTTCCCTTATGCTTCTTCGGGCCCAGAATGATGAACATCTGGTTTCCTTCCATGCGGGGCCGCGCTTCTACTTCACCAACGTCAATCAGGTCTTTTTCCAGCCGTTCCAGGATGCGCGCGCCCAATTCACGATGCGTCATCTCGCGGCCGCGGAACCAGATCGTGGCTTTAACTTTGTCGCCTTCTTCCAGCCATTCGCGCGCATGCTTCATGCGATAACTGTAATCATGATCATCGGTGCCCGGCCGAAACTTAACTTCCTTGACGGTGATCGTGACCTGCTTTTTCTTCGCCTCATTTGCCTTTTTCTTCGCTTCGTATTGAAACTTCCCGAAGTCGATGATGCGGCAAACCGGCGGATCCGCAGTTGCTGCCACTTCCACCAGGTCCAAACCTTTTTCCCGGGCGGCGCGAATTGCATCGCGAATATCCATTACACCAAGCTGTTCGCCCTCGTCCCCGATAACGCGTACCTGGGGAACACGAATTCGTTCATTAATGCGGGCAATGGGCATGCGCCGGTTGTCCGGGCGCGAGCCGCGACCTCGAAAGCCTGTAGCTATACCTCACCTCCTAAAGTTAGAGTTTCGAGTTTCGAGTTCCGAGTTCCGAGTTCAAGCCAACTCGAAACTAGAAACTAGAAACCCGAAACTATGTATTAGTCAACGCACGCAGCTCGACAAGCTGCCGCGCCATCTCAACAAAGTCATTGAGCGACATCACACCGATGTCGCCTTTGGTGCGCTCGCGAACCGCAACCATTCCCTGCTCCATTTCGCGATCTCCGAGCACGAGCATGAACGGAGTCTTCTGCATTTGGGCGTTGCGGATTTTTGCGCCGATCTTTTCACTCTTTAGGTTGGCCTCAACCCGCAACCCGGCAGCACGCAGTTCGGCTGAAACTTTTGCTGCATACTCGTTAACGCGATCGGTAATCGGCAGGATTGCAACCTGTACCGGCGCCAGCCACATAGGAAATGCGCCGGCGTAGTGCTCAATCAAAACGCCAAAGAAGCGCTCAATCGAACCGAACAACGCGCGATGGACCATGACCGGGCGGTGCGGTTTATTATCTTCGCCGATGTACTCAAGCTGAAAACGTTCGGGCAGGTTGAAATCCCACTGCACGGTGCCGAGCTGCCAAAGCCGGCCGATGGCGTCTTCAACCTTGAAATCAATCTTCGGGCCGTAGAAAGCGGCTTCA
Source organism: Pyrinomonadaceae bacterium (assembly GCA_036265575.1). Lineage (GTDB taxonomy): Bacteria > Acidobacteriota > Blastocatellia > Pyrinomonadales > Pyrinomonadaceae > PSRF01. Next base: position 61,739 of record DATAOU010000222.1, read on the forward strand.
CCTTCGATGCGCTCATACTCGATGTTGCGCGCTTGCAGAGCGTCCGCCAGCGCAAGCTCCGCGTTTTGCCATTCGTCGTCTGAACCGAGCCATTCCTTCGAACGATCGTTACCCTTAACTGACAATTCAAACTTTATCTTCTCAAAGCCGAACGTCTTGAGTACTGCATAGGCAAAGTCGACGCAATCGTCAATCTCTTTCCGCACCTGTTCGGGAGTGCAAAACAAATGCGCGTCATCGACCGTAAAACCGCGAACTCGCATCAGCCCATGCAACGTCCCTGAGAGTTCCGCGCGATAAACGGTGCCCATCTCTGCGTATCGCTGCGGCAGGTCGCGATAGGAACGCTGTTGCGATTTGTAGATGCCGATATGAAACGGGCAATTCATCGGCTTAAGCCGAAACTCGGTCTCTTCAATCGTGGTCGGCGCAAACATTGAATCGCCGTAACTCTGTTCATGTCCGCTAATCCGCCAGAGTTCGCGCTTAGCGATGTGCGGCGTATAGACAAAACTATAATCTCGTTTGATCAATTCGCCGCGCAGATAGTCTTCCATTTGCTGGCGAATGATGCCGCCCTTGGGATGCCAGAAAATTAAGCCCTGGCCGTACTCTTCCTGAATTGAGAACAGATCGAGTTCCCTTCCCAACCGCCGATGGTCTCGTTTCTCGGCTTCCTCGCGCTGTTTCAGCCAGGCGTCCAACTCTTCCTGCGAGAAGAAAGCCGTGCCGTAGATGCGCTGCATCTGGGTATTGGCAGCGTCGCCTTTCCAATAGGCACCGGCCAGCGACAGCAACTTAAACGCGCGCAACTTGTTGGTGTTCGGCACGTGCGGCCCGAGACAAAAGTCGATGAACGGCGAACTATCGATGTAGTAAACACTGACGACCTCGCCGGCCTTCTCATCAATCAATTCGCACTTCAAGGGTTCGTCGCGCTCTTTAAAGATCTCGAGTGCTTTCGCCTTGGAAATCTCTTCGCGCCGGTAAGCAAGGTTGCGGCTGGCAATTTGCCGCATGCGCTTTTCGATAAGCGGCAGATCAGCTTCAGTTAAAGGCTGCGGCGCGATCACGTCATAGAAAAATCCGTAGCGCGGATCTTCCAACAGTGCCGGCCCTATGCCCAGCTTGGTGCCGGGAAACAAATCCAGAACCGCGGCCGCCAGCAAATGCGCAGTCGAATGACGCAGCACGTCTAAACCTTCGAGCGTTTGCGGCAGTACCGGCTCGATTTCGAGCGCCTCGTCGTTTTGCTGCACATCGAGCGTGAAGGCGAGATCAACTTCGCGGCCATTGACGCGCGCGGCCAAAGCCTGCTTCGCCGCTTCGCGGTCCAGCTTCTTCAGTGCTTCGCCGACAGTGACCGGCGCAGGCATCTGCGTCGCTGGTCCCTGGCCAAGTTGTACGTTGATCTCACTCATCTCTTGTTAGTAAATCGTGAATCGTGAATCGTAACCGAAGATGACGGCTCGGTCGCTCAACACGGCGGCTCTGCCGCGATCCGTGCGGTAAGGCTTTGCCTTACCGGGCGTCAATTATCAATTCCTGAGGCTATGCCTCCGTAAGAGGCGCAACCTGAACCTGATTGCCAGGTTACGGAAAGCCATA
>DATAOU010000223.1:0-11227 GCA_036265575.1 Pyrinomonadaceae bacterium
GATCACACACTTCAGCCAGGATCAATTGCCGCTCTCTGTGTTGGTGGCTATCTATCGGGGCCCGGCATGTCCGCATCCCCTCGATGTCTGGAGCGACGAAGCACATCGCGCTGCCCGTGAAGCAATCGATGGTCTCAAACCCGTCGATGAGATCGCAGTGATGGCCTTCACCGACACCACTAAGCTGATTCAGCCGTTCACCCGCAACCGAATACAGATCGAGAAAGCGCTCAATAACATTCCCGAGCAGGCGAAAACCACGAACGTCGCACATTGCTTCAACCTCATGTTCGCCGATGCCGCGGAGCACATGCTCAAGGCAAGCAATCCAGCCGGGCGCCGAGTGATAATTGTGATTACGTCCATGACGCGTCTTTTCGATTGCACGAATGGTCCATCCAATCGAGCAGCCACCGCCGCGATTTACGAATCAGGCGCCGTGGTGTGCGCCACCATTCCCAAAGGCATAATCCAAGGTGTCGAAAATGCGAAGCAGATCGTTGCTACCCGCGTGAACAAAGTTGTTGCGGCCCGCTATATGGACCTGGAATATTTAGCGAATGAAACCGGAGGCGAAGTACTCGGGAACAAACCTGAAAAGCTCGACACCACCTTTCAAACGATGATCGATCACCTGCGCAGCCGCTACAATCTGGCGTTTGTCTCCACGAACAAGACGAGAGACGGCACGACGCGTAAATTGAAACTCGACATCGATCCCGCTCAACAGAAATCGCAAGGCAAATTGGTTGTGAAAGCCCGGCGAAGTTATATTTCGCCACGTGAGGCTCGCTAATCTTAAGAACTCACTACGAACCAGTCAGATTCCGAGTAGCGTGGTGAAAACGCAGCTTGGTACTGATTAGCGATTGACTCTTAATACCTGCCTATATACTATCTGTTCATGACAGATATCAACACGCAGGCGCTCGATCGCGAACTGAAGCGAGGGACCGCAGAGCTGCTGATCCTTTCACTCCTCGACGCGCGACCGCGCCATGGATATGAGCTGAGCAAACTGATCCATACCCGCTCCGGTGGCCAGATCCAGCTGCACATCGATTCCCTCTATCCCTTGCTGTATCGCCTCGAGGAACGTGGGTGGATCAAGGGAACGTGGGTTGAAAAACCCAACGAGAGACGCCGCCGATTCTACAAAGTCACGCCTAACGGCCGGCGCGTATTAGCTAAACAACGCGAGACCTGGGCCGCATTCGTGGCCGCCGTTCAACGCGTCACAGGAGACGAACATGCCTGACTGGACCCAATACGTGCGCCCGCGTTTATCGGGCCTGCATTTATCGCCAACCCGCGAAGCCGAGATCGTCGAAGAGCTCTCGCAACATCTCGATGATCGCTATCGGGAGTTGATCGCCGTCGGCATGTCTCCTGACGAGGCCACACGATTAGCACTTTCCGATTTTAGGGAGGGCAACGTCCTGGCGGATTACATAGCGCCGCTGCGCCAGGCGCGCCCGCCTGCAGCGATCACACCGGGAGCTTCGGGAAGCAATTTGCTCGGCGGCTTATGGCAAGACCTGCGCTACGCGGCGCGAATGCTACGCAAGAATCCAGGCTTTGCCGCTGTCGTGGTAATCACGTTAGCTCTAGGCATCGGCGCTAATACCGCAATTTTCAGCTTTGTTAACGGAGTGATTCTCAACCCGCTGCCCTTTCCTGACTCCGACCGTCTGGTAGTCATTAGCCAAACAAACAATGAGGGTAATGAAATCAGCGTTTCGCTTCCCAATTTTCAAGACTGGCAAGCACGTTCGAGATCTTTTGAGGACTTAGGCGGCGTTTGCTTCACGACATTTAACCTCACTGGTGTCGATACTCCGCAACACTTAGCTGGGCAAGCTGTGACGTTGAACTACTTCTCTATTCTCGGTGTGCAACCACAGCTAGGCCGCATCTTTTCCCCGGAGGAAGACAAATTCGGAGCCGCACGCACCGCGCTGATTAGTGATTCACTTTGGCGAACAACTTTCGGCGCAGACCCAAATATCCTCGGACGCAGTATCAAACTGGATAGCGACACCGTGACAGTCATCGGCGTCATGCCCCCTGGTTTCGAATTGTTTACGAAGCCCGACATATTGACGCCTGTGAGTGGAGCGTTAGATCCAAACTCTCCCTGGTTTGATCGCGGCAACCATATGGGTCTGTTCGCTCTAGGCAAACTGAGAAAAGGGATTTCCGTCCCTCAGGCTGAAACTGAAATGCGACAGATCGCCGCTCAGCTCGAAAAAGAATATCCGGCAGTTAACAGCGGGCACGGAGTACTTACGCGTTCTCTACAAGCCTCGGTCGTGTATGAAGTACGTTCGACGCTACTTGTCCTCATGGGTGCGGTTGGATTTGTATTGCTTATCGCGTGCGTAAATGTCGCCAATCTGTCGCTCGCGCGTTCACTGGTACGACAACAGGAGATGGGAATCAGAATGGCGCTGGGCGCGGGACGAGGGCGTTTGATTCGCCAGTCGTTGACCGAGAGTTTTCTCCTGTCAGTGCTCGGCGGTTTAGCAGGAATGCTCGTCGCGAGCTTGTTGTTGTCTGCGCTAATCAGTTTGGCGCCCCCTAATTTACCGCGCTTGGCTGACGTGCATTTGAGTGGTCGAGTGTTGCTATTCACTGGAGCAGTTACTTTACTAACGAGTCTTTTGTTTGGGCTTTTGCCTGCGTTGTCGTCAACACCCAGCACTGCGGCGTTCAGTGAAGGAGGTCGAACGTCGACTGCGGGGCCTATCCGTCGGCGTCTTTTTGACAGCTTACTGGTGGCAGAGATCGCATTCGCAATGATTGTGTTAACTGGCGCAGGGTTAATGGCTCGCACAATGTACAAAATCGCCAACGTTGACCCTGGATTTCGAACAGATCACCTCTTGACCATGCGGATGGATATTTATGGACCGCAGTACCGGAACAATCTCCCGAACATAGCAGCTTTTCAGAAGGCTGCCTTGACGAACGTCAAGGCGTTACCGGGTGTTGAGTCCGCCGCTTTCACGCTTTCTCTACCGATCGCAGGTTCAAAGTGGGGATCGGTGTTCACAGTTGGTGATCAGCCTGTACTGGACCGTTCACAAATACCGATTGCTGCCTTTAATCCGGTCAGCCCCGAATACTTTCAAACGATGGGAATCCGGTTGTTGCGGGGCAGAGTTTTTACCGAAGACGACGGAGCGCAATCACCCAAAGTCGCTATTATCAATGAAACGATGGCGCGTCACTTTTGGCCGAACGAGGATCCAATCGGCAAACGTGTGAAACAGGGTTGGCCAGAATGGAATACGCCGTGGCGCGAGGTGATTGGGGTGGTAGCGGACGTTAAGTTGAACGGTGTTATTGATACGACGCCTCTTCACATTTACTTGCCGCTTGCACAAGAGGGCATGGCGAGTGTGTACCTGGCTGTTCGCACCAAGCAGCAACCAGAGGCAGTAGCTGCGGCAGTTCAGTCCGCACTGCATTCGCTAGACAGCCAAATTGTCATCTATCAAGTTCGTACGATGGACGAACGACTTAAGGGTGCAGTTGTGTCACAACGAGCTGCAATGATCTTACTGAGTGCTTTCGCAGTGCTGGCAATGTTGCTCGCGGTCGTTGGTATCTACGGCGTGATTTCGTGGGGCGTGGTGCAGCGCACGCGTGAGATGGGCCTGCGCATGGCATTGGGTGCTCTGCCTCGCGACGTTATGTGGTTGGTGTTGCGGCGAAGCATGCTGCTTGTATTGGCAGGCGTAACACTCGGGCTGTTGGGTGCTTTTGCACTTACCCGCGTGCTGGGAGCTTCTCTAACCGAGGGTGGTGCGGGCAAGACGCCGTTGCTATTTGGAGTGAAGGCCATGGATCCGATCACATTTATCCTGACGCCAATCTTGCTCGCCCTCGTTGCTTTTCTTGCCTGTTGTTTGCCGGCTCGGCGCGCTACAAAGATAGATCCGTTACTGGCACTCAGGTACGAATAAGATGCTCGGCTCGCGTGGTGACGTCATCGAAGTAAAAACAGTTGACGATACCTCTCATTCGTATCGCAGCGCTACCAGCGGATCGACCTTCGTCGCACGCCGCGCGGGGATGTAACAAGCGAGCACTGACACTATGAGCAGCAGAATTGAAATGCCGATGAACGTCATCGGATCGAGCGCGGTGACGCCGTAGAGCAAGCCGCTCAAAAAGCGAGTCAACCCCAGAGACACTGCGATTCCGAGCACGATGCCAACGAAAGCCATTCCCACACCGTGGCCGATAACGAACTTCAAAATGTGCGAGCGCTTTGCACCAAGTGCCGAACGGATTCCAATCTCGCGGGTTTGCTGTTCCACGAGATACGACATCACTCCGTAAATTCCCACCGCGGCTAACAACAGCGCTGTCGTCGCAAAAATGCCAACTAAAATCAGGTTGAAGCGCGGCCGCTTCATCGAGGACCTGATGAGATCGTTCATCGATGAGGTTCGCGACAGTCTGATTTCCGAATCAATGTTTACTAACCGGCTTTGAAATGCTTCCCGAAAGTTACCGGCAGGCGTATTCGTGCGAACAACGAAATACGTGGCCCAGCGCGCTTGCTGTGAGTACGGAAAATAGATTTCCGGTTGAACGTTTTCGTCCAGTCCATAACGTTCAACGTCGCCAACGATGCCTACGATCTCGACCGCACTCTTGCTACGTACCAGCGTCAGGCGTTTACCAAGTGCGTTTTGATTGGGCCAGAATCTCTGCGCCATCGTTTGGTTGATAATTGCGACCTGCGGAGCTCCCGCATCGTCTGCATCGGAAAAATCGCGCCCCCGTAAAAGCGGAATGCCCATCGTGGCAAAGTAGTTCCGACTCGTATTGAAATAAACAGCTTGCGGATAGTCTCCGGCTGAAGCCGTCTCGCCTTCGGGCAGAACGTCTGTAGCTTCAAATCCGCCGAACTGTGGGCCGGCACTCACAAAGCCAACCGATTCGACTCCCGGCATAGCCTGAATATCTTGTGCGATTCGTTGGTAGAGTGAAACTACCTGCGGCCGCGTTTTGTATTTGTCCAGCGGTGGAAAAACCGAGGCGGCCACGAGGTTCTCCGTACTGAACCCGGGATCATGTTTGAGCAGGCGCAGGAATGTTTGACCGAGCAGCCCGGCGCCGATTAGCAGCATGACCGCCAACGCAACTTGCGAAATTACGAGCACGCTGCGCAGTCGCAGAGCACGGGCCGAACTAGACCTCCCGGCCGCATCTTTGAGTTCGGAAACTAAATTCACCGCGGACAACTGCAGCGCAGGAATCAAGCCAAAGTGAATTCCGGTGACGGCCGCCAGCACGAAAGCGAAGCCCAGCACAGCGCCGTCAATTTTGATATCTCCCGTGTGCGCGAAGGCGGTTGGACTCACGGCGATGAACAGGTTCTTTAACCAGACTGAAAGGACTAGTCCCGCGGCGCCTCCGAGCAGAGAAAGCAAAACGCTTTCAATCAGTAACTGGCGGACCAGTTGTAGCCGTCCGGCCCCGAGTGCCAGGCAAATAGCGAACTCCCGGCGCCGAGCCATCGCGCGCGCGAGAAACAGATTCGAAACGTTTATGCAGGCAATCAACAGGACCATCCCTACGGCACCCATGAACAGAAGAATTGAGGTGCGCAAGTCGCCAACTTCTTCCCGCTGCAAGCTATTCACTTTAATCGTCCAGCCACCGTTCTCCGCCGGATACTCCTGGGCCAGTCTGCTCGCAATCGCCGTCATTTCAGACTGCACTGCCTCCAGTGAAGCAGCCGCTTTCATGCGCGCATACACGCGCCGGTTTTTCGCGTGGCGTCCGAGTGTCTGATCGGGATCCACAGACAGCGGCGCCCAGATTTCGAACGAACCCAGGTTCAACGCTTCGAAGTTCGGCGGCAGGATTCCGATAATTGTGAATGGCTCTTTGTCGAGAAAAAGTGTTTGCCCGACGACGTTCTCAGAGCCGGCGAATTGCGTTTGCCAGAAGCTGTTTGTGATTACGACGACGTGATCGCGTCCGACCTGATTCTCTTCGGGTAACGGGAAACGCCCGCGCAACGGCTTGAGACCCAGCACCTGAAACAGTTCGGGCGAAGCTATCGCGCTCGAGGCCACGAGCGGGCCGCTAGTTGTACTGACGCGAAAGTGCCAGTCACGCCAGGCTCCGAATTGCTCGATCGTCTGACTCTGTTTTTGCCAGTCCTCGATATTGCGTGGTGAGGCTGTGGGCAGGTTTCGTCTTTTTTCCGGGTTTATCTCACTCAACACCACCAGTCGATCAGGTGCTGAAACTGGAAGCGGCCGCAGCAAGAGGGCGTTCACGAAACTAAAGATCGCGGTGTTTGCACCGAGACCGAGCGCCAGAGTGAGGACGGCAATCACCGCGAAGGCTGGACGCTTCAGCAAACTTCGCACGCCAATTCTGATGTCTCTTAATAGCGCGTCCATACCTCCACCTCCCGTCAAGCAGCGATGTCAGCAACACCGCTCGTATTTAAAAGGACAGACTTCTTCCGGCGCGTCGACACGGAAACGGCAACGACTGTGCCGCACGCAATGTCCGCAAAGTACGCGGAGCACGCATTTAACCGTTTCTGGCGACGTTGTGGAGTTTCCCTCATCGAGTGCGAAATGTTACTCACGGCCCGCACTCAGAAACTCGGAATTGCCAGCCAATACCCGCTGGTCTAAGTGGCATGTCCTTTGCGGTTCCCGAAGTGGACATGAAAGCGCCAGAATTACCGGACAGACGAAGTTCCCTGTCACTTCAGACCTTTAAAAACTGATGGAGAAACCACCGAGGATTTGAAGCCGCAGGAGAACCAGGCAAAGTTCGAGCGAGAAGCGACCAACTGGCGTCGCGCCAAGATCAAAGAGATCGAGGAGGAGCGAACCGAACACGCGGACGTTCTAGTCGAAAGAGATTAAACATGGAGACCCCAGCAGGCTCATTGATAGCCCTGATATTAGTAGCTGCGGCTCTCTGGCTCGGCTTATGTTGGCTGGTTCGGTCCTTCTCCAGGTATCGAGGCCCGCGAATTGTTACTTGTCCGGAAACTAAAGAGCCCACGATCGTTGAGGTCGACTCGCTACACGCGTCGTTGACCTCAACCGTGGGCCTTCCTGATATTAGACTGCAAAACTGCTCGCGTTGGCCCATCAAGGAACAGTGTGGGCAGGAATGTTTGTTGGATCTCGACGTAGCGCCCGATAGCGGTCTAGTTAGCGGCGTGCTAATGCGATGGTATCGCGATAAGAGCTGCGCGTATTGCAGAAAAGCTTTCCCCGAACTTCATTGGGTAGACCATAGACCGGCTCTTCTAAGTGCCTCGGGAAACTTGCTCGATTGGAACCAGGTTACCCGCGGTGAGCTCCGGAACGTGCTTGAAACGCACGCTCCGGTTTGTTGGGACTGCTACATAGCGCAGAGCTTTCGCCGGGACCATCCTGACCTGGTCGTGCTACGACCCTGGCAGAACGGCAGCTACGGAGGTGCGGACGGCTCGTCTGCACCACGTCGATGATCCATTGAGCAGACCGCCGCCGGGTGGGTCAATGTTCGAGAGGAGGTTAATAATGACACCCGGAACTTTTCTGAGCCCAAACAGGACCAAGAATTTTCTACCAGTGGATCCTTTTCGGCTCTTTCAAACTAACCCGATGAGATTTCTGGAGGATCCGTTTACCGCGTTCAGACCCTTCCTTCCGACCGAAGAGACCGTTCCGTTCACCACCTGGATGCCGCTCTGCGACATCTATGAAACGGACAAAGAGCTCGTTCTCAAGATGGAGCTCCCGGACATGAAGAAGGAGGATGTGCACGTAACCGTCGACAACAACCTGTTGACGTTGCGCGGAGAGCGGAAATTCGACGAAAAACTCGAGCGCGAGAATTTTCATCGCATCGAGCGTTACTATGGTGAATTCCTCCGGACTTTCACCCTGCCGACATTTGTTGACGGCAACAAGATCTTTGCCGAATTCAAAGACGGATTGCTGACCGTGACGCTGCCAAAGAACACGGCCGCAATTCCCAAGCAGATCGAGGTAAAGGTGAAGTAAGCACCCTCGCGGGTATGCCGCACAAACGAGATCGATGCCGCAACGTTGGTCTCGTTTGTGTTTTTTTATTGGAAAAAATAAATGCTGATTTAAGCGGAGCGTTTGAGGGGTACGTACTGCGGCGCCCACATTTTATTCTCGATCGCGCGCTCGAGAGCTTCCGATTTCGTGGACGTCAGCCCCGCGCGCACCGCTTCACGTCCAACAGCCAGGGCCACGCGATACGAAATCTCTCGCACATGCTCCAAACGCGGAAACATTGCGCCATCCGGATCATTTAACGCCGGTGAGAACTCACTCAGTACTCGCCCGGCCGCGGAAAACATCGCGTCCGTCACTCTTCGCGCACCGGACGCAATAACACCCAGGCCAACACCCGGAAATATAAACGCGTTGTTGCATTGACCTATCTGAACCAACCGGCCTTTGTAATTGACTGGCGGAAACGGGCTGCCCGTCGCAATCAATGCACGTCCATCAGTCCACTGGAGAAGTTCCGCCGGCGTTGCTTCACTCTTGGACGTGGGGTTGGAAAGCGGAAAAATCACGGGCTTCTCGACGTGCCGGGCCATTTCACGGACAATCTCCTCACTGAACGCTCCCTGCTGACCCGAAGTGCCGATCAAAATGGTCGGATGTACGGTTCTTACCACCTCCGAAAAACTCAAACCGCTCGTCTCGAGCCCCGCCGCTGTCCGCGCGTACTTCTGCTTTGACGGTTCGAGATCATCGCGTCCATCGTGGACCAGGCCTTTGCTGTCCACCAGCCACAACCGCTGTTTTGCCTCATGCTCGCTCGATCCCGCGTGCACCATTGCGGCCACGATCTGATCGCAGATTCCGATCGCGGATGAGCCTGCGCCGAGGATCAGAATTCGTTGTGCGTCGAGCTCCGTATGCAGGATCTTGGTTGCTGCCAAAAGACCGGCGACGGTGACTGCACCGGTTCCCTGAATATCGTCGTTGAAAGTACATAGACGATCGCGGTAGCGCTCGAGCAATCGCGCCGCGTTGTGCTTTGAAAAGTCTTCCCATTGAAGTAACACTCGGGGAAACTTCTGTTTGACCGCCGCAACGAATCTCTCGATAAAGTCGTCGTACTCCTGACCTCGTACGCGCGGGTGGCGCCAACCCAAATACAGCGGATCGTCCAGTAATTTCGGATTGTCAGTGCCGGTGTCGAGCATGATGGGAAGCGTGCTCGCCGGATGAATTCCCGCACAGACAGAGTAGAGCGAAAGCTTTCCGATCGGAATGCCCATGCCTCCAATGCCCAGGTCTCCCAATCCGAGTATGCGCTCGCCGTCAGTGACAACTATTACCTCAATCTTGTCCGAATGAGCGTTGTCGAGTATCGCGGTGATCTCATTTCTCTGGGGATACGAGATGTATAAGCCGCGCGGCCGGCGGAAGACGTGGCTGTATTGGCCGCAGCCTTCGCCGACTGTCGGCGTATAGATGATGGGCATCATCTCGCTGAGGTGTTCCTGCAAGAGACGGTAAAAGAGCGTCTCATTGCGATCCTGCAAAGCCGTCAAAAACACATATCGCTCGAGATCGCTCTCTTTCCTGCGATAGTTTTCGTAAGTGCGAGCGAGCTGCTCTTCGACGGTGGAACAGTGCGGCGGGAGCAGCCCCAAAAGCCCGAACTTACATCGCTCATCCTCAGGAAAGGCACTCCCCTTGTTGAGCAACGGATTATCCAGCAGGAGTTGTCCGGTTAGATTGGTTTCTATCACAACTTCGCCTGGGTCGCGTTACTTTATGACCTGAATCGTAATCGTGACTACCGGCACCACCGTTGCGCTCCTGTTGTACGAGACCCACATTCCCGCTGACTGATACTGCACCATTCTAAATAACGAACCGTCAGGTCTCTCGAGCAATCCTTCGCCAACTACGTTTCGGTAGTCCGGCGCGCCAACGCCACCGCTGTAATCGGTGGAAATAGTCGTGACTTTTTGTAAGGCGTCGTAAGCAATTTGCGCCGTTTCACTTGGCGAGACAACAAAGAAATCCTGTTCGTTGCTCTTCATCACCGGCTCGCCGAGTTTTGTCCTGACTTCCGTTGCCGTCATGCCGAGATGCACGCCGCGATATTCTGTGTAAAGCGGCTGTTGGATTTGTAAATGGGCTCGCACCGCTTTCGTCGCCGGCGACGGGGTTTGGCCTTTGGCCACCACGCCGAACAACAAGAGCAAAAGGGTTCCGAGCAGCAGGTAGATCAACTCAGTCCGTCCAAGCTTGCTTTTTTCTGTGCTGTTTCTCATTTTCGCTTACCTCCTCGGAGGTCTTGTGTGATTATTTCTGTGTCTCTTACGCGCTTGCCGATCGCCCAAAAATGGCCTCCGGCACGAACCTCAAGGACGATTTCATCGAGCGGGCGTCGTGGTGGGCCAAACATTACCTGGCCCAGCCGCGCATCGTATGAACCTCGATGGCAGGGACACTCCAGATATCGACGCGCGCCATCGAAATCCACGGAACACCCTGCGTGAGAGCATCGGCGGCTGTACGCCCTGTATTCCCCTTCACTCAATCGCAGCAACACAGCCGGATCGTTTCGTGTGGGGTAGTTGAAGTAGAGGCCGGAGCCGGGCAGCAGTAACTCGGCGCCTTCGATCTTCATCGCGGGATAGGCAGCCGTGAACTCTTGCGCGGCCGCGGTTCCGGTTACGTTTGGGACTGCCAGCATCACCGCCGTTGAAGTCAATAACAGGTCGTTGCAGAACTCGCGTCGGGTGGTCTGTCGTTCCTTGTCCTGACGATTCATCCGAGCCGCTCCTCTCACCTGAATACTCCTCAGCCTGCTGGCGGTAGAACACTCCGAAGCCTTTAGCGCAACGTACATGCCGGGCAGTATTGATTGATTTTGGGCGGGAAAAAGGATTTTTAAGACGCGCGACTGCGAAAACTTCACCAATCAAGGCGGGAAAGCTCGCACCGGGCTTGTTAAGCAGCCAGTCAACGTTTTGGAAAAGAGTGCCAAAGTTCCGCAGGGCACTGCTAATTCCGCCGGTGATGCCGAAGGCCGGCAAACTGGTCCAGCGCGGCGGTAAGAACGTTGACTACTACGAGATCTCGATGAAACAGATTCGGCAGCAGATTTTGCCCGCAGACCTGCCGGAAACAACTGTTTGGGGATACGGCGCAGTGGCAGCAGAGAGTAAGCGAGGGCT
>DATAOU010000224.1:0-4714 GCA_036265575.1 Pyrinomonadaceae bacterium
GGAAATAATTAAGATGAAGGCCATCCTGAAAGCCTATGTTCAAGCAGCCATTGAAGTGGAAAAAAGCGGCAAAAAGGTAAATTTTAAAAAGACCTCTGAATTCAAAATTCCTGAAGAATTTCAAGAAAAACTGAATGAAACCCCGGCCTTGAAAAAAGCCTTTACTGCATTGACGCCGGGACGGCAAAGAGCCTACATTTTTTATTTTTCCCAACCCAAACAATCCAAAACCCGGCAGTCAAGAGTTGAAAAATCTACGCGGCAAATTCTGAATGGCAAGGGATTAAATGATGAGTAAACGTTGGATTCCTCGCTTGTTCACCTCATCTTTAGCATTCCGATTGTCGGGTATGTTTACAGTCCGTTTAAAGAACTTCCAAACTACGCCCCGTGGTCCGGTTTATCTCCATTCCTGTACTTGTCCTTTCGGGATTGTGGATGTGGAAAGGCCATCTCCTGCGACGTCTTCTTTCGCGAAGATCAGCCCAGCAAGATCTTGACGTAAACCAATGACAAGGAAATTATTAATTTCAAATGGCTGAAATAAAAACAAAATTAACCGCTGCCAGCGTTGAGGATTTTCTCAACACAGTTAAGGATGAACAAAAGCGCAAAGACAGCTTTGTGATTTTGGAAATGATGAAAAAAGCAAGTGGAGAAGAGCCGAAAATGTGGGGCAGTTCTATTATCGGTTTTGGTAACGTAAGACTGAAAAGCCCCACCAGCGGCAGGGAAGTGGATTGGCTGAAGATCGGTTTCTCTCCACGCAAGGCGAATTTATCGCTGTACCTCACCGGAGATATTAAGAAATATGCTGTTGCTCTTAAGAAGCTGGGCAAGCATAAGACAGGCCTGGGTTGCCTCTACATAAATGAGTTGGCAGATATCGATCTTAAAGTTCTGAAAGGAATGATAGAGGCATCATTAAAGGCAGGATTCTTTGGCAAGCCTTCCCTCCAACAAAATGGACCATAGTCATTCAAATGCGACGTTATTTTGGAACGAAGCGTTTTCTGCCGAGCGGCGGGGCAGCGGCGGCCATAGTGAGAAACAAAGCATCGGTCGCGGACTTGCGGTTGATGTTCACAACCAGTTGTTCGCGCAGCTCCTCGATTTGTGAGATCCAATCCGCGGGCCGGCGACCGTCCAGGCGCTGACTAATCTTTTTGAGCTCCGGCAGCAGGTCTTCGTTGACCACACTTTCACTCGGCGCTTGTAGCGCGAGCATCCAGGCATCGCGGATCAACGCTTCAAGAATGTCCAGGCGTGATTCGTACTCGTCCTTGTGCCGAGCATCGTTAAATTCCTCTGCCGATCGCAATAGCTGAATATGATCGTTGCTTACCGCTAGTGCTTGCAGTACACGAAGCATTGCTTTTCGCCTCTCAAGATATTCATCAAATTCGCTGTCGATCGCCCGGCCCAGACTACCCCTCGCAACTCGAGCTCGGATGCGCGCTTCGGCGGCGCTGGTGAGTTTGTTTTGCAGTAAATGGGTTTCGATCTCCGTTGGCGTCACTGGCGAGAAGCGGATCATCTGGCAGCGAGAGTGAATGGTGGGCAGCAACATTCCGGGACGTGACGTTAAGAGCACAATGTGAGAGGTATGCGGTGGCTCTTCCAAAACTTTCAGCAGCGCGTTTTCAGACTGCTCGTTTAGTTTGTCGGCGTCTTCAATCAAAAACACGCGAGCCTTGCCTTCGTAAGGCCGATAGTTTGCCTCACGTTCTATCAAACGCATCTGGTCGACCAGCAACACTCGCTTTGGCGCCACCACCATGCCCACGTCGGGATGATCGGTCCAGATGATCCCTTTCCAATCATCCGAGTCGGCGCTTTGGGGATAATTGAATTTGGCGATCCGCTTACATGCCGGGCATTGGCCACAGCCTTCAAAGCCCTGCGGCGCGCGGCAGTTAAGGGCCCTGGCAATTTCGAGTGCAAATAGCTTTTTGCCGATGCCGTCTTCGCCGGTAAAGAGCATTGCTCCGGGAACGCGTTTGGCCTCGAGCATTCTTCTTAGCAGAGACTTGACGCGCTCGTTACCGGTAAGTTGATCCAGCATATAAATAGAGCCCTTCCTTACGGCCGGGCGACTGCCCCCGTGATGTGACCCCTGCTTCTGAGGAAGGGAACGATGATTTCCTTCACGCGTTGGTGGGTCAACTCGGGCGGTTGATTGGTATTGACGATCTTGATGCGATCGGCCTCCGACTCGGCAAGTTGCAAATAAGCCTCACGCACGCGCGTATGAAACTCATCGTTTTCGGCGTCGAGACGATCCCCCTGCTGCGTGCCGTTTCCGCGGCGTCGAGTGCGAGCCGTCGAATCTTCGATCGGGAGGTCGAAGAGCACGGTCAGGTCCGGCTTGAGTCCTTCAGTCGCCAGCTGAATGATTTCTTCAATTAGTTCCGGCGAAAACCCACGGCCCGCCCCCTGGTAAGCCCGAGTGGCATCAGCGTAGCGATCCGAGAAAACGATTTGGCCAGACTCGAGCGCCGGGCGAAGGACGCGGCGCACATGTTGCGCCCGATCCGCTGCAAAAACGAGCAACTCCGTTAGCGGATCAACTTCTTCATGGGCATCGAGCAACGCGGCACGCAGGCGAAGGCCGACCGGCGTCCCGCCGGGTTCTCGGGTCAACATCACCTCGCAACCCTCATGTTGAAGAAAGTTTGCCAGCAACCGCAACTGCGTAGACTTACCGCTGCCGTCAATTCCTTCGAAGGTAATAAAAGTTCCTGGCACAGTGTTTCCTAAAAACGTCGAGCAACGTTTCTTCAATCTTCGTTAAGCCGGCAAGAGTTTAAAGGAATGTTAGGATTCGGGCGAGTCGCCAGACTCATCGAAGGCTTGCGTACCAGGTTGTCGTGAGTATTCTCCTGAGCCCGCGCCAACGCTGCCGGAGTTTCGTAGATCTCCGCTTCCTCGTCTCGGCAGGGAGACTGTTGAGATGGCGTGTTTGAAGACCAGCTGTTCATGCGATCCGGCCTCAAGCAGAATCGAGAACTTATCAAAACTACGAATGCGTCCTGTCAACTTCGCACCGTTCAGGAGATAGATAACCACCGTAGCTTTTTCGCGACGCACGGTGTTTAGAAACGCGTCCTGGATGTTCTGCGGCGCAGGTTTCCCGTCAGACATGATGGCACCTTGAAGGATGAAGGGGGGACCACGTCAGAGTACCGCAGCGATTGGAGCGTGACAAGAAAATTACCAAACAGGCTTGTCACATTTTCATCACTGTCGGGCCCCTGTTTCTGTAACTCAAGGTACAACAGGGCTAATCCTCAAGAGCTTCCAGAACGGCCCTCAGCACTTCTTCGTCTTCGCCAAAACCTTCAAACCACTGAGCACCAGGTTCGCGACGGAACCAGGTCAATTGACGCTTCGCATAATGGCGCACGTCGAGTTTTGTCTGCTCAATCGCACTTTCCAGGTCGCGTTTGCCTTCAAGGTATTCAACCACGCGCCGGTAGCCGTGAGCGCCCAGCGCATTTGAAGCGGCGGGCACACCCTCAGCCAGAAGGGCCTTAACCTCTTCCACCAAGCCGTCGTCGAAATGCTTTTCCGTGCGCTGGTTAATGCGTTCGTAGAGAGCGGCGCGGTCGGGATTCAAAACCAGGAGGCGCAACCATCGCGCGCTTTCGTGTGGCTCCGGGCGCTTAGTCTTCTTGCCCGACATTAATTCGCCAGTCTGTAACCGGACTTCAATCGCCCGTTGCACTCGCGGCCAATCGCGCGCATATAGATCCAGCGCGCTCTGAGGATCGAGGCGGCTCAAAACCGCATGAAGGTGTTCCGCTCCCCGACGCTCACGCAGTTCGTTTAATCTCCGACGGAGATTCTCATCGGTCTGGGGACTGGCGAAGAATGGATTGCGAAAGGCGCGCAAATAAAGTCCGGTGCCGCCAACGAGTATCGGCACTCGGCCCCGTCGATGAATGTCATCAATTACCGTGGCTGCTTCACGGGCCCAGTCGCCGGCAGTGTAGTTAATTTTCGGGGAAACGAAGTCGATTAGGTGATGTGGCACGCCGCGGCGTTCAGCCAGCGGAACTTTGGCGGTGGCGATTTGGATTCCCTGGTAGACCTGAACTGAGTCGCAATTGATGACCTCACCATTCAAACGCAAGGCGACTTCGATTCCCAGGGTGCTTTTCCCGGAAGCAGTCGGGCCAACTATAGCAATGACGCCGGGAGCCTTTAACTCGGTTGCTTGTGATTTGTCTGCGCTCACGCGCGAGAGAATAGCATGCGGTAGAGAATTACAATCCAAAGCGTTGCGAGGAGCAGCAAGGCGCCGATGAGCTGGTTGCGGGAGAAACGCATCGCCGTGAAGTCGGGGAGTTACAGTTTGAAAATATCCCTGACTTTCAATCGGAAGCCAGGAAGCATTGGCGAGGAAAGTTCCTCGTCGCCTGTTAGTCTGGCAGCTTCTTCAAGACCTTGCTCGCGCAGACGAAAGATTAATACCGATTGATTTTCTGAATCGACGATCCAAAATTCTGCGATGGCGTGGTTGGCGTACAGCTTTCGCTTGGCAGAGAGATCGCGCTTACGATTCTGAGTTCCGGGCGCCAATATTTCAACCACGATGTCGATCGCACCAGTGAACTTATCGCCGGTCACCGCCTTATCCCAACGTTCATGACGAACGAAGGCCAGGTCTGGAATGACAGCGTCGTAGTCGCTAAATATCGCGCCAGCTCCA
>DATAOU010000225.1:0-7370 GCA_036265575.1 Pyrinomonadaceae bacterium
TGGCTCTACATGTCTGCGTTCGAAACCAGTCTTGCCGAGCGCTCATTGGCGATTCTCGACATCCTGACGCGCGTCACACGCAAGATGACTGAAGGCGAGTTGCTGCAATTGACTACACTGAATCGCACTGATGTTTCCGAGCAGCATTACCTCGATATCATTCAACGGAAGACAGCGTACCTTTTCAGCGCCTGTTGCGAAGTTGGCGGCATTCTCGGCAACGCCGGCGAACAGGAACAGAAAGCCCTCGCCGATTATGGTTTTAATCTTGGCATGGCATTTCAGTTAACGGATGACTTGTTGGACTTCACCTCGAGCGACGATACGCTGGGGAAGGGTGTCGGTGTGGACCTGCTGGGCGGCAAGGTAACATTGCCGTTGATCTATTTGCTTGCCGCGGATTCGGCGGGGCGCGATCTAGTAGAGACGGTTATGACGGATGGAAATTATGACCGGGTCGAGCGGCGGCAACTGTTGGCTGCGATGGACCGGGTTGGCGCGCTCGAACGCGCCAGGAGTCGCGCGGATGAGTACGCTGAAGCGGCGGGACGCGCCATTGCAAATCTTCCTGTTTCTGACTATTCCCAGGCTTTGCAGTCGATTCCTACCTACGTTCTGGACCGCGATCGATAGTCCGATAAACTTTAGTTTGTCGCGGCCTTACAACAAGCTAAAGCTTTCCGGAAAGCAAGCGGCTCGCTAGCGGGCACAAGAGTATTGTGCAAACAGGTAAATCCCTTTAAGATTTGCGCGATGATTGATCGGCCCAACGAAAATTTGCTTTCTCGCCTTGAACAGAGCCTGCGGCAGTCACGGGCCGCGCGTATGCACCTGGCGGCGCGGCTCCGAGAATTGGAAGCTGAGGCGGATTCGGTGCGCGCAGAATTAGCAGAAATGGACACACTTGCCAGTCAAAGTGAGGCCGCCATATATCGGCTGTTGTCTTCGGTGCTGGCTTCAGGTACCACGTCTGTCGGGCTGCCGTCCGACGCGGAGTTGGAAGCAGCGATGCGGCAATCGCCCCCGCCTGCGCGTATGCCACTCGCGCACGAGGTCACTCGTCAGGCGATACCTTCGTTGCGGCCAAACACTGAAGCGATTAGCGATCGGTTCGCGGATCGCACAATTCCTCAAGCCGTCACGTTGTTATTGCGCGAAGAAGGCGGCCCACTGCACGTGAACGAAGTCTACAACCGGCTGCTTGAAGGTGGCTTTCGCTTCACTGGTCAGAATCCCACTATTAGCATCGCCGTCTCGCTCAATCGCAACACGCGATTCCGAAAAGTCGCGCCCGGCACTTTTGACCTCATGATCCGCGACGCCTCTAGAGCTTCCTAGTGTGTGGCTTGCCACGAACTAAAGCTAAACGATTTTCCATTTGCCATTTACCATTTTTCATTTGCCATTTCAGCGATGCTCTGACTTGTAGCTTGAGCGTACAGCTCTAATGTGTGGTTGGGCTTCGGCGTGGATCCAAATCACAAATGACAAATGAGAAATGTCAGATGATGAATGATAAATCTTCCAGCTCACGCCGTTGCAATTGACTCGACCCTAGCGCTTATCTTGGCGTTCCCCTACCGCGCCACTACAATGACCGCATGCGCGCAATGATTCTTTCTGCCGGCTACGGCACGCGACTGTGGCCGCTGACTGAAGACCGCACCAAGCCTGCCATCCCTATTCTTGGAAAACCACTTGTCGGTTACGTCGCTGAATATCTCGCTGGTTACGGTTGCGATGAAATAGTCGTCAATCTTCATCATCGACCTGAGTCAGTGCGCCGGGCTCTGGGTGACGGCAGCAGTTTTGGCGTCCGCTTGCATTACGTTGAAGAACCGGAAATTCTGGGAACCAGCGGCGGTATCGAGAACGCGCGCGCGCTGCTTGATGGCGAAACCTTCATTGTCATTAATGGCAAGATCATTACTGACATCGACTTGAATGCTGCGCTCGACACTCACCGGCGGGCGCAAGCGATAGCAACACTCGTGGTCCTGCCTAATCCTTTGTGCGAACGTTTTTCGATCGTGAATGCAAACGAAGGGTTATTGCGGGGCTTTGGTGGAATGCCCCGCAAAGAGGATTTCTCCGGCAGAGATGCGCCGCTTATGTTCACCGGTATCCAGATACTCGAGCCGGCAATCTTTAAATACATCCCGCGCGGCGTGTTTTCTCATTCGACCACTGACGTCTATCCGCAAGCGATGGCAGCGGGCGAAAAGATTGCAGTCCATGTTGGGCAGGGAAACTGGTACGAGCTGTCCACCATCCAGCGCTACCTGGATATCAGTCTGCAGCTAATGTCGCAAACAGGACTTGACGTAACGATCGGCGCAGGCTGCGCGATCTCAAAGTCAGCTCAAGTCACTGAAGCCATATTGTGGGATAAAGTAATCGTCGAAGATGGCGCCCGAGTCAGTCGCGCGATCCTTGGGGACAATGTTCGCGTATCTGCCGGCGCAGTGATAACGAATGCGGCGGTTGTGCGCGCGGCACTCGTCGCTGGCAAAGATCCCCCGGCAAAGGCACTCAAGGGCGAGTTCCAGGGCGACAATTTTGTTGTGTCTTTGGCGGAGTGATACAATCACGCGAAATTCCAAGGCAAAATGGCGGGACCAGGAGTGGTCCCGCTAACGTTTTATTTGATCGAATGCCCCGCATTTCCCGGAATGAGTTCAGCAAAACAGGTTACTGTGAACGCTTTTGAAGTTTCCCCGACTGAACGCCTGGAGCGTTTTCTGGAAGGGCAGGCTGCCGCCGGCAAATCGGTTGTGGCGTTGACTCCCGATGCCTCGACGCGCAGCTACTTTCGCCTGCCGTGGAAAAACACGACTGCAGTCGCGGCCGTTTATCCTGAGCCATTCGATCCTGATGTTCACCCGTACCTCGATGTCAGCCGGCTGTTTCTGCAAAACGGAATTCCTGTACCGGAAATTTATTGCGTCGACGGCCAGCTAGGCATCATCGTCCAGGAAGACCTTGGGGATCGGCCGCTGTTTCGCATTTACGACGAGTCACCTGCCGACGAGTGTGACGAGTACAAAGAGCGGGCGGTCAACCTGATCGCACAAATCCAAAAGACCACTGCCAGCGCTTACGAGCAAAACTCGATAGCCAGTCGACTGGCGTTTGACGAGCCAAAGCTTTCCTGGGAATTCGATTTTTTTCTTGAGCACTATTTTGGCAGTCTGCGTAAGGAACAGATGCGGCATGCTGAAGCGGCGGAGCTCAAGGCTGAACTAAACGACATCGCGGCTGAACTCGCAGCCCGGCCGCGCGTGCTTTGTCATCGCGACTTTCATGCGGCGAACCTGATGGTTGATAAAAGTGACCGCCTGCGCGTCATGGACCACCAGGATGCGCGCATGGGCCCGGTCACCTACGATCTCGTTTCATTCCTGCTTGATCGCAGGGCGGAGCCGCCATCGCTTGCGGAGTTACGCGCGTACCGATTGTTCCTGTTGGAAGAGCGGCGGCTGCTCGGCCTGGACGCGCTGGACCCCGATGAATTTGCGCGCGAGTTTCGGCTGATGACTATCCAGCGAGGCTTGAAAGCGATCGGCACGTTCTCGTATCAAACCGCGGTGTGTGGCCGCGGCGACACTTATGAAAGATTTATTCAGCCGACTTTCTTCATCGTGCTGCAAGCGGCCGACTGGCTGGATAGGTTTCCGGTGCTGCGACGCGTCATAAGAGAAAGACTAAACACAAACGGATTGGGCGGATTGAAAGGCTAAATGGCAACTGAATCAACATCACTGGAAAAAGTAGCTGCAGACCGAGTTTTCATTAACGAGCTTTCGCAGCACGTAGGACAGGAAGTAACCATCAAGGGTTGGCTGTACAACTTGCGTTCGAGCGGCAAGATTCTTTTTCCGCAACTGCGGGACGGAACGGGCGTGGTGCAATGCGTCGCGTTGAAGGCTTCCGTAGCACCGGAAACCTGGGAAGCCTTGAAAGGCCTCGGTCAGGAATCAGCGCTGGCAATTCGCGGCACAGTGCGCGCTGATTCGCGCGCGCCGGGTGGCTATGAGATTGATCTTATCGACGCCGAGATTTACAGCGAAGTCCACGACTACCCCATCACGCCAAAGGAGCACGGCACCGAGTTTCTGATGGACCATCGCCACCTGTGGCTGCGGTCGCGCAGACAACACGCGATTTTGAAAGTGCGGCATACGGTCGTTAAAGCTGTGCGCGACTTTTTTGATAACGATGGGTTCACGCTGGCCGATGCGCCGATCTTTACGCCGGCTGCCTGCGAAGGCACCACCACTCTTTTCGAAGTTGACTACTTTGACGGCGAGAAGGCTTATCTAACGCAATCAGGTCAGCTCTACAACGAGGCGACAGCGGCGGCGTTCGGGAAAGTTTATTGTTTCGGTCCTACTTTCCGGGCGGAGAAATCAAAGACGCGTCGTCACTTGACCGAGTTCTGGATGGTCGAGCCAGAGATGGCTTACGCGACGCTCGATGATGTAATGACGCTAGCGGAAAGAATGCTGGCATACATCGCTGGGCGTGTATTGGAAGATCGCGCCGAAGAATTAAAGGTATTGGAACGCGACAGAGCAAAGCTCGAAGCCATTGTGCCGCCTTTCCCGCGGCTGCATTATGACGACGCGGTAAAGATGCTGCTCGAAGGACATGAGAAAGGTTTGCTGGAGACACGGTTTGAATGGGGCGGCGATTTCGGCGCGCCCGACGAAACGTACATCTCTTCTCACTACGATAAGCCGGTCATGGTCCATCATTATCCAGCGGTAGTGAAGGCGTTTTACATGGCGCGCGATCCGGAGCGCAATGAACTTGCGCTGGGCGTCGACGTGTTGGCGCCGGAAGGCTACGGTGAAGTCATCGGCGGCGGCGAACGTGCGACTTCGCTCGAGTTCTTAACGGAGCAGATTGCCTTGCATCAATTACCGCAGGAAGCTTTCGAGTGGTATCTCGACCTGCGCCGCTATGGCAGCGTTCCGCACGCCGGCTTTGGCATGGGCATCGAACGTTGCACTGCATGGATGTGCGGCATCGAGCACGTGCGCGAGACCATTCCGTTTCCGCGAATGCTTTACCGGTTGCGGCCCTAAGTGTGGCTTGGTTTCGCTCGTTCGGAGCGAACAGACAAACTGTCGTCGTCGCCAACTTGAATCCGCGAGCAAGATAAAAAATTTCTAGCTGTGCCGAACTGATTAAAGGTCGATCAGCAACTCGATGAGCGAACGCTTACGCGCAGAATTCAACGAATGGGCCAGGGCCGGACGTGGCCCAAGCATGGAGCGTGGCCACCGACCTGTTGGTGAGCAGGCTATTCGCTTATTGGAAATCCCCGACGACGGCCGCGTCCTTGATATCGGGTGCGGCAACGGTTGGGCCACGCGCCTGATGGCTGAGGAGGCCGAGCACGGCCGCGTGGTCGGTATCGATATTTCAGACGAGATGGTTGACCTGGCGCGCGAGTCATCTGAGGGGTTTTCGAATCTTGAGTTTCGCGAGGCCAGCGCGGAAAAGCTTTCCTTTGCTGAAGGCGAATTCACGCACGCGTTTTCGATGGAGTCGCTGTATTACTACGGCGATATCCCCCGAGCGTTGCAGGAGATTCGCAGAGTGCTCAAGCCCGGTGGCAAGTTCGCTTGCGTCGTTGATCTCTACCAGGAAAATCGTCCCTCACATCAGTGGGTTGAGCAACTAAAGGTACCAGTACAACTTTTAAGTATCGCTGAATATCGTTCGCTGTTTGAGGCGGCAGGCTTTGTGAACGTACGCGATCAGCGAATTTATGATCCGACGCCGGTTCCTGAAGATTATGCCGGCGGTAGTTTCAAAACTCGTAAAGACTTTCTTGAATACCGGAAAGAGGGGTCACTGCTAATTACCGGCGAGGTTGCCGCATGAGTGACGCCTCAGAGCGCATCGTCACGATTTTCGGTGGCGCCAAGTGCGACGAGTCTCACGAGGAGTACGCTCAAGCCCGCCGGGTTGGCGAATTGCTTGCCGATGCTGGTTACACAATTTGCACCGGTGGCTATCTCGGCGTGATGGAAGCTGCCAGCCGCGGCGCGCACGAGCGCGGCGGGCGCGTGCTGGGCATCACCATGAATCAGTTCAAGGCGGAACCCAACCGCTTTCTCACCGACAAAGTTGCCACGGCTCATTTTTACGAAAGATTACAACTGCTCATTACGCGTTCAGTTGGTTTCATCGCTATCCGTGGCGGCATGGGCACTGTGACGGAGTTGTCACTCGTCTGGAATAAGATGCAAACGCGCGTGATCGGTGCCCGGCCACTGGTGCTGCTCGGCGACTGTTGGCCGCCGATTGTGCGTGAGTGGCAAAAGCATTTGGTGGTAAGCGACCAGGACATTGCCCTGCTCGACTTTGCCAGGACGGCAGAAGAAGCGGTGGCGATCATTAACGAAAAATCTCAAGGAGTCGTTTTATGAACTGTCCCAAGTGTGGCGCGCCAATGCTGCCCGGCGCCGCTTTTTGCGGTGGTTGCGGTTATCGCGTAACGGCGGCCGGCGTCGGCACCGCTGCACCTTCTCAGAATCCTGGCGCCGCGCACGGCATTCACATCGATGAGGACTCGAAAGGGCAGGGTGGAGGTTATAGATATGAAGTATTACATCAACCTGCATTCTCGCTGGCCGTGATTCAGCTTCAGGCGGAACAGTCTATTCAGGCTGAGGCGGGCGCGATGGTTTCCATGTCGGCTAACATCGAGTTGCAATCGCAGATGAAGGGCGGCCTGTTCGGGGCTATCAAACGCGCGGCGGGTGGCGAGTCGGCCTTTGTTTCGACTTTCACGGCACGTGGCGGTCCGGGTGAGGTAACTTTCGCCCCGGGAGCTCCGGGCGATATCGCTGCGATCGAACTCAACAACCAATCATTCTTTGTGCAGTCGAGTTCGTACCTTGCGGGTGACGCAAGCTTGACCGTCGATACAAAATGGGGCGGCGCGAAATCATTCTTTGGCGGCGAAGGCTTGTTTGTGATGCTCGTCCAGGGTCGTGGTCTGCTGTTGGTTTCATCGTTTGGAGCCATTCATCGCAAAGTCTTGCAAGCAGGTGAGCGCTATGTTGTCGACACCGGACACCTCGTCGCCTGGGAAGGCACTACGCAATACACTTTGCGTAAAGCGGCCGCCGGGTTCTTTCGCAGCCTCGTGAGCGGCGAAGGCATTGTCGCAGAGTTTACCGGACCGGGTGAGTTGCTGATTCAAACCAGAAACCTTGCTGCGCTCGCAGGGCTGCTTCGGCCATTCTTCCCGACGCAGTCTGGTGGCGGCAGCGGATTTAATATCAACCTGGGCGGCTGAAACGGGTCGAATCTTCATGGCGGACGAAGTGTTGACAGAAAGCAATTCGAAG
>DATAOU010000226.1:0-7571 GCA_036265575.1 Pyrinomonadaceae bacterium
GCAGCGGCAAAGTTGCCGCCAAAGCTTGTAGTAAGCGCCCCGCCATTGCCGAAACTTGTGTCAGGACTTCCGTCACTACGATAGCGAGCCAATGCAAAGACGCGTGGGTTGCCGCCGTTGCCGGGCAGTTGTGCAAAGCCCGCAACTATGATCATACCGTCCGGTTGAATCGCGATGGCGCTGATTGAATCGACGTTGCGGAAGAAATCAGTTGTAACCTTGCCGTTCTTACCAAAGCGTTTGTCGAGCGAGCCGTTCGCGTTGTAACGCGCGACGATAAAGTCCTCGACGGTCTTCGAATTACTAAAGCTCGAACCGGCTGCAACGATCTGGCCGTTCGGCTGAATGGCAATGGCGTTTGCCTGATCGATATTTCCCGCGAAGTCGGTTCTAACGGTGCCGCCCGTTCCGAAGGTCGGGTCGAGATTGCCGGCCGTAGTCTGTGCCTGACTGACTACTGCTGTGGTTAACATGACGATTATCGTTGCCAGAAAAGTGTGCATTACCTTCATTGATCTTTGTCTCCTCCCTATTGCAAAACTTCTCTGCGTTTCTCGGCGTATCTCTGTGCCCGCTGCGTTTGAGTTAACGCAGAGAACGCTGAGATACGCCGAGGACGCAGAGAAATGGGCCATCAACTATGGTCTGACAATGTTCAGTACCGCTGTCCTACCGGTTCCGGCGAGTGTCGCCGTAATGGTGACAGGGTTCTGGCCTCCACCCAGTTGACCCGTAAGAGTTGTGACCGTAAAGGTCGCCGAACTCTGCCCAGCTTGCACGGTTACCGTCGCCGGTACCCGGGCCTTTCGTGTATCACTGCTGGCCAGTGTGACGGTCAGGCCTCCTGCTGGTGCTGGACCACTTAAAGTGACCGTGCCCGTTGAAGGTGCTGGAGCTGTCACAGTAGCCGGGTTCAGCGCGAGTGAAACGAGGGCGCCTGCGAGTTGAGTTGTTGCCGAGGCTGTATTCGATTTCGCGGACTGGTTACCCGCTCCATCAAATGCCGCGACCTGATAACTATGCGTCGAGTTTACCGCCAGACCCGTGTCAGAGAATGACGTCGTGGTGACGGTGGCGATCTCCGTCAATCCGCCATCGCGGAAGACTTTGTAACCCGCCACAGCGAAGTTGTCGGTTGACGCCGTCCAATTCAGGTCGATAGTGGTTGTGCTTGACCCCGTCGCCGTGAGACCCGTCGGAACGGTAGGCGGCGTTGTGTCGTTACCCTGCGTCGACGCCGTAGCAGTGTTCGACGCTGCCGACTGATTATTCGCCCCGTCAAAAGCCTTCACCGTATAGCTGTGTGTTGAGCCGATCCCAAGACCGGTATCGGAGTAGTTGGTTGCCGAAACCGTGGCGATCGGAGTTGCGCCGCCGTCACGGTAAACGTTGTAACCGACGACCTCAACATTATCAGTTGACTCCGTCCACGAGAGATTAATCGTGGTGGAGTTTGATCCAACCGCAGTTAGACTGGATGGAGCACTTGGAGCTGTTGTATCAGCCGGCGTGACGGCCGTCGCGGTATTTGAGAAGGCCGACAGATTTCCGGCACCATCGCCGGCGATCACTCGATAACTGTGTGACTGGAGCGGCGTAAGGCCAGTGTCAGAAAAACTTGTTCCAACTACCGACGCGATCGGCGACGGCAATGTGTCGCGGAAGACCAGGTAGTTAGTAACAGCGACGTTATCTGTCGAAGGCGACCACGAAAGATTGATCGTGGTTGGACTGAAGGCGCTCGCGACTAGATTGGTTGGGGCTGAAGGCGCCGTTGCATCGCATACAGTCGGCTGCTTGTGGAAGTTAGTCGCAGTGATTGGCTGCAACGGTGGATTGGCTGGCGGCCATGCCAGCACAGTCGAGTTGCCATTGAAGTTGCCAATAGTGCCATCCACGTAAGAGAGAATCCGGTTCGATGTGTTCGACAACGGGCTCGCCGTAAAGTTCGGGTCATTGTATGGACCAGTCGGTACGGGAGCCTGAGTGCGCGGGTCGATGATTTCGAATGGGAATGGACTCAGTGGTTGCGCGGACGTCTCACATGGACCATTGCAACCGCCGGGGCTGAGTCGCCGGTCGAGATTCCACGGAATGCCGGAGAAACTGAATGGAGTGTCGAGCGCGTTGAGATCGATCTCTACGAACTCTGGAGCGACGATGCCGCCAAGACCCAATCCCAATGGGAATAAGTACTCGCCGTTGGTCGCCGCGTTCCCCAGGATATCTATTGTCTTGAGAGTACCGTTTGCGTCAGCAACCTTGCGGCCCGTCCGCGTCATGATCTCATGCGGAATGGGGGTAAGGACGCCGAACTGCTCCTCGAAAGTGCCGCCGGCCGGACACGGATTTGAGGCGGCGAATCTCGGATCGGCGCGCAGGTGCGCACAGGGGTCAAGTCTCGGTTTAGTTGCGGGGACAAGGAAATCCAGGTCGTGGCGAATTTTCCAGATATTGCCGCCGACTCCGGCAACGAGACCATTCTGCCCGCAAGTGCCTGCGCCCCCGGCATTGTCGCAACCTACCACCGTCGCGAGCGGAAACTCATGAGCTTTGTTGTTCGCCGGGTCGTAATGAAGCGACCAGATCATGACGTCAGTGTTCAGACTTGCGAAACCGATGAAGAGCGTTCGCGCGCGCTGGTTTTGAAAGCCCGCAATGTCGATGCCTACTTCGTCGAGAGTCAGGTAGTCTGGTTGGCCCGCGACATCGCGCGTGGCGAGCGCACGGCTGATCATCGTGGTGTGCGCGGAGAGGAACCTCACGTCGTTGATCGTTTCGAAGTTACCCTCAGCTTCGACGCTGTCTCCGATCTGAATTGGCGCGAAGCGCCTCGAGTCGGCGACCACCAAATCAGGCGTTCGGTTCGTGGACGGACAAAGTAGATCACCGGTTCCGGTGGCGGTGCTCTGTGTCGAGAGAGTCTCAGTCGTGTTGCCGTCGCCATCGACATCGAGAGTATCAATGAATGAGCGCACGACTGTGCTCGGGATACAACTCGGGACGCCGGTCGAGAAAGTATTTGTATAGTTGTCGCGATCAAGTGTGAAACGCGGATCAGGACTACAGTTAACTGTGCCGGGCTGGCAGCCGAGTCCCTGTTGGACCGTGTGCCGGTTACCGGGATCGTTGAGACGGACCATGACACCGGTAGTGGCGTCGTTCGGATTTCCGTTCAGGCGAAAGTAACCATCGGTGTAATTGATGTAAGTAACTGTACCCTTCACCGTCTCAACACCTTTTTGTATGAAGACGTCGCCGGCGATGATGTTTCCGGCACTGGTGCGATTGGCGTGAATAGTGGCGATGGCGCCTGTCTTGTTGACGTTACAAAAATCTGCCTTCGCTAAGCCGCTCTCAGCCCGCTGCAAACATGCAGCAGGCGCCTGGGCAAACGTCTGGTTTAGCGTCAGACGGTTGGCTGGCAAATCCATGAGCAGGTTGCGGGGGATGATGATGTTCTGTCCGCCAACAACCATGATGCCGCCGGACCATGGATCCTTCAGGCTGTTAAGTGTGAGACGTTCGATCTCACCTGTAATTGGGGCCGCCGACGCGGTTTGCGCTTGTGCTGTGCCGGCGGGGAAGAGCAGGAACACAAACAATGCTAGTAGCATCGCGCAAATCAGCGTTCGTGCTGTTCCACTATTAAAACTGGTGGGGCTCACATTCATGAGAATTCTCCTTCTTTGTTTTTATTTATGAATGCCTGAACACACTTAGCCACGCTGGAGTGCCATCGTTGTGTGTTGTGCAATCGCTATTGAGGTGAAGGACTGATCCTGGTAGAGACAGACCTCCAGCTAGAAGCCGGAATAGTGCGGCTACTTCCTCGATAAAAGAATTTCGTTTGTCCCGGATTCTTGCTGAGTTTATTTCACTTCGAGAGCTAATCCGCTTGACGAAAACCGGGTCGGCAAAAACCGTTCAAGCAATTTTGGGTTGAGAACGTAGGAGAAGCTTCTCGTTGCGAGCGGGTACGAGGGCAATGTTCATGCCCGAAGGTAAAATGCGGCTATTCGCCCAAAAATTTAAGTTTTCCCCTAGTGCGCCGGAGAAAAAGTGTCTCATCCAGAGTCACGGTCTTGAGCCGATGTTTCACTTTGAAGCTATTTCCAGCAAAGTTGTGGTAACAGCGTGCAGCGCGCGGTAGATGCATATAGCTGCGCTGATCGTTTACATTAGCGAACAGCTTCATCCAATTTCAATCCGGTACAAGGAAACGTGTATGAGCAAGATCCGAATTGCGCTCGTCGCTGTGGTGTTGTGGTCGATGGTGTTGACGTCGTTCGTCTCCGCGCAGACGCGGAAGTCGTGGACGAATGCGCCCGAGATCGAACGTAAAGTCGAAGCACTCCTCAAACAAATGACGCTCGAGGAGAAAATTGGTCAGTTGAACCAGTACTCGTACGGCACGCCGACCGGACCCGGTACAGGTCGCAGCAAAGTCGAAGAGGCAATACAGCGGGGCGAGATTGGCTCGTTTCTAAACGTCACGGATCCCGTACTGAGCAACCGCTTGCAGCGCATCGCGATGGAGCAGTCGCGTCTGAAGATTCCACTCATCTTCGGACTCGACGTGATTCATGGTTATCGCACCACCTTCCCCGTGCCGCTTGCTTTATCCGCGACGTGGGATCCAACCCTCGTCGAACGCGTCTCTCGCATTGCTGCTGAAGAAGCCACATCGTCAGGCATTCGCTGGACTTTCTCGCCGATGGTTGATATCGCGCGCGATCCACGCTGGGGCCGAATCGTCGAGGGTGCGGGCGAAGATCCGTACCTCGGTTCGATGATGGCGCGCGCATACGTTCGCGGTTACCAGGGCGCGAGCCTCAATGATCCGCAATCGATGGCCGCGTGTGCCAAACACTACGTCGCGTATGGCGCAGCAGAAGCGGGCCGCGACTACAACACAGTCGACCTGTCCGAGCGTCAGTTACGCGAAGTTTATCTGCCACCTTTTCATGCGGCAGTGGATGAAGGCGTCGCAACACTCATGGCGTCGTTTAATTCGATCAATGGCGTGCCTGCCTCCGCGAATCCGTTCACGCTAACCCAGGTCTTGCGTGGCGAATGGGGCTTTCGTGGTTTTGTCGTCAGTGATTGGGGCTCTGTCGGCGAGTTGATTCCACATGGCATAGCGAACGATCTTGCGACTGCCGCACGCAAAGGCTTTCTCGCGGGCGTGGACATGGACATGGAAAGCAACGCTTACTTTCAACATCTCGCGACATTCATCAAAGCGGGCGACGTGCCGCAGCCTGCGTTGGACCAGGCTGTGCGACGCATCCTGCGCGTTAAGTTCGCCCTCGGTCTCTTCGATCGACCTTACGTTGACGAGAAGAACGCAGTCACGACATTGCCGCCCACAAATGTCGCGGCCGCGCGTGAGGCTGCCGAGAAGAGTTTCGTGTTGCTCAAGAACGATGCGGGCTTGTTACCTTTACAAAAAGGCGTGCGCACGGTGGCACTCATTGGACCACTCGCAGACAGCGCGCCTGACATGCTCGGCGCGTGGAGCGCGCGAGGCGATGCGAAGGACGTTGTGACACTCAAGTCAGCACTCGAAAAACGAGCGCAGCGCGATGGGTTTCGTCTGGTCTATGCGAAAGGCACAGAGATTCGCGGCACGTCTGACGCAGGATTCGCTGACGCAGCCGCTGCGGCCGCACAGGCGGATGTCGTATTGCTCGCGCTCGGTGAGGATGCTTCGTGGATGACGGGTGAAGCAGCTTCACGCGCCTTCATCGATCTGCCGGGCAACCAACAGCAACTCCTCGAACGCGTCGCGGCCGCCGGCAAGCCAACCGCGCTGGTCCTCTTTAGTGGTCGACCACTCGCGCTCACATCAGCGGCTACGCGTGTCAACGCCATCATTGAAGCATGGTCGCCCGGTGTGCAGGCAGGTCCGGCTTTGGAACGTGTGCTCTTCGGCGAAGCGGCGCCGGCAGGCAGGTTGACGGTGACGTTTCCGCGCAGTCTCGGACAAGTTCCGATCTATCACAGTGTGCTCAACACGGGTCGACCGCCGGTTGGGTTGGACCTGACACGCCCGCCTACAAATGGCGACGAGAAATTCAAGTCACGCTACATTGACGAGCAGAACGTACCGCTTTATCCGTTCGGTTTCGGACTCACTTACACCACATTTCAGTATTCGACGCCGCAAGTGGATTCGCAACAGATCAGCGTGGACCAACTGAACGCGGGACGCGCACAAGTGCGCATTACAGCCGAAGTGAAGAACACGGGCTCGCGCGCAGGTGAGGAACTGGTCCAACTATACATAGGATTGCGCGGCACGAGCGTCGCGCGTCCGGTTCGTCAACTGAAAGGCTTCCGCCGCATCGCACTCGCGCCAGGCGAATCGCGGCGAGTGGAGTTCACTATCGGGCGCGATGAATTATCGATTTGGCAGCGTGACACGAAGTACGCAGTCGAACCCGCGGAGTTGAACATCTGGATCGCGGCGAACGCTCAAAGCGGCACGCCCGTAACGGTGCGACTCAGATAGCGCCAACGGCGCGGCCATATAATAGCCAGGGGCAAGCGCGAAGCGCGTCGCCCCTGGTAACATTAATAAAGAAGCGCGCCAGCCCTGAAAAGGGCGGAATACGGCGCGCGCGTATTTCGGCCCTTCAGGCCTCAATCCGTTGTTTGTTGGATTTACCAGGGGCGACGCGCTCGCTTCGCTCGCGCTTGCCCCTGGCTATTATATTTCGCGCCGTTGGCGCTATCATATTTCAGTCTGACCTCAGCAGAATCTTTTTGGCAACAGGCTGACACGTTTTCACTCCAATTCTCATAACCTTCAGAAGCGATGCACTTCTACTGGCTGACGCTTGGAGTTTTAGCCGTATGGCGGATTACCCATTTCTTCAACGCTGAAGACGGGCCGTTCGCTGTTGTCGTGCGTTTGCGAAGATTGATGGGCACAAGCATTCTCGGAGAGATTCTCGATTGCTTCTACTGCCTCAGTGTATGGGTGGCGATCCCTTTCGCATTCTGGATCGGATCCGGCTTGAAAGAGATCGCAATCCTTTGGCTGGCACTCTCCGGCGGCGCAATCATCCTGGAGCGTTTTACAAAGGAGTAAGAAAATGAGTTGTTGCGGAAAACAACGGGCCAACTGGCAAGCTGAGTCATCCCGCGTACAGCAGACACAGCCTCACAACCCGCAGTTTGTTTACTTCAGGTATTCCGGCACGGATACGATCACCGTCAGAGGGTCAGTCACTGGACGCGCCTACAGATTTTCGGGCTGGGGTGCGACTGTCGCGGCCGATCCCAGAGACGCTGCTGCTATCGCAGGCGTGCCTCTTATGCAGCAGGTAAGCAATTTCTAAAATCATTACGCGGTCTACAGTTTCTTTGTTTTCATGGGGCGGGGCTTTGTTGTATCTTGACCCGCCTGAGGTGAAAGCAATGAAACTCGCTTTGCTCATACTGCTGGTCGCTATAACTTCACTCTCCGTTCGACCTCAACAATCATCATTTAACGTCGCCGGCATCAAGCCTTATGACAAAGCCGTGCCCGGACAGGTCATGGAAGTCCTGATTGAGGGCCT
>DATAOU010000227.1:0-3048 GCA_036265575.1 Pyrinomonadaceae bacterium
GGGCCATTGCTTTAGCATGGGAACTGAAAGGCTCCTGCAAAGGATGCGCGCACTCGCTACTCGCCACCGCTAAGTGGCTCGTTCCGGAGGCCGAGCGCTTTCTTGTCCTCCGCACAGGTTCATACAGTCACCAGCGCCGGCGGGTCATTCCGGTCACTTTGGTTTCCATCTGCTGTCTCATATTCGGCTTCGTATCTGGTCTGATTGTGTTCCCAGATCCGCCGCGCCAAGGCATCGAGATAACCCAAAACGAATACGGCAAACGCTGGCCGTTCGCCGCGCCGCAAGGCCAACTTCGTTGTGAGGGAAGGGGCGCGATCATCTTAACAGTGCGAGGGATTGACTATGCCGTCAATGGGATGGCAGCCACCCGTTACGCCTCGGTGCTAGCCATCTGGAAAAAAGGCGGAGATGCCACGGACATCGGACCAATCATCTCGCGCGGCTTGACATTGTGTAAGTGGTAGGCCTTGCCATGCGGCAAGAGAGAGTTTGGAGGGACTGCGAGCGAGTTGGTGAGCAGCAAGTGATGCTCAATCTTGTATCAGGTGGCATTTGGAGCCAGCCAAATAGCGCATGGCATCAGCATGCCAAGAATTGGCTTGTGGCACAGGACTGGAAACGCTCAAAATCGACGGAAGCAGCCGCCAAAAGAGCAAGTTACGCCGCGTGGTTCTCAGCACTCGCAGCGCTGGCATCCACCCTGCTCGCGCTCATTTCGATCTTGATTGGTCGCTAAGCGCAGGAAGTCAGCTACGGATCAAAAGCTGATGAGCAAGTCACCTCCTGCAAGGAAACAAAATAATCTTGCTTTTCGCGTCGTGTAGGACCTTGATGTCCAAAACCCTCAACCCATCCTATGCGAATCCTCCTTGTAGCCGACCTCCACTATTCGCTGCCGCAGTTAGACTGGGTCCTGGATAACGCCGCCCGCTTCGACGTCTTGGTTATGGCAGGCGATCACCTGGATTTGAGTTCGAGCGTCGACGGCCACGCGCAAAGCGTTGTGGTTCGGAAATATTTCACCCGGTTACAAGCGAAAACCCGAGTGTTGATTTGCTCCGGCAACCACGATCTGGATGCTAAATGCGAAAGCGGAGAGAAGATCGCCAAATGGCTTTCAGCGTCCCAACAGGAAGGCATCCTCTCTGATGGCGAATCTGTCTTCATCGACGACACGCTTTTCACCGCCTGCCCATGGTGGGATGGCCCGATCGCAAAGGCTTCCATAGCCGCACAGTTGGCCGAAGCGTCATCGAAGCGTGCGAAGAGATGGATCTGGATTCATCATGCTCCCCCCGCCGAGTCCCCAGTGAGTTGGGGAGGCGACAGACATTTTGGTGATGTGGAGCTTAGCGAGTGGATCGATCAGTATCGTCCAGATATCGTCCTGTCGGGTCACGTGCACCAGTCACCTTTTGTCAAAGATGGCTCGTGGGTCGATCGTATCGGTTCGACATGGGTGTTCAATACCGGACGGCACTTCGGCGCGCCCCCCGCCCACATCGTCCTAGATACCACAACTGAGGAGGCATACTGGTTTTCGGCTGCGGGTGCTCAGGTCGTCAGCCTGGTTTCTTCTCTTCACCGACCAGTGCCAACATTGCAATCGATTCCAGATTGGCTCAGAGGCGCGGATCCGCCTCGCCTTCAGGGCCAAGCGTGACGCTTGAGTGCGGCTGATGAATTAAACTCTCTAGCACCTCGCCGACCATGCCAAAATGATTGGTGTGACCTTCGAATTGCCGCTTCAAATCTACAAGATACGTTGTGGCGGCGTTGAGTCGCTCGGCTAACAACTTTCCGAGGAGAAAAGCAATCTCCGGGCTCGATTTTAGAAAGACTGCAGCATTATCGAAGACATACACGCGAACTTCAGATGCGGCCATCACGGTCGCCGTATGAGGCCGGTTGAGGAGCACGGACATTTCACCGAAAACTGCGCCGGGCTCCGCAACGAGAGCTACTTGCGTGTTACCGCGCAGCACTTCGACGCTACCTTCGGCCAAGACAAATAGCCTGCCTGACGTCTCGCCCTCAGATAAGAGAATTGCGCCTGGCGATAACCGTTGCTGCGTTGCGTCGGCGCATTTTTCAAGTATTGATCCGGTCATGTCTTCGCTTCAGACTTTCTGCCTTTTCCGAGGGCACACGCGCGCGGGCCGAATTTGGCTTGTTTCGGTATCTAGGTGGTGAGGTCTCCAGTGCGTCAGCGTACCTTGCCGTTCTCATCGAACTGCTTGGTTTCGCAAATCATTGAGTAAATAAGGCTTACGTAAACGCTCAACGGATAGCACATATCATGTCCTTCGACGCTTATTGCGTTCGAGGCGACATCACTCCCGTTGTCACGCGACAGGAGCATTGCATGGCTAGATATCAGGCCTCCTTATCACTGCTAATCATATTAACCATTTCAATCGCATCGGGGTCTGGAGCGGCTCAAACCCAAGTCCTTGGTGCATTTCGAGGAGACGCCGCCGGCTGTGTGCTGGTCTGGCTGGTTCGTCAGCGGCATTCGGTGCACCGGCCGGTACTGTGACAACATCGAAATAACTTGCACCAAGATTCCGACCGCGACCGTAGGGGCAGACCATCGCTGGACACCTTGGGTCTCGGAGGAGAGCCCTTCAACCGCCTGGTGCGGGCCGGGCCCCAACCTGATCGCTGGATTCGCGTGCAAGGGCGGCTATTGCGACAACATCTCTCTTTTTTGTGTGCCCTTGGTGAACCTGAGAGCCATTCATTGCTGGACGACGAGATCTGTGTCTGAAGAGCACGGCGGCACGCTTTCGTTTCAGGAAGGCAGCTATGGTGGAATCGTCGTTGCAACACAGATGACCTGTTCTGGGTCTCACTGCGACAACAAAACCTTCCAAGTGTGCCAAATCAGATCGCCTTAGAGGAAGTTGCTATTGAGGGAGTTAAAAATGTCTCCGAAAGATGGGCCTTCCCCAACAGCAGTGTTTACACAGCTCTTGTTTGGAAAACAGGTTGCGTATTCGTTGGCTGCCGTGGCGCGCATTGGCGTGGCGGATCACATGAGCA
>DATAOU010000228.1:0-6192 GCA_036265575.1 Pyrinomonadaceae bacterium
CATCTCGAAAACAACATTCTGTTTCCGCGGGCCGTGGAGATGGAAGACAAGGTGCTATCAGCTTAGGAAGTCCCAACGCCTGTTTAGTGGGTCGACGAATACAGAACCGGGAGCGGTAGCGACCGGGTCCGAGTGACATTGAGTTCGGGAGCAGCGAATCTCGAAGAGCTTATGTTGATCGCATCTGATGTTGGGATAATGTGCATCGCAAGAGCGACCCGGGCGCTACCGCGTCCGGTTCTCTATTCGTTGACCCACGATAAAGTACTAGCATTGCGGATTAGTTTTTGCGCTGCGCTGCTCCGGTCATTAGCATTCCCACGCCGAGGAATAAGAAATGGATGACCAGCTAAGTAACGATCATGCTGTGCTGGGGAAGCTGCTCGGCGAAGTTCTTGACGCGCTTGAGGCAGGCGACCTGGCACGAAGCCACGCGCGCCTGGATCTGTTCTGGGCACGACTGGCAATGCACATTCGCGCCGAACACCTGCACCTGTTTCCGGCGATACTGCGCAATGCGAAAGACACCAGTGGCGTTAACACCGGTGCAGTGCTATCGCAGCCTGAGATCCTGAGTGCAATTGAGCAGCTGCGCAGCGATCACGACTTCTTTATGCATGAACTCGGTGGCGCAATGGAGACTATGCGCGAGCTGTTAGCGAGTAAGGATCGCCCCTCGACCGAGCGGGATCTGAAACCAGTTAGGGCGCGCGTCGTTGCGATCGCAGAGCGCCTGGCAACTCATAACACGCTCGAAGAAAGTCACGTCTATCTTTGGACTAACACTCTCTTAACCAAGGACGAGCAACAGGAGTTAGAGATGCTGGTGCACGGGGAGTTGGGCAATTTGCCACCTCGATTTAAGGAAAGATAAAGTCCGAAGTGATGTAGAATCGGCCTTCACTTTTTCCCGCGATTGCAAATGATGCCCATGTCAGGAACAAAACGCCGACCAATACTGCTGGCGCTCTCCGCTTCGCTTGCGCTCACGATTCTCATCATCATTGGCTCACGCAACCTCGAACATTACGATGCCGCGCTTTTTGGTTACACCGTAGCCAGTGTCGTCGCCTTTGGCGCAATTGTCTTTCGTTACGCGCTCTGGCTACAGCGCCCGGCGACCCGCGTTTATTGGCGGCGCGGTTGGAAACTCTACCTGCAGCGCGAAAAGTTTTTGCAGAACACGGGCAGCGCCGCCCGGACGTTGGCCACAAACCTGGTAGCGCAACGCTTCATTTTCAAACGCGGTTTTTCGCGCTGGGCAATGCACTTTCTGATTATGTGGGGTTGCGTCATCGCCGCGCTCATCACGTTTCCGCTGGTGTTTGGCTGGGTGCACTTCAAGCTGGAAGGTGACCTTGGTTATCGCGCGTATGTTTTCGGGTTTCCTTTGAACGTGATGGCTGGGCGCAGCCTGATTGCCTGGGTTACGTTTCATGCGCTCGACTTCACCGCCGTCATGGTCATCGCGGGCTGTGCAATTGCGATTCATCGTCGCTTACGCGATCGCGGCGCGATTGCGTTGCAACAGTTCACCCTCGATTTCGTGCCCCATATGTTGCTGATCGCGATTTCCGTAACCGGATTGATGTTGACGGCGTCGAGTCTTTGGTTGCATGGCTACATGTATCACTTCATTGCCATAACCCATCAGGCGACCGTCATCATGACACTTTTCTACTTACCTTTCGGGAAGCTCTTTCATGTAGTGCAACGCCCGGCTTCAATCGGCGTCGAACTATACCAGGAGCGCGCGCGCGAAATGCCGCAAGCGAAATGCGCGCGTTGTGGTTCCGAGTTTGTAGCGCAACTCTGGCTCGACGATTTGAAGACGGTGGTGGATAAGCTCGGCTTTGACTATTCGATGGACGATGGCCACATGCTGCAGGACTACTGTCCACGCTGCAAACGAATCATGAGGGGGCTTGCTTACGCGAAGCTGGCTTCTGGTAGTGAGCGAGTATTCAGCGGTTCGCGCATTGAAATGAATCAGCCGCAGGTGAACACGGATAAGCGCGGATGAGAAACAGAACTAAAGTTTAGGGAGGAGAGGTTAAAAGCGAATGCGAAATGGCTATGACTTACTTGACCCCCTAAGCCGCGGCTGAGCAAATGAGCAAAGTTCAATACCTCGAAAAGATTGTTGAAGAATTCGGCCCGCATCTGCATGACGCGCCGTTTGACGGCTGGCTCGCGGACCGTGTGATCGACAAAGTTGTGCCGACGCATTGCCCTTATTGCGGCGTGCAGTGTGGCCTAAACCTTTTGGTTGAAAAGAACCACGTGGTTGGCTTTGAACCGCGCTACGATTTTCCCGTCAACGAAGGTCGTCTCTGTCCCAAAGGCGTTACTGCTTACCTGCAGGTTCATCATCCGGATCGCCTGCTCTATCCGCTGATCAAACGTAATGGAAGTTTCGAACGCGCCAGTTGGGACGAGGCGCTCGAGCTGGTGGTTTCGAAATTCAAACAATTGCAAACTGAGCATGGTAAGGATTCGATCGGCGTCTATTCGGGTTCATCGTTGACGACGGAAAAAACTTATCTGATGGGCAAGTTTGCCCGCGCCGGCTTAGGCACTCGCTACGTCGATTACAACGGCAGACTTTGCATGGTGTCTGCGGCTGCCGGAAACAACAAGGCCTTTGGCATCGATCGGGCCGCCAATCCCTGGAGCGATATTCCGCTAGCTGAGGTGTTGTTAATAGCGGGCGCAAATTGTGCCGAGACATTCCCCGTTCTAAATAAATATCTGTGGGACCAACGCGACAATGGCGGCCGCTGGATCGTTATCGATCCGCGCGAGACCGCAACCGCTCGTCAGGGCGACTTGCACTTGCAACTGAAGCCCGGCACCGATGTCGCGCTTGCCAACGGCATGTTGCACGTTTTGATTCAAGAGGAATTGATTGATCAATCGTTTATCGACGCCCGCACTAACGATTGGGAAACTACACGAGAGGTGGTCACGCGTTATACGCCCGATGTTGCTTCGCAAATCAGCGGTGTGCCGGCGGAAAAAATAATTCAGGCCGCACGCCTGTACGGTCGCGCTAAAACTGCAATGGTCATGCACGCGCGCGGTATCGAACATCATTCAAACGGCGTGAACAACGTTCTGTCTTACATTAACCTCGTGCTGGCGACCGGAAAAATCGGCGCGCCCGGTCGTGGCTACGGCACTATCACCGGGCAGGGCAACGGGCAGGGCGGGCGCGAGCACGGGCAAAAGGCGGATCAACTTCCCGGTCAACGTTCGATAAATAATCCCGAACATCGTAAGCACGTTTGCCAGGTGTGGGATTTGCCAGAAGCGGAGTTGCCCCAGGCCGGCGTTTCGGTTGTCGAAATGTTTGACAAGATGAGGGAACGAGAAATTCGCGGGCTGCTTTCGATCTGCAACAACGTCATGGTCAGCCTGCCTGATACAAACAAAGTGCGGCAATCGCTCGAAGGTCTCGACTTCTATGTCTGTATTGACTTCTTCATGTCCGAAGGCGCGCGCTACGCCGATGTAGTGCTGCCCGGTTCTGCCTGGAGTGAAGACGAAGGCGTGACCTGCAATAGCGAAGGGCGCGTGGTGAAGATTAACAAGGCGAATGATTCGCCAGGCGAAGCGCGCGCTGATTGGTGGATCGTGCAGGAGATTGGGCGCCGCATGGGTCGCGCCAAGTATTTTACTTTCAACTCACCGCGCGAAATTTTCGACGAGCTGCGGATCGCATCGCGCGGCGGCAACGCTGATTACTACGGGATCACCTGGGAAAAAATTGAGCGGCAGAACGGAGTCTTCTGGCCGTGTCCGACGGAAGACCATCCCGGCACGCCACGACTGTTTGAAGAGCGCTTTTATCATCCGGACGGCAAGGCAAAGTTTCACGCGATTGAATACAATCCGCCGAACGAAGTGCCAGACGACGAGTTTCCTTTGATTCTCACCAGCGGGCGCGTCGTCTATCAGTACCTTTCAGGCAATCAAACGCGACGCATTGGTTTTCTGGTTGAGCAGTGCCCTGAACCTTATGTCGAAATTCATCCCGAGACCGCGATGAAGCTCAAGGTTAACGACGGTGAACGCGTCCGTGTAGTGTCGCGGCGCGGCGAAGGTGTTTTCCCGGCGCTCGTTGTGCGAACCATTCGCCCTGACACGATTTTCATCCCTTACCATTGGGGTGAGGAGTTGGCGGTGAATCAACTTACGAATCCAAAGCTTGATCCAACTTCAAAAATTCCGGAATACAAGGCTTGCGCGGCGCGCATCGAGAAGATTCACTCGCGGCAGTTACCGATTATGGGGCAACAAAGAAAGGGAGCGTCACTTAGTGAGGTTAGATAAGCACGTGTCAGTAGTCAGTAGTCAGTGGGCACTTGTCAGTGGTACGTTTTTGGCCACCAGCTGCCGTTAATTCAAACAAGTGCTTTCGAAACCACAAACCACTGACTACTGCCCACAAACCACTGACAACTGACAACTGACAACTGACAACGGACAACGGACGGAATTATGGAAGAAACAATGTTCATCGATCCCCAGCGCTGCATTGGCTGCCGCGCGTGTGTGGCCGCATGCCGGGAGTGCGCCACGCACAAGGGCTACCCGATGATCTTTGTCGACTACCTGGACCGGGCGGAAACAACGGCAACCATGCCCACCGTTTGCATGCACTGCAACGAACCCACCTGTGCGCTGGTTTGTCCGGCCGACGCCATAAAGGTTTCTGATGATGGGGTGGTAATGTCGGCGCTGAAACCGCGCTGTCTCGATTGCCGCAACTGCGTCAACGCCTGTCCCTTCGGAGTGCCGAAATACAACACGCAAATGCACCTGCAAATGAAATGCGACATGTGCTATGACCGTTCTTCGGAAGGGTTGAAACCAATGTGCGCGAGTGTCTGCCCGACAGGCGCGATTTCCTTTGGCAAGTACGAACAGATTGTTCCTTTGCGTCGCACAAAGCCGGTGAATGTACACGTCTTTGGCAATCAGAAGGTGGAAACGAAAGTCTACCTAATGTTGCCGGGCGATACCGACGAAGTAAAAGTGGATGGCTGTGGTGTGTTCGAAGGAAAGTTGACTCGCGCTGACGAAGCGGCCGCGCCAGAATCCTGGATCGATATGCAAGTGGAACAATCCGACAAGAACAATGAGTTTTGAAGGACCGTGACAAGTGAAGAGTGAAGAGTGAAGAGTGAAGAGTGATAAGTGATAAGTGACAAGTGACAAGTGACACGTGACAAGGTCAGCGCGGAGCGATCCCATTAGCACCGTGGCTTTAGCCCGGTGATAAGAAAGGTGAACGGGATCGTCACTGGGATCGCCAAAAGTTAAATGGGGTTTGAGGATCGACGACAGTGAGCACGAATAATCTTAGCGAAACAATCAGGCGCGTTATGGACCACGAAACCGCTCGCCAGTCGGATGAAACCGATGTGCGCCAAGCGACCGCGCCTTACCAAAAGGACTTTCCCTATGAGCGCGAAGAGGAAGCCCAAGTCACTCGGCGCGAGTTCTGTAATTTTCTGGGTTTGACGTCAACCGCACTATTTTTGGGTGCGGCCGGCTTTGCTGCTCAGTCGGTACTTAGAGCAGAAAACGCGGGGTCCTTTGCGCCTGCGCGAATTGAAGGTGCGGATACACTCGCTCCCAACACCGCGCTGAACTTTCATTATCCGACTGAAAAAGATTCTGCAATTCTGATTCGCACGGAAAGCGGTGAGTATTACGCGTACGGGCAACAATGCACGCACTTGTCATGTCCTGTTTATTACGAACGCCAACAGCAACGTCTGGAGTGTCCCTGCCATGAAGGGGCTTTCGACATCGCCACTGGGAAAGTTCTCTATGGGCCACCGCCGCGTCCGCTGGATATGATCCAACTGGAAATGCGCGACGGAGCGGTGTGGGCGGTGAATAGGAAACCCGCAGGTGATGAACATGCCATCTGACAGTGGGACCGATTTCGAGGTCCGTGCACGTCGCGGTGGGAAACCCACGCAGCGTGAACACCGTTACGCGCGACGCGGCAGCGTTGCCGTCTGGCAAGCGCGGCTGATCATGTTGGTGATGATCAATATCGCGCAGTTATGGATACTTGCTGCCACAGTCGATGCGGCGCTGGCGCATCGCTACTCAGTGTTGCTCCCACTCGTCGTCTCATCCGGCGTTTGTCTTCTAATCACTCTTTCAATCATT
>DATAOU010000229.1:0-2843 GCA_036265575.1 Pyrinomonadaceae bacterium
TCAACAACCACATCGGTATTCATCCCATGGCGCTAGTGCGCTATCCCCACCTGGACAAACCGGACGTTGTTAAGGAAATCGAACGGCGCATCGGCGAAGAAGACCCGCGCGAGTTTTTCGTTCGTCGGCTCTCTGAAGGCATCGCGCGTATCGCGGCCGCGTTCTTTCCCAAACCAGTCATCGTGCGCATGTCTGACTTCAAATCAAACGAGTACGCGATGCTGATCGGCGGCCAGGAGTTTGAACCGACCGAAGAAAATCCCATGCTTGGGTTCAGAGGCGCCTCGCGTTATTACGACGATCGTTACCGGGAAGGATTTGAACTCGAATGCCAGGCACTGCAGCGCGTGCGCGACGACATGGGTTTGGTAAACGTGCTTGCCATGATTCCCTTCTGTCGCACGGTAGTTGAAGCAGAACGAGTGGTGGCTCTGATGGCGGAATTTGGTTTGCAACAAGGCGAGCACGGACTCGAGATTTATGCGATGTGCGAATTGCCGGCGAACGTTATCTACGCGGATGAATTCCTGCGAGTCTTCGATGGTTACTCGATCGGCTCAAACGATCTTACGCAACTCACACTCGGGCTGGACCGCGACTCGGAAATGGTCGCACATCTTTTTGACGAACGCGACGGTGCCGTCGAGCGCATGGTGACCCTGGCCATTGAAGCCGCGCACCGGGCTGGAAAGAAGATTGGAATCTGCGGCCAGGCGCCTTCGGATTACCCGGAATTTGCGCGCTTCCTCGTGGAAAAAGGGATCACTTCGATATCGTTGAATCCCGATACCGTTTTGCAGACTACTCATATGATTCTTGAAGTTGAGACAGAACTCGCGTCCCAACAGAAGCAGAAGCCGCTGAAGACCGCCGTGCCGCCGGTGCACGCTGATCGCAATAGTCTGGAGATTGCACCGGCGTTCAGCGGGACAATTGTTGAATAATTCTCAGCCCCACTCAGGAGAAATGGATGGCTACCTTACTGATCGTCGACGACGATTCCCTCATTCGCGACACGCTTCACGAACTCTTTTCCGAAACTCACGAATGCCACACGGCCGATCGCGCCGAACAAGCACTCGCTTATCTCGATCTGGAAACTTACGATGTTGTTTTGACTGATATCTCGATGCCGGAACTGAGCGGGCGCGAATTGCTGAAGCAGATCCAGGCGAAGCATCCGGCCACGCCCGTGATAGTCATTTCTGGCTTGTCTAATGAAGCGGACGCGAGAGCGCTTTTGGATTCGGGGGCGTTCGCCTATTTCGCGAAGCCATTCAAGCTTGAGGACCTTGAGCAGGCGGTTGATCGCGCCATCGCACAACATCAGGCGCACTTAGAAACCACTTAATTAGCCGATCATCCTTGCCCGCTAATTAGGACGAACTCCAGGGCGGCAGTGTCTTGCGTGCCGGTTTCTCTTTTTTCAATCCCAACGCCCAGTCAGCCTGCATCAACGTGTGAATGTCGCGCGTACCCTCATAGATAATCGCAGCTTTGCAGTTGCGCAGATAACGCTCGACCGGATAGTCGTTCGAATAACCATTGGCGCCGTGCACTTCAATCGCCATTGATGCGGCTTTTTCGCTGCGCGTCGTTGCCTGCCACTTGGCCAAACTCGTCGCTCGCCCGTTGGGTTGGCCGGCATTCTTCAAATAGCCCGCGCGCAACCAAAGCAAATGTGACATCTGATAATCGGCTTCCATCTCGGCGATCTTTTGTTTGACTAGTTGATGGTTCGCGATCTTGGTTCCGAACGTTTCACGATCCAGCGCATACGCGACTGACGCATCCCGCGACGCGCGAATTACTCCGGTCGCGCCGGCGGCGACTGTGTACCTTCCCTGCTCGAGCGCAAACATCGCAATCTTGAAACCTTCGCCTTCTTCGCCTACCAGGTTGGCCGCGGGCACGCGGGTGTCCTGAAGCGAAAAGTAGCCGGTGTTGCCCGCGCGAATGCCGAGCTTGCCGTGAATCGTTCCCGAGCTGAAACCTTTCATGCCACGTTCGACGATGAAACATGACATGCCTGAGTGATCGCGTTTGCGGCGCTTCTCTTCATCAGTCCAGCAGAAGAACAAAAAGTTGTCGGCTGTGTCGGCCAGACTGATCCACATCTTCTCGCCGTTCAGCACATATTCGTCGCCTTCACGTCGCGCAGTTGATCTGGAACCAACCACATCAGAACCGGCGCCCGGCTCGGTCAAACCGTAGGTCGCCAGCTTCTCGCCCTTGGCTTGCGGCACCAGGTATTTCTGTTTCTGCTCTTCGCTGCCCCAGGTGTAGAGCGTGAGCGAATTCAAACCGGTATGGACCGACATGGCAACGCGCAGGAATGTATCAACCGCTTCCAGCTCTTCGCAGACCAGGCCGAGGGAAATGTAATCAAAGCCAGCGCCGCCGTACTGTTCGGGAATACAAACGCCAAGCAAGTTGAGCGCTGCCATCTTTTCGAATATGCCACGCTCGAAGTGCTGTTTCTCGTCCCATTCCTTGATGTACGGGGCAACTTCTTTCTGTGCAAACTCGCGCACAGTTTGAATCAGCGCCTTATGATCTTCGGTCAGCTCAAAGTCGATCATTTTCAATGTCTCTCAAATAGAAGGTTCAAAACGACCGGACATCTTAACTGATCTGACTGGAACGGTCACTTTGCGGCTTCGCCGCCTTCCGTGCGGAAAGGCTCTGCCTTTCCGGGTTAATCACGCGTGCTTGAGGCTACGCCTCCGCGAATTCGAGGCGCAGCCTCTTAATTAATAAGTACTTGCCGGAAAGGCAGAGCCTTTCCGCACGGAAGGCGGCGAAGCCGCAAAGTGACCGTTCCAGTCAGATCAGTTAAGATG
>DATAOU010000230.1:0-8731 GCA_036265575.1 Pyrinomonadaceae bacterium
CGAGGCGATCAAACGCGCGCGCAACATCGCGTTGCTGCCTTATACAACGGACTAAGAGGAGTTGAGGAAATGGCGCACACGAAAATATTGTTACGAGAAGACGT
The DNA here is from genome assembly GCA_036265575.1 of Pyrinomonadaceae bacterium. GTDB lineage: Bacteria > Acidobacteriota > Blastocatellia > Pyrinomonadales > Pyrinomonadaceae > PSRF01. The sequence goes on from DATAOU010000230.1 coordinate 105, forward strand.
AGACGATCTGGGCGCACGCGGCGAAATTGTCCGTGTCCGGGCGGGCTATGCGCGCAATTATTTGCTGCCGCGCAAACTGGCGGTAGAGGCGACTACAAACAACGTCAAAGCTATTGAGCGGGAACGCGAAGCGCTTTTGAAAAAAGAAGCGACCGAACGCGCCACCGCGCAGGGACAAGGCGATCAACTCGGCAAGTTGGTGCTCGAGTTCAAACGCAAAGCAGGCGAGCAGGGCGCGTTGTACGGTTCAGTTACGTCGATGGACATTGCCGAAGAGCTGAAGCAGCGTGGCTATGAAATCGACCGGCATCGCATTCACTTGCGCGAGCCTTTGAAACGTCTGGGCGACTTTACCGTTCCGTTGCGCTTGCATCGCGAGGTGACAGTTGATCTCAACGTAAAGGTGGCGCCGGAAGGCGAAGTGATCGTGGGACACATGACGCCTGAGCAGGAAGCAGAACTCGCGAAACAGGGCGAATCCACTACCGACGAAGCGGCCGAAGCTGCAGAGTAAATAAAACTCTTATTTCTTCGTGACGTTCCGATCGTGTGTTGTATATTCGACGCTGCAAGTTTAACTTGTAGCGTCGTTTTATTTCCCGAGTAAATCGCATAACGCATGGCCACTCCTGATCCAATTCGCGAGCAATCGCTCGAGCGTTCGCTGCCTAACAGCGCCGAAGCCGAACGCGCAATCCTCGGCGGCGTTCTGCTCGACAATGCTCTGATTAGCCAGGCAATCGAGTTGTTGCGCCCGGAAGACTTTTACATTCCTTCGCACCGGCGCATCTTTGTGGCAATGACTGCGCTATTCGAACGCGGTGGCGAAATTAATCCCATCCTGATCGGCGAAGAACTCAAGAAAGAGAACGGTCTGGAGTCAGTCGGTGGGATCAGTTTCATTACAAATCTAACGTACGGATTGCCCCATTCCGCGAACATTGTCCATTACGCCAAAATCGTCCGTGGCAAATCGATGTTGCGCCAACTGATACGCGCGGCGAACAAAATCACTCAGGAAGCACTCGAACAGGAAGACGAACCTGAGCTCATTCTGGACCACGCCGAGCACGCGATTTTTCAGCTGGCTGACGAGCGCGTTCGCCAGGGCTTTGTGCACGTCAAGCCGATCGCCGAACAGCTGCTGGAAAAAATTCAGGAGATGGAAGGCCGCGCCGCCGTCTTGACCGGACTGACCACCGGTTTTGCGGATCTCGATAAGCTGACCTCCGGATTGCAGCGACAGGATTTGATCATCGTTGCTGCGCGCCCATCGATGGGAAAGACGAGTTTCGCGTTGATGCTGGCTGAGAACGCGGCGATTCATGTGCCGGGTGCTGTGGTTGGTGTCTTCTCTTTGGAAATGTCGAAAGAGGCCTTAGTGATGCGCATGCTCTGCTCGCAAGGGAACATCGATGCGCAGCGTTTTCGCAATGGATTTCTTTCGCGCCCGGAATGGGCGCAGATTGCCAAGTCGCTCGGCATTCTCGCCGACGCAAAAATTTTTCTCGATGACACGCCGGGCATATCTGTTTTGGAAATGCGCGCCAAGGCACGCCGCTTAATGGTTGAACAGAAACGTTTGGATCTGATCGTAGTCGACTATCTGCAATTGATGTCGGGTTCCTCCAAACGTTTTGAGTCGCGGCAGCAGGAAGTTTCGCAGATCTCTCGCGAACTAAAAGGGCTGGCAAAAGAAATGAATATTCCCCTGGTCGCCTTGTCACAACTTTCGCGCGCGCCGGAATCGCGTTCGGATCACCGCCCGCAGCTTTCCGACTTGCGCGAGTCTGGGGCGCTCGAGCAGGACGCCGACGTAGTAGCATTCCTCTATCGCCCGGAGCAGTACAAAACTCCCGAAGAGCGCGACAGCATGCCTGACGACGATAAAAACGTCGCCGAGATTATCGTAGCCAAGCAGCGCAACGGCCCCACCGACACCATTCGCCTACGCTTTACTCCATCCAGCATGCGGTTTGATAATCTCTACCGCGAATGAGCCTCGACAAAATTTCACCGGATGCGTTAGCAGGACATCGTCCGACTTGGGCCGAGATCGATCTCGACGCGCTTGCCGCGAATTTCCATCTCATAAAAAATCACGTTGGCCCGAACGTCAACGTTATGGCTGTGGTCAAAGCTAATGCCTATGGCCACAGCGCGGTAGAGTGCGCTCAGCGATTGGAACGTGAAGGTGCAAATTGGTTTGGCGTTGCTTTGCCGGAAGAGGGAATTGAATTAAGAGGCGCTGGTCTCAGGGGATCGATTCTTTGTCTCGGTGGCTTTTGGGAAGGACAGGCTGAGCTTTGTCTGCAGCACCAGTTGGTTCCCGTCGTTTACCGGTTCGACATGTTGGAGGCAATCAATCGGGCGGCGCGCGACCGGGGCGTGGTTGCGGATGTTCACCTGAAAATTGATACCGGTATGGGCCGGTTGGGAGTGCGCTTCGACGAAGTCGCAGAGTTCGCGCCGCAGTTAAAGAGTTTCGAACACGTTCGTATCGACGGCCTGATGACCCACTTCGCTGCAGCTGATGAACCGTCTTGCGAAACTTTAACGAAAGATCAAATTTTCAGATTTCAGAATTCGGTAGCTGCGTTTCGCGAAATGGGTTTCGACCCGACATTCACTCACCTGGCAAATTCTGCCGGCATCTTTGCCGAACGCGAGAGCTGGGGAAACATGGTGCGGCCCGGCGGTGTTCTTTATGGCTTATGGCGCGACATTCTCGATCCTGCTCACCGCGATGAAAAGTTGCGTCCCGTGATGTCGCTTCATTCGCGCGTCATGTTACTGAAATGGGTGCCAGAGGGAGAGACGGTTGGCTACGGATGTACGTTCGAAGCTTCGCGAAAGACGCTGGTCGCGACTGTTCCCATCGGCTATGACGATGGCTACCCGCGCGGGCTCTCAAACCGCAGCCATGTGATCATCCGCGGCGTATTCGCTACGGTAATCGGCCGCATTTCGATGGACCTCACGTTGGTGGATGTAACGAACGTGCCGGACGTGAAGTTAAACGATGAGGTGGTACTGCTTGGCGAAAGCGCAGGACAGTCGGTCACCGCCGAGTATCTTGCAAAGACCGCGGGCACGCTTTCCTATGAAGTCACTTGCGGCATTGGCAGCCGTGTTCCGCGGATTTTTATTGAAGGGCAGCTCATCAAATAGCCAGGCCGTCACGGCGCAACATCGTGAGTCGACGAATACAGAACCGGGAGCGGTAGCGACCGGGTCCATCGTTCACAACAGTGAATCCGCCGAATGGACCGGCCGAGCTACTGCAAACCGTATGGGTATTGGTGAAAAAGTATTTACGAGCGGGCTAATATCCGCGTCGAGTGGCTGACCCGGTCGCTACCGCTCCCGGTTCCCTATTAGTTGACCCACTTTGATGAAGTGATAGATGCAGTCGCGTTACCCGGCGTGTCGGGCTTCTTGTTTACCTTTGGAAGAATGAAAACGCTTAAGAACAATCTCGACCGAGACGAATTGCGGAATCGTCTACTGCAGCTCACATCCGAGAGCCCGCGCCGCTGGGGCAAGATGTCGGCGCACCAGATGGTTTGTCATCTCACTGATTCCTTCAAAGCAGGGACCGGAGACAAAGCTGTTAGTTCAACCGGAAATGTGTTGCATCGAAGCGTGTTGAAGTGGCTCGCGCTTTATGCGCCACTACCCTGGCCGCACGGCGTGCCTACTCGTCCTGAGATGAATCAGGATATCGGTGGCACCAAGCCGGTGGAATTTGAAAAAGACCGCGCCGAATTGATCGAACTCATTGAACGGTTCTCGCGACCGCAAAGAGATTTCGCTTGGCATCCGCATCCGCTGTTTGGCTTGATGGCGGATCGCGATTGGTTTCGTTGGGGCTACCTGCACGTCGACCATCATCTGCGCCAATTCGGAGTGTGAGCCCAACCCAACCCGCAACAGCGAACGAAAAATATCCGTCCTAACGTTTAGAAAAGACTCGTTAAGAAGGCACGGCGTCGCAGGCTGTAGAAGGAACCGCGGCTGAAGTGGCCAGATTTCTAGTCGTTGCTCGTCGGTACGATCGGAAAACGAACCAGGCGGGTAATAGGACCATTGCGAAATAGTTCAGCATGTAAGCCTGCTTAAAGAAAGTCAAAGACAACAACTCTGCGCCCGAAATAGCGACAATCAATGTTCGCAACCAATCACGTTCATCCATCATGAGCGCCAACGGGAGGATCATTGACAAATACCAGGCATTGAATTTTGAACTGACCACGCAAATTAACACGAAGAGAATTAATAGGGACTTGCGCGCAAAGAGGCGTGCTCTGAAGTCAACGGGTGTTCGCAAATATTCATAGCAGAGAAAACAAAGGAACCCTGCGCGCAACGCGATCTTAATTGCCGCGTTGACTGCTGTGTGCAAAGGAGCGAGCACCGTGAACACGCGCGCCAGGTTTTCGAAAATATGAATCAGAAGTGAATGGAGCGAGTTATCTACCAGGGTGGCATTGTCCATCATGTCCACGAGTTTTAGTACCCGCCAATCGCGCAGGTAAGGAACGCTGACAGCTGCTGCTAAGGCTATGGCCACAGCAGTGCTCAATATGGCGGTTCGCCATCCAGTTCTCTTTACTACGAAAATGAAAGCCAGCGGCAGTAATACGAAGGGCGCAAACTTCAGAAATCCCGCGAGCATCAACAACGGTATTATCCAGAAGTAGCGACGCACGATCGCGCAGTAAACAGCGATGGCAACCATCACAGCGGTAAGCAGTCCGTTGTGACCGTTCGCAATCTCATGCATTAGGACTAACGGGTTCCACAAAAACAAATAAAGAGCCGAGGCGGGTTTTATCGAGGCCCAGTGTTTGCCGGTTATCCAAAGAATCCAGCCAATGCCCGCATAGGCCAGCACATTGACTGCTTTGAATAATGCAAGCGTCAGGAGCCAATGCCCGTTGCCGATGCGGCAAATGATGAGAGTCAACCAGGAGAAGAGAAAGCCATACGGATTGGGATTGTAAATCCAATGCGTGGTCAACATCGGATCCTGTTGCCAGTTTGGCGTGTCAGCCAACCGGTGCACATACGGATTAAGCCCGTAATGCGATTGTTGCCAGCCACGATTGATATATCCGAAGACATCGGTTGAGTGAAACGGAAAGATCAGAAAAGCGAGCGCGCATAGCAGGGCGGCGAAGACCAGGATTGTTCGAAGCGGAGGCTCGGCAGCGGCCTTAACTTGTTTGTAGCCCAGCCAGAAAAGCGGAAGCAGTGTCAGACAGCAAAACCACGCAAACAATTCCCGGCTGGTTCGGGAGTAGACTTGCGGGCCATTCCGGTAGAAGATTGCCGCAATTAAGTAGACAAGCGCGGCGAGGGCGCCGTAAACGGTAAGGGAATTGTTTTTTACTAATTCGAGTGCCCGCACTGTACCGGTCCCCCTTGGAAAACGTGGTGAACTCAAACACAGTTTTGAACAGCGCGTCAAGAAAGGACGGCTGGTCCACGCGATGCCCGGACACTCGAGCGGTGCGGAGAAAAGATGCCAGAAAGATATGAACTTATTAAGGTGAGCGTTGCGGTTGGCGTTGAGGTCACCGCTGCGCTCTACACGGCCGCAATCGAAAAGCGTAAAGCGACTACGATCATCTTAGCTCACGGCGCCGGCGCCAATCAGTTTCACCCTTTCATGCAACTGTTCGCCGGCGGACTTGCTGAGCGCGGCTTTGATGTGCTGACGTTCAATTTTCAGTACATGGAGCAAGGTCGCAAGGTGCCGGATCCGAAAGCGAAACTCGAAGCCTGCTACTGCGCCGTCATCGAGGCTGCGCGTGGCCACAACAAGTTGAAAGGGAATCGTTTGGTGATTGGCGGCAAGTCGATGGGCGGGCGTATCGCATCGCAAGTTGCTGCTACCCCGGAGACCGCCGCGCACATCAGCGCCCTCGTTTTTCTCGGTTACCCACTTCACCCGCCGGGCCGCCCTGACCAACTTCGCGACGCTCACCTGGCGCACATCAAAGCGCCAATGCTCTTCGTCCAGGGCTCACGCGACGCCTTCGGCACCGCCGAAGAAATCGGCGCCACGATCAAGAAACATAACCTGCCCGCCACGCTTCACGTTGTCGAAGGCGGCGACCATTCTTTGAAAGTTCCGAAAGCTCTCGGCACCCCTCAAGAACGAGTCTATGCTTCCACTATCGATGCGATTGCCCTGTGGCTCTAAACCCTCAATAAAGTCGCCTCGACTACCCTTCTTTTTAGCAAGCTAAACTGACCGTTCGGGGGGTTGTGCTCAAGGTCGAGAAGGGGAGAGGTTACGATATCAAGGAGCAACTCAATAACTCACGAGCGCCCTGGGCGGTGCTCGCAAACTCTCAATTTGTATTCTCCACGACCTCGAACCTAAAGAGTGTCGAACAGCTAGGAACCTATTCGGAAGACATCCTGCAGCAATTAAAGAATGAGGTTGACCTGTTAATACGAGAGCCCAGGTTCTCCAAGTTTGACCGGGCAACCGCGTTGCGCAGTTTTGCGCTGACTGCGAAAGGCAGACTCGATCAGGGCTGCAACGATCTTCACGTTGCGCCGGCGGATTGCCCAAGCAAAATGATCGCGCAATATCTCGATGCGGGTCCCGATCCGCATCTCACGTTACCGCAAATCTACAACCTCAATTTGAATAAGGAATCAGAAAAGGTCAAAGACCGAATACTGAAGAATGAGTAGTTCCATTCCCGCCGTTGGGAGGATGCCGGTCGGGGTTCGTAAAACCGCTGCCCTCACGGGGCACTAGTTCTTCTCCACCGGCAGCTCCGTTCGCTGGCTCCAGTCTTCGAATGAGCCGTCGTAGAGATGGGCGTCGTAGCCGAGATAGCGTGCGATGAAGTAAAGCAGGCTGGCTTGTTGGCCGATGTGGCAATAGGTTGCGACGCTGTCGCCTTTTTTTACTCCGGCGGAGTTAAAGAGTTGTCGCAGCGATTCGACGTTTTTGAATTTGTTGGACTCCTCCACCACGCTTTCATACGGAATATTCTTCGCTCCGGGAATATGGCCGCCGCGCGGCATCCGGCCCACATCCTCGCCGGTATAAAACTTTGACGCGCGTGCATCCAGGATCATGACGCCTGGCTTGTTCAGGTTATTCTTGACCCAGGCGGCATCCACTACTAGTTGTTTATTTGGTCTCGGCGTGAAGTGCCCCATGCGAGGGATAGTTTCTTCAGTGGTTACCGATCGCTTTTCTGCGCGCCATGCCGGTAGCCCTCCGTCCAGGATAGACGTGCGATCTCCCAGGCCGAGATAGTCGAGGGTAAAGAAAACCCGTGTAGTCGGCGTGACCCAATCCTTGCTGAAATAAATAACGATGCGCGATTTGTCCGTCACTCCCAGCTTCTCAAAAGTGGACTGCAGTTGAGCGGTGTCAGGAAGCTCGAGCGACAATCCTTGTCCACGAGGCGTGGAAATATCCGCGAGCTGAACGAACTGCGCGCCGGGGATATGCGCTGAGGTGAATTCTTCTTTAGTGCCAACCTGCAGCAACACGAGGGTGTCATCTTTGAGATGCTGCGCGAGCCATTCGGTGGAAACAATTAGCGGATTTCGGGCTGCCCGCTGGTCTGGAACACTGGCTCGCAACGAGGAGGTAGCGAGGGATAACAGAAGCACTAATACGATCAAAAATATTCTCTTCATCACAGCCTCCAGTTCAACTTCGGACCTTAGTAACTCTTATTCTATTCGCTTTCGTTAGACGTGCGCATTTCCTGGGAACCCGGCGAGAGATCGCACTGCAATGGTTCGAAACTGTTACCCAGTCATTACAAGACCGCCGTTTCTTCCAGTAGCCGTCCCTCCGAAAAGCGCTCAACGCCGAGCGTGCGTGTGTCGATGAGTTCGGAATTGCCTTTTAGTATTAGATCGGCAGTGATGCGCCCCGAAGCCGGCGAGTGCATCACGCCGTGACCGCTGAAGCCGTTCACGAAATATAAGCCGGCAACGTTAGGCGCCGGACCGATGATCGCATGATGATCTGGCGTCATCTCATATAGTCCGGCCCAGGCGCGGCGCGGGTTTACTTCGGCATCGACCAGGCAAGGCACGCGGTCGGCTGCGCGCGTGAGAATTTTTTCCACAAACTTGGGATCAAACTCGGTCTTGAACCCGACGGTTTCTTCCGGGTCGTTCCAGGCTAAGAGAATTCCTTTGCCTTCGCGGCGGAAGTGAAAGCCGGTCGACATATCGATGACCATGGGAAACCGTTGCGGCAGTTGAGTGAATGGTTCGGTAGGGACGAGTTGGCGGCGCAGCGGTTCAACTAGCAGTTCGGCTCCGGCCAGGCGTGCGACTCGTGCGGCCCATGGACCAGCCGCGTTGACGACGACATTAGTTGAGACGAAACCGCGTGAAGTGCGAACGCCGGAGATTCGACGTTGTGTTGAAACACCAATTACTGGGACGGCGGGCGTCTCGTCCGCTGTTTGTTTCGATAGCGAGGGCGGATCACTTAATGGGCCTTCTGGGCTAGCGTTTGCTGGCGGGACGCCCGCGGTCCCAGTATTAAAGGTCCCAGTACTAACGGTCCCAGTATTCGCGGGCTCGGTTTCAACGCCTGTGACAGTCGTATCCAGCCACAGGCGCAC
>DATAOU010000231.1:0-3664 GCA_036265575.1 Pyrinomonadaceae bacterium
CAATTTCACTTCAACGCGGCGATTCTGTGCCCGGCCTTCGCGCGAATTATTTTCGGCGACAGGATTGGATTCGCCAAACCCGTACGGCGTCACAATACGTCGCAGCGGAATCTGATGATTCTCAACCAGGTAACGAATCACGTTGTCAGCGCGACGCTGGCTCAACTGGCGATTTCTCGCAATGCTGCCGGTGGCGTCGGCAAAGCCGGAGACTTCAACGACATAACCCTTGGCATTCATTGCCTTGGTCGCAATTTCGTCAAGTTTCGCCTTTGAATCGGCTGACAGGACCGCACTTCCCGTTCTGAAGTTAACCGCCAGAACATGTTGCGGAACATAGTCGTCAAGCGCCGAGATGCGATCGTTGGTCGCATTCACGCCCGCGACCGCCGAGTCAGCGGTTTCCTGTGCGGCCTTGGCGCCACCCTTTGCAGTGTTGGCCACCGCGGCGAGCTCATCCAGTTGACCCGAGAGACGCTGCGCGTTCTGTTCAACCTGACTGAGCTTGGTTTCCGTCGTCGAAGCGCGATCCTCGAGCGGAGCGGCGCGAGATTCAACCGCACGTGCTACGCGAAGATCTGAATCGTTGAATCTGATCTTCGTGGCCAATAGTTCACCTGATCCATTGCCCCGGCCTTCAACTTCCAGGTTCAGGCCACGCAGGATCTGTGTTTGACCATAGTTTGTACCACCGCGCAGAAAACCACCTTTGGTCTTGACGCTGGTGTTGTTGTCGAGACGCACAACAGTGTCCACGCCATTGATGTCGCGGACGGTGAAAGTGTCGGAGTCTCGTCGGGTCACGACACCTTTTAGTTTGATTCTCTCGCCGCTGGCGACGCTGCGCGAACCAGCTGTTGCTGTAGTGTCCTGCGCGAAGGCGACGGACGCTGAAAAAGCTAACAGAAAAACTGCCAGCATGAGCGAGGAAAACATTTTAGCTTTCGGGATTGCCATAAGTAACTCTCTCCTTCTTTTTCGGTGTAGGGCTCACACTAGCGAGCTCGGAACGTTGTTGTGTCTGACGAACATTTACGCTGAATTGTTGCCCGTCTCTTGATTAGGGAATTATAAGGAACGCACCTTCTTAACTCGCTGTCATTTACAAGTCAAGGCGTCGTCGCATTCTTCATCCAATTGCCATTCGATCGCAATAACCGGCCCTACAAACGTGAAATCGCGGTAACAAACCTAACACAAAGGCGTGTCACCGCGATTCAGAAAAACTGGACCAGGATTAAATATTTTTGTTCACACGGAAAACTCTGCGGCCTCCAGATGCTCTTTTAGGTAGGCCAGAAAACGTTCAGCGTCAGAGCCGTCTATGACACGATGATCGAAGCTCAGCGCAAAGTAGGCCAGCCAGCGAATCGCGATGTAGTCGTCTCCCTCAGGCGTGGTTAACACCTTCGTTCGCTTCTCGATCTTGCCGACGCCGAGAATCGCGAGTTGTGGCTGATTGATGATTGGGGTGCCGAATAGACCACCGAAGACACCCGGGTTTGTAATGGTAAACGTTCCGCCGCCAACCTCATCAGGCTTCAACTGCTTGGTCCGCGCGCGTTCCGCCAGGTCGTTGGCCGCGCGTGCCAGACCGGCGATTGAAAGGTCGTCGGCACGTTTGATCACCGGCACGATTAACCCCCAGTCCAGGGCGACAGCCATGCCGAGATTAATGTCGCGTTTGTAGATAATCTGATCGCCGCTAACCTGGGCGTTGAAGATCGGGAATTTTCGCAAAGCATTATTAACTGCCTGAAAGATAAACGGCATATAGCTAAGCTTGGTGCCGGTTCGTTCGGCGAAGGAATCTTTCATTTGTTCACGCAGTTTGGCGATTCGCGTCATGTCGATTTCGTAGACAGTGGTCACATGCGCTGAAGTGCGCCGCGATTGCACCATGTGTTCCGCAATCTTCTTGCGCATAACCGACATCTGCTCAACCCGATCTCCTTCCGCCGGTTTCAGCGAAGGTGCCGGAGCGGCTTGCTGAGTCGCGGAACCTGGCGCCGGCGCAGGTATTGCCGCGGCCGAACCAGTGCTCGCCCCGGCAGCCGCGGGACTGCCTGACTCAATAAAACTAAGAATGTCATTCTTGGTCACACGGCCGCTCATGCCAGTCCCTTCGAGGCGGGCAATATCGACTCCGTGCTCCTGCGCAATCCGCCGGACGAGTGGACTCGACTTAGTGCGACGCAGTTCCTCCGCAGTCGACGCAGAGCTGCGGCCGTTCTCAGTCGCTGAACTTTTTACGGCTGGTGGTTGTGCAGCGTCCTTCACGTCAACCGGAGGTTTCTCAGTCTCAGCCGTCACTGCTTGCTCTTCAGGTTGAACTTCAGCGCCCGTTGCGGCTGACGCTTCAACTTGTGCTTGTGGTGGCGCAACATCAGCGGGCTTCGCCGGCGTTTGTTCAGCCGTCTCCGTCGCTGCGGGCGTTGCGACCGTTGGCGCAGCCTGCGACGCCCCGTCAGCTTGTGCGGTCGCCGCTGCACCGCCGTCAAGCACCGCGACTGTGGTGTTTATTTCCACTGTGTCGCCTTCTTTGAAACGGATCTCGGTCAAAGTTCCCGCCGCAGGCGATGGAATTTCCGCGTCAACTTTATCGGTGGAAATCTCAAACAGCGGCTCATCGCGCTCGACGCGATCGCCTACCTGCTTCAACCACTTCGTTATCGTTCCCTCGGCGATGGATTCACCCATCTGCGGCATTACAACTTCTGTACTCATATATTCTCCAAGCCAACTTCAGATCTGCGTCTCCGGCCTTCCGCCTGCCAGTGCTCACCCTATTCAGCAGTGGTCGGATCGATGACTGTCTTGATTTCCGAAATACGATTCGCGGGGAAGCCGCCCTGGGCTGCATGCTCGCATATCATTTCTTCGATCGGCGAAATATATACACAATACACTTTGTCGCTGGTGACGTAGCTATGCACCCATTGAATCTGAGGGCCCAGCTTCTGCAGTGTGTTACATGACGTCTGCGCCACGCCTCGCAGCTGTTGGGCCGATAAATTTCCTACACCGGGAATCTCGCGTTCGATTAGGAACCTTGGCATCTCAGCTCACTACTCAATACGCAGCTAACTTTCTGGCCGCGTCCAATACGTCTTTTGTCTGAGGCAAATAATAGTCTTCCAGGGTCGGCGAGTAAGGCACGGGTGTATCGATCGACGCCACGCGCAAAACCGGCGCGTCCAACCATTCAAAAGCTTCTTCCGCAATGGTGGCGGCAATCTCACCGCCTATGCCGCCGGTGCGCGACGCTTCGTGCAATACGATGGCTTTGTTGGTCTTCTTGACGCTCGCGAGAATAGCCGGCTTATCAAGCGGCGCCAGCGTGCGCAAATCGAGGACTTCGATATCCAGCCCTTCCTTCTCGAGCTCTTCAGCAGCATCCAGTGCCGTTAGAACCATGGCGCCGAAAGTAATGATCGAAAGGTCGCGGCCTTCGCGAGCTGTTCGCGCCTTGCCTATCTCTACGATGTAGTCGTCCGCCGGTAACTCTTCACGCAGGCGGGGCAGGCGATAAAGTTTTTTGTGCTCAAAATACAAAACCGGATCGGGATCGCGAATCGCCGCCTTGATGAGTCCTTTCGCATCGTAAGCTGTCGACGGCTCCACCACCTTCAGGCCAGCGGTATTCAGAAAAAACGCCTCGGCG
>DATAOU010000232.1:0-31664 GCA_036265575.1 Pyrinomonadaceae bacterium
AGCGCGGCTGGCGCTAAGCACGATTCATGCGGAGATGGACTTTATCTGGCGGCAGACAACGCGCGCCGCGCCTGCTGAAGTTGTGCAGCAACATAAACCACACTTTGTGCATTTTCGTGCGCGGAAATAGGTAGCATGCCAAGCTTGCGTATTTCTTCCCCTCCCTTTGGGAGGGGCTAGGGGAGGGTGCGAAGCTTGTCGCCACAGACCCTCTCCCCAACCCTCTCCCAATGGGAGAGGGAGAGAAGACTAAAGTCTATGCGACTGAATTTATGAAACCTTCATACCTCAATTTGCTTCAAACTGGCGAACTGGCAACGCGTGTCGCCGCACTCGAGTCGTTGCTCGAGCGTTGCACGGTCTGTCCCAAAGACTGCCTTAACAATCGACTAAACAACGAAATTGCTGCTTGCTACTCCGGCCGCCTTCCCATCGTTTCTTCCTACACTGCTCACTTCGGCGAAGAACCGGCGCTGGTCGGCACCCGCGGTGCCGGCAACATATTTTTCGGCAACTGTAATCTGCGCTGTGCCTATTGCCAGAACTACCAAATCTCGCAAACGCACCGGGAACAATTGAAGAACGAAATTACGCACGAGCGTCTTGCAGAGATGATGCTCGAGCTACAAGCAAAAGGCTGTCACAACATCAACTTTGTTTCGCCGACACATTTCGCGCCACAAATGGCGCGCAGCATTCTCCTCGCCGCTGAAAAAGGTTTGCATCTGCCAATTGTCTATAACACCAACGCTTACGACTCGGTTGAAGTACTACGATTGCTCGACGGCGTAGTTGACGTTTACCTGCCGGATTTGAAGTACGCCGAGAACGAAGCGGGCTATCTTTATTCAAAAGTTAGCGGTTACAAGGATCACGCGCGCCGCGCAATCGCCGAAATGTACCGGCAGTCTGGCGATGAACTCCTGTTTGACGAGGACGGCGTGTTGCAACGCGGCCTGATTATTCGGCTGTTGGTTTTGCCCAACGAAATCGGCGGCATACGCGAATCGATGGAGTGGATCAAAGATGAGCTTAGTCCGCGCGTGGCGATTTCATTGATGGCCCAGTACTACCCCACGCATCAAGCGGCGACGAACAACCGCTACGTCTTGCTGTCCCGGCGCGTCTCGGAATCGGAATGGCTGCGGGCCACGAATCTGCTGGATGAATTTGGCATGGAAGAAGGCTGGCTGCAGGAGTTTGACGGTTCAGCTTTTTACTACCGGCCGAATTTTGAGAACGCCGAAACGCCATTCAAGGACATTAGAGACTTTAATTCCTAATCGGAACTCTTTTCTCGGTGCAATCTCTGGGGCTCTGGTGGCCCCAACCATTCAACCACAGAGACACAAAGTGCACAGAGTACCCACAGAGTGTCCTTCACGCGCTAAGTTTACGACTATTTACGATTTGCGATTTACGATTCACGCTTTAGGTGGTGCGTGGTGTGTTCGGTAACTGAAGGACGAGCGGCCATCAGGTCGTTGGTAGTTTGTCCTTGTCCTGCCAATGCTGAAGGCGGATTCGCATACGCGCCGTTCTTCATTTCCAATTCCTTTTGCGCTTTCGCTTCCCCGGTACGATCTACCAATCCTTTTTTCGGAATGGTAAAGGCAAGCCCATTAATGATCATGCCGAGGCCAATCAGAAAAGTAATGACGCCGAGTGCGATGAACGGAATTAAATCGTGCGCCCCGAGGCTCATGAGAAAGATTAATAGCCCAGCGCCAATGCCCGAGGCGGCGACCACCACGCCAGCACGAACCCGGCGCAAACGTTTTTCTTCCGGCGACTCAAGAAACTTTTCCATCTGTGGCAGCACGTCTTCAGCCACACGCTTCAGATCATTAGGCTCCATTTGGCGGATCTTCTCGGCCATCGCCTGGCTAATTTGTTCGCGCGCGGAAACGGCCGACGCGGTTATCGCATCGGGTCGCTCCAAACTGACGCGGACCACACGAAGGTCTGTGCCGCAAGCGCGGCAAAACTGGCTCAGTTGGCGTTCTTCTGATCCACAGGTGGGACAATACATAACGTTGGGTTATACGGGCGCGACAGTGGCGAAGTTCCTTCTGCCTGGTAAATCGTGAATCGTAAATCGTAAATAGAAAACCCCGTTTACACTGCGATAGGGCTAACACCGCGCTCGTTCTTGCCATTCACGATTTACGATTTACGATTTACGAATTGAAGCCACCGCTCACGGCCGGCAAAATTGTTATCTCACAAGCTTCCGGCAATTTCGTGTCAAGCAGCTGCATATGCCTGACATTTTCGTCGTTAATAAAAATATTGACGTGCGGCCTAAGCTGGCCGCGCTCGTTGACCACCCGATCACGCAAGCCAACGTGCTGTTGCCATAAACTATTAAGCGCCTGTTCGATCGTCGCCGGAGTGGAATCCAGAACGATGCGGTTCTGACCGTTCGTAAAGTCAGTTAAGAAACCGGCGACATTTACAGTAATCATGCTTCTATTAACTTCGCCTCAAATGTCATGGACCACGTCAGGTTCGGCTTGGCCGCCGGACGACCTTTACGACCGCTTTACAGCAAATCAGTTGGATTACCTAACTGTTAAGTCAAACTGTTAGTTTCTGTAATCCAAGTTGCTTGTTGACCAAACCAATGCCAACTAACTGCGTGCTTTACGCAGATCGATCAAGGCAGGATGCCTTCTGGGACCATCCACGGATGCACCTCAACCTTTAAACGGCCCGCCTGCACCGCCGGATCGGTGGCCGCCAGTTCGCGCGCTTCATCGATGGTGGCAACCCTAAAAACAAAAATGCCGCGCAACGGAGTGTCATCACCAAAGGGTCCAGCGACCACCAGCTTCTTCATCTCGGCGAGGCGCACAATGTTGGCAATATGCGCGCGCTGCAGTTCTTCGGTAGCCGGAGTTTTCTCGGGCGTCCACTTGTCGCCGCGATAGAGAAAACCAAAGTAGGCGCGCATAGTCTTCTCAGGCGTGGTAGTTTTCTTCATCACGTCTTCCGACCACCATGGATGCATTTCAGCTATCAGGTGCCCTGACTTCACCACGGGACTGCTTTCCGCCCAGGCCTTTGCTTCTTCAGCGGATTGCGTGCGCAAGATGTAGACGCCGCGTATCTCGCCATCATCATCGAACCGTCCGGCGATGACTGCTTTGCCTGACTCGATCAATGACAGTGCGTAAGCCCGCTGGTCGGTTTCCAATTGCTTGGTTTGAGCATTACTCTCGCCGGTCCACTTGGGACCACGCTTAAGTAGCGCCATCTGAAACTGGACCAGTTTGGACTGCGGCTGCTTATTCTCTTGCGCCTGCGCGACCGGGACCGTGAAAACCAGCAGAGCTGTTACCGTTAAAAGTAATTTCATCGTTTGGTAGGTTAAGCATTCAAATTTGATTACTGGACCACGGCCGTCTTTACGCAGACGACGGGCGGTAAGCTCTCCTCAATCGCGCGCCAGGATTCGCCGGCATCACTTGATCCAAACAATTTTCCGTTACGCGTGCCGAAATAGAGACCCGTAGGTTTCAACTTGTCTGCGGACATGCCATCGCGCAAGACAGTTTCGAGCGCATTCTCCTGCGGTAAGCCGTTTGTTAACGCTTCCCACGACTGTCCATCGTTGCGTGTGCGATAAACCCGCATCTTCCCTTCGGGCGTGCAACGAAATTCATCTGACTCCATCGGAATGATAAAAACGTTGTTCGCATCGTTCGGGTCTATTTCCATCGCAAATCCAAAATCGGAAGGAACGCCGTTAGCAACGTCATTCCAGGAATCCCCCGCGTCATCGCTCCGGTAGAGACCCCAATGATTCTGCAAAAACATTCGCTTGGGATTTGAAGGATGGCTGACGATCTTGTGTACGCACTGGCCCCATTCCGGGAACCGTTGATCGGGTGGTAAGAACTGCGCGCGCACGCCCTGGTTTCGCGGCTGCCAGTTTTCTCCGCCATCGTCGGTGCGATAAACGCCACCGGTGGAGATGGCAATAAACAAACGTTTTGGATCAGTCGGGTCGGGCAGAATCGTATGCAGGCACAGGCCGCCCCCGCCCGGCATCCACTTTGGACGATGGGGATGATCGTAGAGTCCTTTGACCAGAGACCACGAGCTGCCGGCGTCAGTTGATTTGAACAAAGCCGCGGGCTCCACGCCGCAATAGAGTGTGTCTTCCTCTCCCGGGTGTCCTTTGGCAATCTGCCAGATCTGTTTGACTGAATCGTCGGTGCCCTCAGGAAACTTTACGCCGTAGGTCTCAGGCTCAGTCCAACTCTTGCCGTAGTCGTCTGACGAACTCAAGTACGAACCCCAATATGAACTATTGACCGCCGCCCACAGGCGCTTGCGTCCATTGCGGTCGTCATAAGCCATCGCGTAAATCGCCCGGCCGGGAAAATAGGGACCGCCAATGTCCCAGGATTTGCGCGCGCTGTCCGAACGCAGAATAAATGCGCCTTTCATTGTGCCAACTAGTAACAACACATTTCCCGAGGCAACATCAACATGTTTGGTTTCAGGCATAGGAGGACTCCCGATTAGCGAAGCAGGATGAATTGCGTGCGCGCATTATAAGTCACGGCTTAGTCTCAGCGAAGCGCGCCGTGAAACAAACTCAAGAATTTCCCTCCAATTAATCGTATATAAAAGACATTCGGAAACTATGAAGCACTAATGGGTTGCCCGGCAGGTGCCGGAATGTCTCGGACATTTCTGTATCGTCATGTCGATTGAAGTAACATCTATTGCTCCGGACGAGAGACGGTTTTCCCTCCGCAAAATTGCGACAGCTGTTCGCAATTACCTTCCCGATTCTCCGCTCACGAGTAAACA
Source organism: Pyrinomonadaceae bacterium (assembly GCA_036265575.1). Classification (GTDB taxonomy): domain Bacteria; phylum Acidobacteriota; class Blastocatellia; order Pyrinomonadales; family Pyrinomonadaceae; genus PSRF01. The sequence continues at coordinate 4,828 of DATAOU010000232.1, forward strand.
ACTTGTCTTCCGTTTCGCGGTTGTTCTAATTGCTGTCGCAGCAATAGCCGGCGCTGACGCGTTGTTAGCTTCTTACAAGTACTACTCACGAATTATCGATGCGCGCCTGGCAAGCGGTTATCTCACCAGCCGTCCCGGTCTCTATGCTGCACCGCGCACCCTCCAACGTGGAGAGAAACTAAGCAAACAAGATCTTATTCAAGTGTTACGCCGGGCAGGCTACATAGATTCGCTCGAAAGTAATGTTTGGAACGGCAGCTTTCGCGAAACGAACTCCACCATTGAGATAACGCCGGCCGCCATAAATGGAAACAAATCGGATGTTGTTACGGTTCTCTTTAAGAACAATCGTGAGATAGAAGCGTTACTTGCCGGCAACCTTACGCTTGATTCTTTCGCGCTGGCGCCGGAAGTACTGACCAACGATCTCTCGTCCAAAACCGGCGAACGCGACAACCTCACCTACGCTGAGATTCCGTTAGCACTCAATCACGCCATTCTGTCGATCGAGGACCAGCGTTTCTTCCAACACCCAGGTGTCGACGTGTGGGGCATTGGCCGTGCGCTGGTGCGTAACGCCGGTGAAGAACGCGCTGGTCAGGGCGGGTCAACCATCACTCAGCAGCTCGTAAAGAATACCTATTTGTCTTCGGAAAAAACCCTGGCGCGAAAATATGCCGAAGCGATGCTGGCCTTTGCCCTCGAGCGACGAATGTCCAAGGAGGACATTTTTGCGCTCTACTGCAATGAGGTTTACCTGGGCCAGCGTGGCGCACTCGGCGTGCGCGGCGTGAGACAAGCTGCGCGCGTTTACTTTGGCAAAGAATTGAAAGACATATCGCTGGCGGAAGCGGCGACGATCGCGGGGATGATCCAAAGCCCGGCGCGCTATTCACCCGTGCTTCACAGCGACGCGGCACAGATGCGCAGGACTCTGGTCCTGGAAGCAATGGTGCGCGATGGATGGATTACCAGACAGCAGGCAAACAGTGCCGCGACTGAGCCGGTCGCATTGTCCCAACTAACAGACGTTGGCTCAGTTGCACCGTATTTTGTCGACTACGTCGATCGATTGTCGGGCCAATATGACGGCCAGGGCAACCGCGAAAGAATTTACACAACTCTGGATTTGGATCTGCAAAGGCTTGCAGAGAATGCTTTGCGGCAACAGTTGGATCGGCTTGGCGCCGTCAGGAAAAATGGTGCGTCAAAACCGCAAGGCGCGTTGGTCGCGCTTGATCCGAAGACCGGCAATGTGCTGGCAATGGTTGGTGGCCGCGATTATGCCGAGTCGCAGTTAAACCGTGTTACCGATGCACGACGACAGCCAGGTTCCACGTTCAAACCGTTCGTCTACGCTGCCGCAATCGAAGACGGTATGTCGCCGGTGCAAACCTTTAGCGACGCGCCGCGCGAGTTTGTTTATGACCGAACCAGAGTTTATCGTCCCGCCAACTTCGGCGGCGGCTATTCGCAGAGTGACGTGACGATGCGCACTGCGCTCGTAAAGTCTCTTAACGTGGTTACGGTGGATGTTGCCTTGCAAACGGGTTTGGCGCGCATTGCAAACCTCGCTGCTGATTTTGGTTTGCCACGGCCGGAGCGCTATCCATCGATGGCCCTGGGAACTGAAGAAGTGACACCGCTCCAATTGGCAGCAGCCTACGCCGCCTTTGCAAATGGCGGCCGCCGGGTAACGCCAAGAGTCATTGCCAGCACCGGTGAACCACCGGCGGCCCACCAGAACACCGGCGATAAGAGTGCACAGGTAGTTAGTCCTACAACTGCATACATGATCACCAACATGCTGCAGGCAGTGGTTGACCATGGCACAGCCCACGCCGCACGCGGCGCTTTAGAGGGAACGTCATTCGCCGCTAAGACCGGAACATCGCGAGATGGCTGGTTCGTAGGTTACACCCCAAATTTAGTTTGCGTTGTTTGGATTGGGTTCGATGACAACCAGCAACTAGGGCTGACCGGGGCCGCGTCCGCATTGCCAGTCTGGGTAGATTTCATGCGCGGCGCCATTGCCGCAAGGCCGGAACTTGGTGGCCGAAATTTTGCGTGCCCGGAAGGAATCGAGTTTGTTGAGATTGATGAAGACAACGGCCTGCGTTCAACGCTCACTTGCCCGCACCGGGAATTGATAGCAGTCACAGAGAAACTCGCGCCGAATTTGGAATGTTACCGGCATGGGAATTTACCCGGCTTAAACGGAGATGCGATTGACAAAGCCGCGGGGCGCGAGGTAAGTGAACCTGTTCTAACTCAAAATCTGCAATCGTCTACACGCCTCTCGCCGCCAGGTAACCCATTTCCTGAAAGCCTAACCCGCGTGGACGTCAACGCCCGCGGACGTCGGACGCTGGTTAACGCAATGCGATAGCGCTGCTTTCTTGAGTCTGACACCTGATGCGCGGAAGGCCGGCCACCAGATGCAAGCGTTGCTGCATTTCGGCTAAGCCGTCCGATGTGCGGTAGGTCTTTGACCTTCCGGCTGTCAAACCTTTTCCAGCACAACCTGCGCAATCGCGTGTTGAGTTGTGTGCGATATCGAAAGATGCGCCACAGTGGCGCCCGAAGCTTCAAATAGTTTTTGTGACTCGCCGTGAAAAGTCAGAAACGGCGCCCCGCTTTCCAGTGAACCAACCTCTACATCTTGCCAACTGATTCCGCCGCGCCAACCAGTCCGCAACGCTTTTAACGCCGCTTCTTTCGCAGCAAACCTCGCGGCATAATGCTGCGCAGCCACCACACCACGACTGTCGCAATAGGCTCGTTCGGCGGCAGTGAAAACGCGCTCGGTAAAACGCGGCGTGCGCTCGAGCACTTCGCGAACGCGCGCAACTTCGATAATGTCTATGCCGATGGAGACGATCATAAACGACGCGGAATTAGAACACGCCGGCTTCTACTGGCGCGAGCACGAAGGCGTGCGCGCGCTGGTCTGTGCGCCCTTGGAAGACGCTGGCTTCGCGAATGGATTTTCGACCAGGGGCGGCGGTGTCAGCGCCATGCCCGAGAATTCGCTTAACCTCGCCGGCTTTAACGAAGACGCAGCGGAAAACATTCTGGAGAATCGGCGCCGCTTTCTCAAGCTCTTTCCCGGCCAATGGGCGCTGGCGGGTTGCTGGCAAGTGCACGGCTCGGACGTGCGCGTTGTGCAGACTTTAAGCGAAGCTAAGCCCGCCACGGACGCACACGGCGAGACAGTTTACTGCGATGCAATTGTCAGCGACGCGCGTGGCGTAATGGCAGGAGTGAAAACAGCGGACTGCGTTCCCATCCTGATAGGTGACCCGAAAACCGGCGCCTTTGCGGCCGTGCATGCTGGTTGGCGCGGAACGGTCGTGGAAGTTGTTACCAGGGCACTGGCCCGCTTGGTGAGCGATTACAAAACTCAGGCCGGCAATGCAATTGTCGCGATCGGGCCAGCCGCAGGCTCGTGTTGTTATGAAGTCGGTAAGGAAGTAATCGATGCGTTTGGGGACCGTTTTGCAGCTTCAACTGACCTGTTCAAGTCGACCCGCACTGATCATGCATGCGTCGACTTGATAAAAGCGAACCGTGCGCAACTTATGGCGGTCGGCGTTAACGAAGCAAATATTTACAGCGCACCGCTGTGCACGATGTGCCGCACTGACCTGTTTTTTTCTTACCGGCGTGAGAAGAATCTTTATGGAAAAGTCGGACGCCTGATGAGCGTGATTGGAAGGAAACAATAGTTGATGGCTGTTCCAGCCCGCGAAGCGTGGCAACAGCATAAAGCCTGGGGTGAAGCGAAGCGGAACCCAGGATCTTTCCAATTAAAAAAGAAACAGCCCACGAAGTGGGCGACAGACTTTAGAAGAATAATAGCCGCGTTTGCACTATCGCACGCTCCGCGCGCTCTGGGTGTCTTAAATAACGTCATCCTGGGCCGTAACTAATCACTGCACATTCAACCACAGACTTACGTCGCGGTTCTGCGGCGGAAAGCACACCTCATCATTGCAACTCTGGTAACGTAAGTGCGTCCTTAATTCTGTAGTTCCTGTGGGAAAACTCGCGGGCACGCTGACGTTAAACCTAAGGGTCGCGCGCCCCTCATAAACCGCTACTCGACTTTTGGAAAACTTGAAGTTGCGCAGAACGGCGCGCGGGTAACTAACTGGACTCACCCGCACTCCATTTGGCGCGTCGATCTTGAGCGTAGTGGGAATCAAAAATTTCTCCAGCGGATGGTTCGAGTTGACGTGAAAGCCTGAAGGAATATCCATCATGACTGTTGCCCGCACAGTCCGGCCGCGTTGCACCTTGTCGGGCGACGCCGCGGCCGTCACGTTAATGTTGGGTGCCGATTGCGGCAATGGGCTTGCCAGGAAACTCGCTGGGGCGACCAGCAGAATCATAAAGAGTAGCGCTTGAATTAATCGCATCTGTTTTACTCAGCCTTCATTTCGCGACAGCGGCAAGGTTATTTTCTGTTCGCGCCGCCAACTGACCGCAAGCAGCAAAGATGTCTCTGCCGCGCGGCCGCCGCACGTAAGTATGGATTCCTTTCGACTCAAGAATAGCCTTGAACATTTCCACTCGTTCTGCCGGCGACGGCAAGTACGGCAGCGGCTCCGCTGGATTGTGTGGAATCAAATTTACTTTCGCGCGCAGGCTGTGACGGTTCAAAAGGTTCGCAAGTTGTCTTGCCTGCTCATCGGAGTCGTTAACGCCGGCCAGCATCACGTATTCAAAAGTCAGTCGTTCGCCGGCCTTTAGACTCTTCTCAAACTCTTTGCAGGCGTCGAGCAATTCTTCCAGCGGCCACTTCTTGTTGATCGGCATTAGCTCGTCGCGCAACTCGTCAGTCGGCGCGGCCAAAGAGATCGCGAGATGGGGCCGGCCGGTAATCTGTGCCAGCTCGCGAATGCGCGGCACCACGCCGGCGGTGGAAATCGTTACGCGGTTGGGAACTATGAACAGCCCTTTAGGATCGGCCATGATGCTGAGCGCTTTCATCAGTTCTTCGAAATTCAGGAATGGCTCGCCGGCGCCCATGCCTACCAGATTAATGCCACGCGGCGGTTTCACTCCGACTCCGTAGGCGTCATTGAGCGCGATGATTATTTGTTCGACGATCTCCCCCGCGGTTAACGAGCGCAACAAACCGAGCTGAGCGGTCAGGCAAAACGTGCATTGCAACGGACAACCCGACTGTGACGAGAAGCAGATCGTATCGCGATGCTCTTCTGGGATGAAAACTGTTTCCACCGGCCGGTTATCATGGGTCTTCATCAGGAAGCGCCGAGTTCCGTCTTCGGAAAGATAGCGGGATTCGACCGTCAGACTTGAAGCTGTGGCAATTGATTCCAAATGCGCCCGCAAAGGTTTAGGCAAGTCTGTCATCGCGGCAAAGCTTTGCAGCCGGCGTTGCTGCAGTCCGGCAAAAATCTGACGCGCGCGATACGCAGGTTCCCCGCTCTGCGCAAAGAACTCGACCAGTTCATCCTGCGTGAACGTCAATAAATTTACAGGTCTTTCCATCGGTACTTGTATTCTAGCATCCGCACACGCGACGTCGAATTGGGGTGCTGTTTCTGACGGAAACAGAAGCGTTGGACCACAGTTCACGATATAATCTACTTACCTTTAGACTGTTGTGGCAGAGACTTCAGCCTGTGGCTGCGTGCGGAACACAGACCAAAATTTTATGCCACTCTTAACTGACCGACATGTCGTCCATTGCTAACGTTGAGCGAAAGATTAGACGCATCGAAGGGTTTCGTGCGCGCATCCTTCACCTGACTGGGGTGGACGTGCGTGGCGACCGCGAAGGACTGCCGCAATACCCTTACCATCGAGCCGCCGAAAACGACATCACCGTTGAAACCTGGAAGGTACTTCGATTTCGTCCTTCTTTTCCCGGCTTTGAAGTTGACGTAGTCGACGCGCGCGGCCATTCCGTCCAGGGAAACACAAAACTGGGAACTGTCCGGGACAGTTATCAGCGCAAATGACAAATGGTGATAGTGGTTGCTTACCGGGCAACCGCCATCACCATTCATAGTCAGTCTAAATCGCGATTACGGAACGATCGTAAACTTCGCAGCCGGCGTCAGCGCCTGGCCGGAAACTCGGTCGCGAATGCGAATCGTCAGTTCATAGTCGCCTGGCACGAGTCGCTGCGAATCGATTAACCGCGCCAGTGTCAGCCTTTGGCCGGAATCACTCAGGCCCTGCCAAGTCTCTGGTTGCTTGCCTACCTCTTTGCCATCCTTCATCAAAACATATTCGACGTCGACAGCCGGGCGCAGCGTAGTTTGATCAATGCCCGAATTGTAAATTTGCAGGTAAACACCCAGCGGCTGACCGCGATGGTAAATTCCCGAAACGTTCGGAATTACTTTGGTCTGGCCAATGACAAACTGTCCCACTGCCGGCTGGTCGCCAAGACTTTCAAGTTTTGAAGCGAGCACCAGAGTCGATGTCGAAAGTTTTTGTACGTCATACTTCGGCACCGTGAAGCCGACGTGTCGGACACCAGTCGCTCCGGAAGTGACGTCGCGCACTATGACATCAACCTTATAGGTTCCCGGCACCAGGGCAACAGCTTTCTGATACGCTGACTTGCGTTCTTTGGCTTCTGTTAGTTCAGTGGTGGTAGCCGTGGTGATCACTGGATCTTCAAAAACTCCAGCGCGGCGTCCGGCAACGGAGGTAATCTTGCCAAAGATATTTATGCGCGCCTGTTGTAAGCCGCCACTGTCGCTGAATGTCAGGTCGCGGTTTTCAGTTTGGATAGTAAACGCTGTGATTACGCGTTCGTCTGATTGCCGGAAGAAATCCACGCGGATATCAAAGTTGAGTGGGTTCTCTTCAATTACACCCGTGTTAACGGCGCTGGCCAGATCGTTAAACTTGATTTGCGGCGCGCGTTGTAAGTCTGTCAGCAATTGCAGCCGAGAAAACGGGCTGTCTTGTTCGCGCTGATAATCCTTCAAGCCGTACATGCTCATGCCGCCGATACGATCGGCCTTGCTCGACAACCCAAGTTCTTCCGAAAGGGTCAGACCGGCGCCGGGAACATTTAGCATCGCATCCTTTTCATTCGGGTTGCGCGCGATTCGGTATTCCCCGCTGCCTGTCGGATCTACAAATTCGATTTCAACTCCCGAACCAACGCCCGGAAGATAGCGATAAAACCAGGTTTCAAACGGATAGGTTGTCGTCATGCCGCCGCCTTCAGTCTGGGGGCGATCGTACGGGCCACCGGCTGGGTGCGTCTCCCGCTCGTCAGGTTTGCCATACATGATCCAGATGCGGCCGCGATCGCTTTTCCACCCCGGAATGCCGGATGCGAAATGTTCGTTCGCGTAGGCAATGCGCTCGTAGTATTCCTCTTTGAATTCGTTTTCGTCGGTGTCGGGATCGGGATCGCGCCGGCGCCAGAATTCTTCAATAAACTTCTCGCGCTCGTCGTCGGTGGCAAGTTTCTTGAAAGCCTTCCTCTCCTCGTCAGTGATGATGTAGGTTACGTCCTTTTCCAGCCAATCCTTGTATGCCTTCTTTAACTCCGTCTTGACGTTGCGCGGCTTCTCCATCGGATCCTGACTTTGGCGCGGATCCTGCGCAAAACCAAAGATGCTGGCGCCGGCTAATACGAGTGGGAAAAGAACCAGGCGGAAGCTGGCTTTGGGAAAACACATAACAAAACTCCTGTAATTTCTGGAACTCAATCGATTGCCGACGATACGGGCCGAGCGAGAGCCAAGGATTCTAAAGTCTCGCCAAGAACACAGTCAAGATGCCCAGAACAGCTCTTTTAGTTGCCTTTTTTTGCAAATATTGGGAGCGCATTGGGGACAATTTAACTGACGCGGCGGGGCCGGCTGAATATCCAGGCAACAAATATCGAAACGATGTACAACACCAGCATTGGCGCCGCGAATAAGAGCATATTAGGAATGTCGTTGGTCGGTGAAAGCACCGCCGCCGCAATCAGTATAACGATGAGCGACGTTTTCCATATCCGCACGAGGAATCTCGCGGTCACCAGGCCGATGCGCGCCAGCACGTACGTAATCGCCGGCATCTGAAATACGACGCCCATCCCCAACATCACGATGATAATGAAATCAAAGTAGTCGTCGGCTTTCAGCAGCAACCGGAAATCCGATCCCAGGCCGAGCAAATATCTTGCAGCCGGCGGGAAAATGACCTTGTAGGCAAACGCTGCTCCCAGCACAAATGAAATCGACGAGAGCGCTATGAAAGGTGTGACGTACGCGCGTTCGTGCGGGTAAAGTCCGGGGGAAACAAACGCCCAGATCTGCCACAACAAAAATGGCAACGATAAACAGAGCGCCGCATACAACGACACTTTCACGTACAGAGAAAATGGCTCCATCGCGCTGGTGACAATTAACTTGTCGCTGATCCCTGAATCGGCTTCGGGCAGCGCCCTGAAATCCACGGGCAATCGCAGCCCCTTGGGAATGATCGTATTTCCCGCGTACAAGGGTTCCTCAGTATAGAGACCTAGTTGTCCCTGCGAATCCTTTAGCGCGCGCGCCATCACTGAAGCGCCCGGAGGAATTACACTTACACCCAATTTCGTTTCGGCGGGAAAGATGTAACGACCTAGATCATTCTCCTGAATGGAAGTAAGCGGGAGTATTCGCTCGTTACCGGTTAAACCATTGATAGGTACTTGTTGTCGTTGCGCTTCAGCCAGGGCCCTTTCAACCGGCTTCGCAAGAAATGCGTAGATGCGATCCGAAACAAACCAGCAAAACGTCGTCGCCAGAAATACGAATATCAGCGAACGCATCAGACGGCTGCGCAGTTCGTCGAGATGCTCGAGGAAAGACATCTGCCCGCCAAGTTCTTCTTTTGACCGGCCCGAACCGAGCGCTTTGATAAATGTTGACATTAATGATTGCTATCGAGTCGCGACAAGTTCATAGCCAGTCGCGCTTACGCTGGGGTTCTGAGTGGTTAGAAGTGGGCTCGATATCACCGCTGGCAGATGAGCTGGAATTGTCGTTATGGATCGATTGGCGAGCAACTACTCGGTCCGGCGAAACTGCTTCAATCGTTGGCGGCTGCAAGGGCTGAGTCGCGGGCGCGGCGTCGAGGATTGAATTATTTGCAAAGCTGGTGGCGGGTTGATCGACGGTAATCATGGCCTGCATTTCTTCGTTTACTTCACGGTCCCAGGTTCGTTTGAAGTCTTCAGACGCGCGACGAAACTCGGCCATGCTTTTGCCGAGCGAACGGCTTAACTGCGGCAGTTTGCGTGGGCCAAAGAAAACCAGGGCCATCACCAAAATGAAGAGCAGTTCCGTGCTGCCCAGCGATTCGAGAATCAACAAAAACACTTTTCCGGATTCCTTTCGATTACCTCTCTCCAGGCCGCCTATTGCGAGATGATTGTAACCCGCAGGCTTACAAAGCAGAAATAAGCTGCTGCCGATACCTCCTCACCGGGCCGTGGTGCTAAAGAAACGCCACTTGACACCTTCTTGCAGGCTCGCGCAACCTTCATTTTAGAAACAAGAAAACCAATCGTGACTTTTCTGAGCAAGCTTTGAAGAATTGTATTTCCGATGTCTGCTAAGGCGAACAATGAACAAGCGGCCGGGCGCGGCTCGCTGCACAGTTTGGCTGAAGTTGCTGAACAGGTAGCAGCTACTACTAAAAAGCTGGCCAAAGTTGCTCTGGTCGGAGATTACCTGAAGCAGCTTGAAGACGCCGACCTATCCCGCGCGGCGCGTTACCTGGCCGGGCATCAGTTCCCAATGAATGACGCGCGCACCACAAATGTGGGCGGCAGCATCATCAGCGTTGCACTCAGCGAGGCGACAGGCTTTAGCCTTCAGGAGCTACAACCGATCTATGTCCGTCTTGGCGACGCGGGCGAAGCTGCGTACGAGGCAGTCGAAGCGGCGAGGCATTCTGATGCAAAGGAACGGTTGACGCTCGCGGAAACCGAATCCTTCATTAGCCAACTTAGTGAGACGCGGGGATCAAAAAACAAGACTGCTCAATTGGTATCTGTCCTCCGGCGAGCGGGTCCGCTGGAGGCAAAGTACCTCATCAAATTGCTGGCGGGTGACTTGCGTATTGGCCTTCGGGAAAGCCTGGTAGAGGACGCTATTGCGCGCGCCTTTGCTCAACCACTTGAGCGCGTGTCGCAAGTGAACATGCTGCTGGGCGACATTGGCGAAACTGCGGTCCGCTCCCGTGCAAACGATTTGGCCAACGTAAACATGCGCTTGTTTCACCCGATTAAGTTCATGCTGGCGACACCGGCCGCTGATCTCGCGGACATTGCACGCACCATGCCGGCAGAGTTTTTCGTTGAAGACAAATTTGACGGTATTCGGGCGCAAGTACACACGCGCGACGGACGAGTCGCGATTTACTCTCGAACAATGGACGAGATCACTCATCGCTTTCCTGAGTTAGAAACTCCGTTGCGGGAGATTAAAACGGACGCCGTCATCGATGGCGAAATCGTACCGGCAATCGGCGAGCAAATTCTCGCTTTCGGCGAACTGCAGAAAAGGTTGGGGCGGAAAACCATCAGCGAGCAATTGCTGAAGGAAGTCCCAGTCGTCTTAGTCGCTTACGACCTCCTGTACGCTAGCGGGCGCGTTTTGACGGATGAACCACTCAATGAACGGCGGCGAATTCTGGAAGAAATGATTCCCTCGGACTCGCTAATCCGTATTTCTTCGGCAAAGCTGTTCAGCGAGGTGGCCGCCCTTGATGAGGAATTTGATAGCGCTCGAGCGCGCGGAAATGAAGGGCTGATGATTAAGAGCCCGGCCTCTTTGTATAAACCGGGCCGGCGCGGTCGCGATTGGCTCAAAGTGAAACGCGCGATCGCCACGCTGGACGTAGCAGTGACTGCTGTCGAGGTTGGTCATGGCAAACGAAGACACCTGCTTTCCGATTACACGTTTGCCGTGCGCCGCTCCGAAGAAGATGAAGAGCTGCTAAATATAGGTAAGGCCTATTCGGGATTAACCGATGCGGAATTAACCGAAATGACCGAATGGTTCAAGGAGCACACACTCCAGCAATTCGGACATGGCCGCGTCCGACTAGTTGAACCCACAGTTGTTATTGAGGTCACTTTCGATCGGGTACAGCCGTCCAAACGCCACAAAAGCGGCTATGCCCTCCGTTTCCCTCGAATTCTGCGACTACGTCCGGATAAGAAGGCTTCGGAGATCGACACTCTGGAAACGGTCCGCAAACTTGTTTCCGCGAATACAAACTGAACCTCACGCTTACCGGGTCGGATAAAACGAGGGGTTGTCGGCCGCGAGTCCGGTCAACTAACTCTTGCTTTCCCGTCCGCTATGAAGGTAGCATTCGCCTGGCCGGAATTCGCTTGCCGGATATGCAAGATATCCGGCAAGTCCCGATGGGGCTAAAGCAAGACTCTAACCAGTTTGAAAATGGCGCTCTTTATTCCATTTAGAACGTTGATAAGAGCGTCAGTAAAACGTCGCCTAGTGTACTGGCATCCAGATCTCCGATGTTTGTATCGTCAGTCGATTGGTCGGAAGTGGTCGTCAAAAGTGTCCCGGTGGTTGTATCGCCGGTTAGCGCCGCACCTGGAGTGGCGATGTCGCCCGCAAATGCTGAAGTGCTAATGGCTAGACTGAGAATGATCGCCGTGCAGAACGCTTTAATCGTTTTCATAGTTTTCTCTCCTATTCGGTTTTTTCGGGTTAAAAGGTCGATAAAGGCAGTTGAGCGCGAAGGTGGGAGGCCAACTGCGGAACCGCTAAACGCCGCGCATCATATCGACATGATCACTTTCTTGCAAGGATTCTTGCATCGCGGACAAAGGAGCTTCCTCACATGAAAATAGAATCCATGATTTCACCACGAAAAACAGCTGTTTCCAGCGAGTCTGAAGGGCTGATTTTGCAGCTTTGCCAGCGCGTCAAGGCACTGGAAGAGGTCGCCGAATATGAGGCTGCGCGGGAAGCAATGCATCCCTACTGGAGCCGCATCGGCGAGCCGCCCAACCTCGATGGCCTGAATGAGCTGGAAAGCGCCCAGGTGCTGCTGCGGGCCGGTACCTTGTCAGGCTGGATTGGCAGTGCGCAGCAAATACCCGGCGCCCAGGAAATTGCTAAAGACCTCATCTCACAGGCGGCGCGCACTTTCGCACGATTGGAACTGCCGGAACTGAGTGCTGAGGCTCAAGTGGATCTCGCACTTTGCTATTGGCGTGAGGGTGCGTTCGATGAAGCTCGCGTCACGCTTGACGAAGCGCTCAATCAACTTGGTGATCTTGATAGCGAGCAGCGACTTCGGGCTTTGTTAAATCGGGCCATCATCGAAAGAGTTTCCACGCGCTACGAAGACGCGCTCAGAACTCATCGAGAAGCGGCGCCTCTTTTTGCAGTCAGCACGAACGACAACTTGAAAGGTAAGTTTCACAACGAGTACGCCACCGTACTCAAGAACTTCGGGCTCGCAAGCCACCGCGAAGACTATGTCGACCAGGCGCTGATTGAATACTCGGCGGCACTCTTTCATGTCGAGAAGGCGGGAAACAAACGTTTCCACGCGATGATCGAGAATAACGTTGGCTACCTTTTCGTTCGTCTTGGTCGTTATCCCGAGGCCACGCAACATCTCGATCAGGCGCGCGCTCTTTTCAAAGCAGTAAAAGACAAGGGCATGGTCGCCCAGGTGGATGACACGCGTGCACGGGCCTTGATCGCCCGTGGCAGTTTTACCAAAGCAGAGGCTGTTGCCCGCGGCGCCGTCCAAGTCCTCAAAGAAGGCGACGAGCTATCAAAGTTCGCCGAGGCATTGACCACTCATGGGATAGCGTTGGCACGTTTGGGCAACTTTTCAAAAGCTCGCGCTACCCTGGAGCAGGCGATTCGTGTGTCACACGATGCCGGCGATCCCGAAAGTGGTGGCATTGCAGCGTTGGCGATCGCCGAAGAGTTGGCTGACCACCTTCCAGTTAATGAGTTGATCACTTACTTCCGCATGGCAGAGTCCGAGTTAGGCGATTCGCAGCATCCGGAAATACAAAGTAGTCTTGGGAAAACTGCGCGGCGTTTAGTTGTTAGCAAACTCGTTACTGAAAGCCCAAGCACGAAAGTGCGCGACGAAACTGCTGTGCAGCCGCAGCCGGAGACCGAAGCATCCGGCTCACCGGGTTTTTCGATTGACGTCTCACTGGAAAACCATGTGCTGAAGTATGAGGCTGATCTGATTAGCCGCGCGCTTGCCGCGTCTGACGGCAGCGTAACCCGCGCGGCCCGAATGCTCGGCGTTACTCATCAGGGACTGGCTTTTATTCTTAACGGCCGCCATAAGGATTTGCTTTCGGCGCGCAAGCCAGTCAAGCGTCGCCGGCGCAGCATTATTCGCTATCGTTAAGGGAACCAGGGCGCTTTCGCCGGATCGTCAACCTTCTGCTGCCAATTGACGCACTCAACTGGGCAACGTCGTCTGTTGTTTTGCGCTCTAAGGTCACTGCAAGTATCATCCGTTAACCCGACCGCTTGGCCCAGCACCATAAATGAACAAACCTAAAACTGTCTTACTAATCATTCTCATGCTATTTGGGCTGGGAATGGTTTCTGCACAGACTGGGCGAAGACGGCCCGCGCGGAGCACCCCGGCCAAACCTCAAGTTATTGTTCCCGTAGCCCAACCGTCACCGACAGCTCCAACAGTGCGGCCCCCAGCAGCGCCTGTCCTGCTGGCCGTGGTGAACGGTCAAAATGTGACGACAGCAGAAATTGATCCGAGCGCGCGCGAAGAAGCGGAAAGTCTTAATGACAAGATTGCACAAGCAAGGCGTCAGATACTTGAGCTCGAGGTCAATACATTGTTGCTCGAAGCTGAAGCTTCACGGCGCAAGATGACATCGCAGCAGTTGTACGACATTGAAGTGAAGCGCAAACTAACCGAGCCAACAGCCGCTGAAATTAATAAGTTCATCGAGGACAATCGCAACACAATCGACCAGGACGAAGGTCCCGAGATCCTGAAGAAGAATGTTGTTGCTTATTTGCTTGGCGAAAAAGAGACACGCCTGTCTGGCGAGTTGGTAAAACGATTGCGAACGTCTATCCCTGTGGTGAACGGCGCCGATGTAAATGCGGCGACGCTTGCGCCGGCAACGGTGTTGGCGACAGTCGCTGGCAAACCTATAACAGCGGCGATGATCGACGAGCGGATGCGGCCTCTTGGTTACAAACTTCGCATGAGCACTTATCTGCTGGAAAAAGGGGCGCTGGACCAGGCGATCTACAACCTCTTATTGCTGGCTGAAGCGAACCGTCGCAATGTCGCACCGGAAGACATTGTACGGACCGAAATTAGCGAAAAGACTCATCAGCCGACGGAAGCTGAAATCGCAAAGTTCTATACGGAACACCAAAGCAACATCCCCGGCACCCTCGACGCTGTTCGCAGTCGCATCTCCAGTTATCTACAGGACCAGGAACAGAAAGAACTTGAAAATGCCCTGGCAGACAGGCTGAGAAAGCAAGCCAACATTCGCATGTTGCTGGTCGAGCCGCCGCCGCTGGTCCAGGCAATTAGCGTTGACGATGATCCCGTGCGCGGCGACGCCAACGCGCCGGTCACGGTCGTGGAGTTTTCAGACTTCCAGTGTCCTTCATGTGCTGCCATGCAGCCGATACTTGACGAGGTGTTGAAGAGTTATGGGAATAAAGTGAGATTCGTAGTGCGCGACTTTCCTTTGCAAGCGCATGCGAATGCGCGCAAAGCTGCTGAGGCGGCCAACGCGGCCAATGCGCAAGGAAAGTTTTGGGAATATGCCTTGATTCTTTTCAAGCATCAGAACGCGCTGGATGTGCCTTCACTCAAGAAATACGCGAGCGATATCGGCTTGAACCGCGCGCTATTTGATGCAGCCCTCGACAGCGGCAAATACTCCGCTGAAGTTCGTCATGATATCGACGACGGCGAGAAATACGGTATCGACGGCACGCCTACCATTTTCATCAACGGCATAGCACTTACCGAATTGAGCAGCGAAGGTTTGCGAGCGGCGATTGATAAAGCTCTCGCCGCCACTGCGCCGAAAGTCTCCAGCAACTAAGGATTCAGTTCGTCCGAACTCCAAAGCATGGTTAGTTCGCGGTTGCTCCTGGTCGCTCCTACCCCTTGAATGGGTCGATACCGGCTGCAACGAATTGTCTGCTTTACTCTCCTGTTAGTACTGCCAACGAACGTCCATCAGCTACTGCCCAGAGTTGGCCCACGAATTGCTGGATGCCTCCCTTTAGGGCCTGAGAGCACAATTTTTAGTACAATCAACCGCAAAAGGACTGCATACGAATGGTTTCGCTCAAACCCGAACGCCTGAAACGATACAAAGACGTCGCCATGCTGTTCGTCAAATATGGACGATCAGATCTGGTCAAGCAGGCCGGCTTGGAAGACAGCATTGAGTTGGACGAAATGCAATTGGCCGAAACGCGGCCGGCGGCCGAGGAACTTGCAGCAGACCTGGAAAAACTTGGTCCGACGTTTATCAAGCTGGGCCAACTGCTGTCGACTCGGGCCGATCTCTTGCCGACCCCTTACCTGGAAGCGCTAGCGCGTTTGCAGGATCGCATCGAACCGTTTCCCTATGAGCAGGTGGACGAAATCGTTTCCGGCGAATTAGGTGTGCGCATTTCCAAGGCGTTTGCCGATTTCGATCCGCAACCCCTGGCAGCTGCCTCGTTGGCCCAGGTGCATTTTGCGCATATGCGCGACGGCCGCGCCGTGGTCGTCAAAGTGCAACGGCCGAATATTCGCGAGCAAATCATTGAAGACCTCGAAGCCCTGGGCCAAATGGCGCAGTTCCTTGATTCACACACCGAAATTGGCAAGCGTTACGAATTTGAAAACATGTTGCTCGGCTTGCGCCGAAGTTTGTTACGCGAACTGGATTTTAAAGTCGAGGCCAACAACTTAATTACCTTTGCTGAGAACCTTCGCGAGTTTGAGCGCATAATCATTCCGGATCCTATTGAAAATTTCTCAACCGCTCGTATCCTCACGATGGAATACGTTCCGGGCAAAAAGATTACTGAACTGAGCCCGTTACGACTGATGGAAATCGATGGCCCGGGGTTGGCGCGCGAATTATTCCGCGCCTATCTCAAGCAGATATTGCTTGACGGGTTGGTCCATGCCGATCCTCATCCCGGCAATGTCATCCTTACGGACGACGATCGTATTGGGCTGCTGGATCTGGGAATGGTGACCCGGCTACTTCCCGGCTTTCGCGACAACCTGCTGCGCTTGCTGTTGGCCATCAGTGAAGGACGGGGCGAAGAAGCCGCCGAAACGGCGATCAGGATGGGTGAAGCGAAGCCCGGCTTTAACAAATCCGAGTTTATCAGTCGAGTTGCGGAGCTAGTTGCCGAACACGCCGGTTCGAATTTAAGCCGGCTGGATTCTGGTCAGGTAGCGATTGAGATTACTAAGATCTCCGCCGACTGCTGGTTCCGCCTGCCTTCTGAATTCACCATGGTGGCGAAAGCCCTACTTAACCTGGATCGCGTCGTCTTCACATTGGATCCGGCGTTCGAACCGGCAGCCGTAATCCGTCAGCGGGCGACAGAAGTGTTGCAGCGCAATTTGATGCAGAGCATCGCGCCGGGAAACATCATTGGCAGTGTCGTCGAGCTTAAGGAGTTTGTGGAAAAGTTTCCGGGGCGCGTCAATAAAATCCTGGACACTATAGGCAATAACGAGTTGAAGATTAATGTCGATACAATCGACGAAAAGGTCGTGGTGGAGGGCCTTCAGAAAGTAGCGAATCGGATCAGCCTGGGACTTGTGCTCGCTTCCCTGATCGTGGGAGCGGCAATGCTAATGCGGGTTGAGACGTCATTTCGCATTCTCGGCTATCCCGGGTTCCCCATGATTTTCTTCTTGCTGGCTGCCATCGCGGGCATAGGGCTGGTCGTCACCATCGTCATGACTGACATCAAGGCGCGCAAAAAACCAGGTCAATGACTTTGGCAATCGTGTTGGATCAATCGGGTTGGGTGCGCTTACGAGTAGGCAACGATCCCTCGTTTGTCTTTGCAAAATAGCCGGGTCGGTAGTTAAGTTTCAAATTCTGTTTGCGCACTTCGGGATCAATTATTTCAATTTGAATCCGCCGATAAGCTCCGTCGCGCGTCTTATTTGTTGGTGAATAGGCGACTAGGTATTGTTCGCGCAGGTCGGTCTGTATCTGTGCAAAGGCGCCGCGCAGCTCTCGTTCATTGCGCGGAAAATAGGCGCGGCCACCGGTTTGCTCTGAAATCTTCTTCAGCGAGCCGGAATCAACTCCACCCTGGTACATATCCCCAATGCCGATGGCATAAATGAGCGCATCCGCTTTTTGCGCGCGCTCAATTGCCTGGCCCATCTTCATCTGGCTGATGGTGTCATAGCCATCGGTGAGCAGAATGATGGTGCGCCGTGTGTTTTCCGCGGTGGAATCTGACAGTAATTCATTAGAGGTGGCCCACACCGCGTCCCAGATCGCAGTCGAACCGGCCAGCGTTTGATTTGAGCCTGAGATGGGAGGAGTGCCGCCGACGACCACTCCGCCGCCGATGTAACCTGAGGGCGGGATAAACTCAACCCGATCGATCGCCCGGCGCAAGCGCTCAACGTTTCCCGTGAAGCCCTGCTCGAGCGTCACGTCCCCCGTGAAAGAAACTATCGCGGCTTCGTCTTTGTCGGGACGCATTACTGCTTCCAGAAATGAGCGGGCGGCAGCTTTTTCATCGGGTAGCGTACGCTCTTCCGAACTGCTCGTGTCGATCAGAATTCCGATCGAGAGCGGCAAATCAACGTTAGTTTGAAAAGTGAAAATTTCCTGTGGTTGGCCGTCCTCAGTGATGCGGATGTCTTCCTTTTTCAGCGTGTTGACAAAGCGCTTGTTACTGTCTGCGGCGGTAAAAAAGATGTTCGTCAGGTTTGTCTCGACGCGAACTACGTCATCCGTTTCCCCCGGCAGCTCCTCCTTTGGATTTGCTGGAGGCGTGGGCGAAGGCACCTCGGACGCCCGCCTGTTTCTCGATTTCTGTGCGTCGGCGCCAGCCGGTGGCGTCTGGGCGAAAGATCGATTGGTGATCAACGCAGCCGCCGAGAAGGCGACGAGAAACGCCAAGATCAAACTGAGTTTTCCTAATCCTTGATTAAACATCTTCATGCCTTCTTATGGCCTGACGCTATCAGCGATGGCCTTGTAGCCCTGCTTAGTTCTTACTTTCAAGTCACCGCGCCCGGCGACAAGTTTGACTTGAATCTTTCGGAAGCTGCCGTCGTAACGGTCATTCTGCGGCTTGTAAGTCAGCAGGTATTGGGCGCGCAACTCTTTGGATATTTTCGTGAACGAGCGTTCCAGCGAAAGCATGTCCCCGGTAAAAAAGGCAACGCCGCCAGTTTCTTCGGACAAGGTGACCAGGCCCCGATCCTTGCTATCTTTAACCTGACCGGCTTCTACACCCGGCACGGTGGAAAGAAAACCCGCCTTGGTCGAGATCGCGTAAATAGTCGTTTCAGTGCGCTGCGCGATGTCAATGGCATCACGAATGTCGGCCCGGCTGAACGTGTCCTCACCGTCAGTAACAATCACCATCACCCGCCGGCCCGCCACGCTTCTCAATTTCTCGTCGCAGAATTGCCAGATCGCATCGAACAGCGCCGTTTGAGTTCCCAGGTTCTTAACTCCACTAACAGCCTTGTCCAACAGATCAAGTTTGTCGGTAAAGTCCTGACGCAGATTAATCTGATCATCAAAGGTCGCAAACAATACCCGGTCGCGGCGCGGTCGTACCACGGTGTGGATAAAATTCATCGCCGATTCCTGCTCAAACTTTAACTTCCCGGCCGTGGACGGCGATGTGTCCATCAATACAACAACGTAGAGCGGCAGCGCTTCGCCAAGATCATCCGAGAACGTTTCGACTTGCTGCGGCACCTTATCCTCCAGGATCAAAAAATCGTCCTTAGTAAGACCGGGAACGAATTGACCCTTCTTGTCCATCACCGTTATCGGCAAACGCACGCGACGAATGAACGTGGTGATTGCCTCGTCATCATCCCGCGGCGGCGGCGTTGGTGTGGGCTTAGGCTTTTGCGCCTGCGCCACCACGGTGACCAGCGAAAATGAAACGAGCAGCGCGAGCCGCCAAAAAAAAGAAAAACGAAACAGAGTCATATGTGCGTTGGGGATAATCAATGTAACGTTAGACCGGTTGGAGACGGCGCTTTGATGCCCTGCCTGCCGAGGCTAGTTGCCCTCAAAACCACTCACCATCAAAGTAATCACAGCATCATAAGAACATACCGTTCGTAACTAAATACCGGTGTGCCGGGCAAATGACGCGCTCCATCCTAAATCGTACCGGCAGCGGCGTCCAACTCGGCCAGTAGCCGGGTTAACTCATCGGGCAGCGGCGCTACAAACTGCAGCCACTCACCGCTGGTGGGATGGCGAAATCCCAGCCGCTCAGCATGCAGAAACTGCCGGTGCATCTTGCGGATCGCCGCACGCAACCTGACGTCCTGAACAGTTTTGTCGCGACCGCCGCCATAAACTTCGTCGCCAACGACTGGATGCTTTAGCCAGGCAAGATGAACGCGAATTTGATGCGTACGGCCTGTCTTTAATTCGACATCCAGCAAGGTAAACGATTTAAAGCTGCGGCGAACTTTGTAGAGGGACAGCGCGCCGCGTCCGGCACGCACTACCGCCATGCGGATCCGGGTTCGCGGGTCGCGTGCTATCGGCTGTTCAATTCTGCCCGATTGCTGCTTAACGACGCCGTGGACCAAGGCGACGTAACTCTTGAAGATTTCGCGAGCGCGAAACTGATCCGCGAGGTTCTCGTGCGTTGCTTCGTTTTTTGCGATCACCATTAACCCCGAAGTGTCTTTGTCGAGGCGATGAACTATGCCGGGCCGAATCTCGCCTGCGCGCGTCGAAAGTTTTTGGAAATGATAAGCGAGGGCGTTAGCCAGTGTTCCTGAATGAACCCCGGCCGCCGGATGGACCACGAGCCCAGCTGGTTTGTTGATAACAATCAGCGAGTCGTCTTCAAAAATAATATTGAGCGGAATGTCTTCAGGAGTAAAAGTAGCCGCAGGCGGTGCGCTCAGTTCAACTTCAATTTCATCCCTAGCTCGCAATTTGTAGGAAGCTTTTGCCGGCTTCCCGTTTACAAGTACATCCTCATCCTCGATCAGGCGTTGCAATCGCGCACGACTCCAGCCATCGATTTGCGCCGCGAGGAAAGAGTCGAGCCGCGTATCAACGTCTGATTCGCTAACTTGAAGATTGAGAGTCTCGAGATTGGAGCCGGATTTATCCGTTGTTCTTTTCAAACTCTTTCATGAAGGCAACCAGCGCCTTGACGCCGGCCAGCGGAAACGCGTTGTAGATTGATGCGCGAATGCCGCCGACCGAACGGTGCCCTTTCAAGCCATCCAAACCCTGCGCAGTCGCTTCGGCAGTAAACTTCTTTTCCAGCTCTTCGTTAGGCAAACGGAACGTGACATTCATGAGCGAACGTGAATCGTGATCGGCGTGTCCGCGATAGAAATCAGTGCTGTCGATGGCGTCGTAGATGAGTTGCGCCTTCGCTTCGTTCTCGCGATGCATGCCGGCGAGGCCGCCTTTTTCTTTCAGCCAGTCACAGATCAAACTGATGATGTAAATACCCCAGGTGTTCGGAGTGTTGTAGAGCGATTTGTTTTCGACATGCGTGCGATAGTCGAGCATGGTGTGCAGGCCATCGGGGATTCTCTTCACGAGATCATCGCGCAGGATGACCAGCGTTACGCCGCTCGGTCCCATATTTTTTTGCGCGCCCGCGTAGATCAACGCATATTTTTCAACTGGAATCGGGTGCGACAGAATGTCGGAAGAAGCATCTGCAACCAACGGGACATCACCAACCTCGGGTTCCTGTTTCCATTCAACTCCTTCAATTGTTTCGTTCGTCGTGATGTGAACATATGCAGCTTGCGAATCCAACTTCAGCTCGTCATTCCCCGGCACGCGCGTAAAGCCGCCGTCTGCCGTGGTTGCGGCGATATTCACATTGCCGGAACGTTTTGCTTCTTTCAGTGCCTTCTTGCCCCAACTGCCGGTGATCACGTAGTCGGCGCTGCCCTCTCCCGGCAGAAGATTCATTGGTACCATGGAAAACTGCAAACTCGCTCCGCCTTGCAAAAAGAGAACGTGGTAGTTGGCCGGGATGCCGAGCAGCTCTCGCAAGCCAGATTCGGCTTTGGCAAAGATCTCGTCGAAAGTTTTTGAGCGGTGGCTGATTTCCATCACCGACATGCCGACGCCGGGAAGCGCCAGCATATCGCGCTGGGCAATCTCCAAAACAGGAACCGGCAACACGGCTGGCCCGGCACTAAAATTAAAAATTCGTTCGTCCATTCAATTATCTCCGCAGCTGAAAGCTCTTCGTATTGTTAGCTTCAAAGTAGTTGTGGGTCCAACCCTTTGGTTGCTGATTGGAAAGTAGCAAGCTGAAGCTTGGACTCAAAACTACTGAGCTCTATTCGTCGTAACGTCCACGCATCATGCGGCCGGCCATGCGCGTCACCAGCGACCGCGGCGCCAACCGTTCTGATTCCGTCATCACTCGATTGATCCATCCGGAAATGATGTGACTCTTACCGCGCGCTAGTCCTCGCAACGCAGTATCGACCACCTCTTCAGGAGTTTGCGAAGCCCGCGCCGGTGGCTTTTCGCCATGCGCGGCTTCGAAGAAATTTGTATCGGTAACGCCGGGGCACAATGCCATGACCTTGATGCCAAACGTTCGATTCTCTTCCCACAGCGCTTCGGAAAACGAAAGCACGAATGCTTTGGTCGCCGCGTAAGTGGCCATGAAAGGCACGGCCTGAAAAGCGGCGGTCGAAGCGACGTTTATGATTGCGCCCTGCCGGCGCGCGCGCATCGGTTGTAAAAATCGATAGGTTAGTTCCACCAGCGATTTGATGTTGAGATCAATCATGTTGAGCTCGCGCGCCAAATCAGCCTTGGCAAAGTCGCCGAACGATCCGAATCCGGCATTGTTAACCAACAGGTCAATCGTCAAACCTCGCTTCTCGGCTTCTTCAAACAACCGCGCCGGAGATTCCGGCAAGCTGAGATCGAGTGTGACGTATTGCGCGCGAATGCTGTTAGACCGGCCAAGCTCGTTGCAAAGAGTTATCAGTTTGTCTTCTGAACGCGCTACCAACAAAACGTTGCGACCGCGCGCCGCCAGCCGGCGGGCAAAGACTTCACCAATGCCGCTCGATGCTCCGGTTATCAGGGTCGCATTCATTTCTCGTTCAACTGCAGCAAATCAAGTTCGATAATGTCGACGTTGTCCTTTTCTAACTTATCGAGCATCACGCGCGAGGGTGCATTGTCGAGATTGATGCGCGCCACGGCAGCTTCCGCGCCATCAAAGACGATGTTCTCCATCTCCTGCACGTTAATGTGTTCGCCTTTGATGGCGTCGAGAACAACGGCCAGCACGCCGGGCCGGTCATGATGACGGACCACCAGCCGATATGTAGCAGGCGTTTGACGTGCCAGATTGACTACGTTAGGTACTCGTCCAGTTTCCTTGAACTCGCGCACTATGCGCACTGTTTCCGCGGCAATCGCTTCCTGCGCCTGATCGGTGGAGGCTCCGATGTGATGCGTGCCGTAAAGGTTCGGCTCCTGCGCTATCGGTTCGGTGAACTCTGCCGTCGCTGAAGTTGGCTCACCAGGGAAAACATCAAGCCCGGCACGAATACCGCGCGAGTGCATAGCTTCCACTAGTGCCGCGTGATCGACGACTTCACCGCGCGCCGTGTTGATGAAATACGCGCCCGGCCGCATCGCTGCAAAAAATTCCGCGTTGAGCATTCCTTTAGTATCCGAATTGAGCGCCATATGCGCGCTGACAACGTCGGCTTCACGGGCTACGTCCGCGGGCGTGCTTTTGAATTCGATGCCAAGCTCGGCGGCGCGCTCCGGCGTCAGACTGCGACTCCACGCAATTACACGCATCCCGAAAGCTTGAGCGCGGGGAATCATCTCCTGGCCGATTTTACCAAGACCAACCAGACCGAGCGTGCGGCCGAACAAACCCCGCGCCTTTGAAAACTCTTTTTTGTTCCATTCGCCGCGCCGCAGTGCGATGACGTTGTCCGCAATACGCCGATCGAGCGCCAGGATCAGCGCAAACGCCAGCTCGGCAACCGCGATTGAGTTTTTTCCGGGACAGTTAGAAACGTAAATTCCCCGCCGCGATGCAGCGGCAACATCAATTGTGTTGTAGCCGGCGCCCGCCCTCACTACTAACTTGATTGGCCCCGCCGCCAGCATTGTTTCGTTAACCTTGGTGCCGCGAACTACGAGGACGTCAGGTGCATATTTTTCGATTGCGGCGACGAGTGCGTCGTCTTTTAGATCAGGCTCGAAAGTAATCTCGCAACCGAGCGCTTCCAGCCCGTCGCGGCCTGATTGTTCGAATTTGTCAGCAATGAGAACGTGCATAGTCTTCCGTTGTCAGTAGTCCGTTGTCAGTTGTCACTTGTCAGGTGTCAGCACAGGAGTCGGAACATAAGTGCTACTGACCACTAACAACGGACAACTGACTAAATCGTGTGAATCAACAAGCCATCGCGAAGTTTCGGCTCAAACCACGTTGACTTGGGCGGCATGATTTCCCCCGCGTCAGATACGCGCAACAATTCTTCTATTGTCGTCGGGTGCAATGAAAACGCCACCGCCGCTTTGCCTTCAGCGACCAGCTTTTCCAATTCCTTCGTGCCGCGGCTGCCTCCAATGAAATCGATGCGCTTGTCAGTGCGCACATCCTTGATTCCCAGAATAGGATCGAGCAGACGGTCCTGAAGAACGCTAACATCGAGCCCGGCCACAGTTCCCTGCGGCTCAGGTACGCCAGCTCCAGGAGTTAGCCCGTACCATTGCCCGCCCAGATACATGCTCCATTTCCCTGGGCTATCGGGCGTTGGGCTTCCCTCTTCCTTAACGTCGAAACTCTTGCGAACTGCCTCGAGAAACTGTTCCGGTGACAGCCCGTTCAGATCACGCACGACACGGTTGTAAGGAAGTATCTGCAGTTGATCATCAGGAAACATTACGGCCAGAAAGAAGTTGTATTCCTCATCGCCGGTGTGTCCAAAACTTTGTTCCTTGAGTTCAGCGCGTGCGCGCGCGGCACTGGCTGCGCGATGATGACCATCAGCGATGTAGAGATAAGGAATCTCGCGGAACGCATGAACAAAGCGAACCGGATCCGGCACACGCCAAACCGTATGCTGAATCCCATCCTCGGCGGTGAAATCGAAAATGGCGTTCGCCATCGTCGTTTCCATCACCATCGTATCTATTTCGCGGTTAGCCCTGTAGGTAAGAAAGACCGGTCCGGTTTGCGCGCGCAAGACCAGCATGTGACGAGTCCGATCGTCCTCTTTATCGCGGCGTGTGCGTTCGTGCTTGCGAATTATTTCCTGGTCGTAATCATCCAGCGAACAGCAAGCAACTACTCCAATCTGTTCGTGCTCGCCCATAATCTGGCGGTAAAGGTAGATGCTCGGCACATCCTCAGTTTCCAGTGGGCATTCCTTTTTTAGCTGTTCGTAATTCTCCAGAGCTTTGCGATACACCTGGTCCGAATAAGGATCGGTGCCGTCGGGTAAATCAATTTCTGGCCGTGAGACGTGCAGAAAGCTGAGCGGATTATCAGCAGCCAATGCGCGCGCTTCGGCGGTGCTGACGACGTCATAGGGCACACTCGCTACTTGCTTTGCTCGCTCAGCCAACGGGCGCAAAGCCTGGAAAGAACGGATGATTGCCACGAACCCTCCCCGCGCAGCTGATTTGCGAAGGCGCAAAAAGCTGCTCGCAAACGAAAGTTTTTGTTAATTGCTGAAGGCGTTCTTAAGACTATCCGTTGCCTGCGGGTATTAGCAAGTCGTGAAATCAGCTGAGCGCGTTAACGTCAGCACCGGATGGTTTGGACGCTGCCGCTCCGCCCATCCGGCGTGTAGAATGTTTATCAAAATTGCTTTCGGGAGAAAAACAAATGAGCGAGCTGGCGAGTCGAGATTGTGTGCCCTGCCGCGGCGGTGTCCCGCCGCTGAAAGGCGACGAACTCACCAAACTGCAAAGCGAAATCGCAGGATGGGAAGTGGTAAACGATCATCACTTACGCAAGGAATATAAGTTTGGTGATTTCGCCAAGACGCTTGAGTTCGTGAACCGCGTAGGTCAATTGGCTGAAGCGCAGTGGCACCATCCCGACATTTGTTTCGGCTGGGGCCGCGCAGAAGTAACCATCTGGACCCATAAGATCGATGGTCTCACTGAAAGCGATTTCATCCTGGCAGCCAAGATCGACGCACTTTGAATTTACTGAAGACTTGCTCGATATACATCTTCAGTTTCAGCCACCATCCGTCCAACGCTGAAACGCTCGGCCACATCTTTTTGGGCGGCTGCCGCCAGCCGCCGCCTGGTTGATTCGTCACTCAGCAGAGATTGGATTGCAACTGCCATTTCGCCAGCGGTGCCAATTGGAATCAGCAGTCCGGTTTCTTTATCGCGGACCGTCTCGCGTGCGCCTTCAGTTTCAGTAGCCACGACCGCAGTGCCGCTGGCCATCGCTTCAACGATAGCGAGTCCGAACGATTCCGTATGCGATGCAGAAACAAAAACATCCAATGCGCAATAGAATTGGGCCAGATCGTCCAGCCATTTCACGCGTCTAACTTGTTGTCGTAGCTTTAGCTCATCAATTAATTTTTCAATTTCAGCTTCATTTTTTCCGTCTGGCGAGTGATCAATACCGGCAATGATGAAAGTGCAGCCGGCGATCTGCTTTGAAATCTGTCCCGCCGCGCGCAGAAAATCCTGATGGCCCTTCAGCGGCGTCAACTCGCCGAGTGTGCCAATCAGCGCGCTCGACTCAGGCAGTTTCCAACTCTTCAGAAACTCCTGACGATCAAACTGCTTTCGCGCCCGCGCGAAGCGGCCGGTGTCGATTCCATTCATCACTACCGTTATTTTTTCTGCAGGAGCCACTTTGTCGGCGCGAAGTTGGGAAGCCACTGCTTCTGAGACAGCAATAATCCGCGACGCTCCCGAGAATGTGAGTCGATGCAGGCGGTTGAGCGGGAAGAGAACGTGCCGTGTGAGTATCAGGCGCGCTGCCGGATTCCGGCGCGCGGCATAAGCAGCCAGCGGATAATCACGCGCCATGTGCGCATGGATAATCTGGATGTCGTTATCGCGGACCAGTGCGGCAAGTGCGCGTGCGCTGTTTACGTCCAATGAATTCCGCAGCGGCAACGTGGCTATATTCTTCTTTGCAACCTTGTCCAGTTCACTTCTCAAAGCAGCTTGCGAACGCAACGCGACAAAGACATCGTGGCCGCGTTCGATCAGACCCCCGGCAAGATCCGCCAGGTGGCGCTCGCCGCCGCCGAGAGATTGAGCTGAGCTTATCTGGAGAATTCTCAAGAAAAGTATGCGGAGTCAGATTTCCCCCAAAATCGATTTGGAATTTACACAAGAAAGAGTGTAGCAGCCAGAGGAAAGCTGGTCGGGCAATCAATCCATTCAAAAATTCGCCCCTGTTGGACGCGTACCGAAGCGAAACATTAAACCTCGTTCGCTGTTTGCTTACCGCCAGGTCTTTGCCGGTTTTTCAATCAAAACAGCACTAAAGTGTAGCGCCGCAGACGGCACACGTGTTGCCCTTTAGAAACATTTCTCACGGTGGAAATTTTATTTTGGCGGCGGAATCTGAAGG
>DATAOU010000233.1:0-3160 GCA_036265575.1 Pyrinomonadaceae bacterium
TATTTGGGTGGCGTGGGTTTGCGTGTAGATTCGCCCGCCCATTCTCTTGATGGCGCCGGCAAGGCCGGCAAGATATTTCAAAGGATGAAACTGGGCTTGATGGGGGAAACGTAAAGCTGGTCCGGTATCGAAAGAGTCCCATGGAACGCGTTCAACTTTTTCAATGTCAACCAACCCAACTCTGTGAGCAGCCTCCAACTCGTCATCGAGAATTTTCTGTGTTTCACGCGGAGGCACAAACAGATAACCGTCGAGCCTTTCGAATTCACACTCGATGGCTTCGTCCTTAACGATGGCTTCAACTTTGTCGATCGCAGCCGTGTGGCTCTCGGCAGCCAACCGCGCGCCCTCTTCACCGTGCAAACGTTCCAGCTCGAAATAGCGATCGTCAAGAGCGTTAACCAGGTGTGCGGTCGTCCGTCCCGTCATCCCACCACCTATCTGGCCGTCATCCAATACGACGACTGACTTTCCTTCGCGCGCAAGCAAATAGGCCGTGGTCATACCGGCGATACCGGCGCCGACGACGCACACATCACAGCTTGTTTTTTCGGTTAGGGATGATTCTTGCGGTAGTGGACCTGTATCCATCCAAATCGATTTACTCTGTTCAAGACTCTTCTTCATCGGAGAACTCCTTCAGTCTATGTAGCCATACCGTACGACCGTGGTCGGCGACCGTCTCTTTGCGTACACCTAAATCGTTTCGGGGCGGGAATTCGCTGCGTACTCCAGAGCTTCAGCAAAGGAAGTGCCGAGGGTGAAAAAAGCGCGACTCAGGACTCAGGACTAAGAATTCAGAATTCAGGACTGGAGTTTCAATAGTTGTGGATGCGGGGTTGGTCCTGACTCCGGAGTCCGGAGTCCTGAGTTCTGAGTTTGACAATGCACCCTGACAGCGCTAACTTGCAGTCGAAAATCGTTGTTGCGGTTAATGGACATGAATCACCACACCAACAGCTACTCTTACTATTATTGGTGCTCTCCGCAGGAGGAGAGGCACGGAGAGAGCTGTTCTGAGTGAGATGATCTAAACAACCAGGAACAGAATTTCTGAACCGGCCACTTCCTCCGCTGCGAGAGGGTGGCCGGTTCTTTTTTTGACAAGTACCCGAGGTTTCCAAAATGTCAGAACACGAACATGCTTCCTTACTAGCCGATCATACCGACATGCGGGTGGTTCCGCTGGACGCGGACGAAACTCCCGCTGATCGCAATAAGATCGTCCAGCTCAGTCCAGATCATCCGGGCTTCCGCGACGCGGCTTATCGCGCTCGCCGCAATCGCATCGCTCAACTCGCGCTCAGCTATCAACCCGGAGAGGAAATTCCTGAGGCGCCTTACACGCCTGAGGAACACCAGGTTTGGCGCGCGGTTTGGCAGGCGCTCGAGCCGGCACACCGCGCTCACGCCTGTGCCGAATACCAGGCTGCCGTTCGGCGATTGGCGTTCGCTCCGGAGCGCATTCCACAGCTGCGCGAAGTAAACGAAAAGGTCCAGGCAATTAGCGGCTTCCGCCTCGAGCCTGTCGCTGGCTTGGTTGAGCCACGCGTGTTCCTTGAGTCGCTCGCCTCCGGGACGTTTTTGTGCACGCAATATATTCGGCATCACTCGACACCGCTCTACACACCTGAACCCGACGTCGTACATGAAATTGTGGGCCATGCGGTGACGCTTGCGAGTACACGACTCGCTGAACTCAACCGGCTGTTTGGCAAAGCGGTGAAGCGCACTTCGTCTCTGGAAGCTTTGAATCGCCTATCGCGCGTTTACTGGTTTACGATTGAGTTTGGCGTGCTACGGGAGAATGGATCCCTCAAAGCATACGGCACGGGACTGTTATCATCCGCAGGGGAATTGGAAGCGATGCATAACGCCGAACTGCATCCGCTGGATTTGGAAGCCGCGTCGCGTCATGAATATGACCCGACACATTATCAACCAGTCTTGTTCTGCGCGGATTCGTTTGAGACGATGTACGACTCATTGCATGAATTCCTGGTTGAGTGGTAAGAGCATTGCGCAAGTGATTTGCTGGGACCGCGGGCGTCCCGCCCGCAATGAGCGCGAAGCGCGAAAACTGGATTGCAACAGCGACGTCAAAAACCTTCGCGCCTGCGGCGCGTTTGCGGGCGGGACGCCCGCGGTCCCAGACAATCACTTAAGTCCTGGTAGGGAGGTAGTTTGAAAGTAGAGTCAGCGCAGATTTTTAACCTGCAGCCTGCTACGTTTGCGGAGTTTGAGCAGGAGGCCAAACGCGGCAACATCGTCGCGGTGGCGAAAACTGTCCCGTCGAGCGAGCTAAATCCAGTTGATGCCCTCGTGAGCGTTGCGGGCGACGCGCGCTATGCCTTTCTACTTGAATCAGTGGAGGGAGGAGAGCGCGTCGCAAAATATTCATTCCTTGGCGCTAACCCCTACATGATCGTCCGGGGTGAAGGCAACCGGACAACTATAGAGCGTGATGGTGAGACTGAAACGCGGGCTGAATGCATGATCGAGTATCTAAGGCAGCACTTTAGCGAAAATAAACTCGCGAGCCGCGTTGATCTTGGTCCTCTTGCGGGCGGGGCAGTGGGATATCTGGGGTATCAAGCAGCGAAATGGTTCGAGCCTGCGCTCAACAAGCAAGTCGAGTCGCGCAGTGCATCAGCGAGCGGTTCGCAAAGCGAAGACGGTCTGCTGATGTTTTATCGCACGCTCGTAATTTTCGATCGCGTACAGGGTCAATTAACCATAGTCTCGGTTGTGTTTACGGATGAAGCTAGCGGGGACAAAGGTCGTCTAAGAGATCTTTATGAGACTGCCGTGCAGGAAACAGAGCGAGTGGAACGACTGCTCGCTATCTCGACAGAGTTAAGTTCAACAACAGCTGGCCGGAACGAAGGACCTGAGCCGCCGGCGTCTGAGAACAGTTTGGTTAGTTCGAACTGGAGTGAAGACGCCTTTCACGAAGCGGTGCGTGAGGTGAAGGAACATATCTTCGCGGGCGACTGTTATCAGGTCGTTCTGTCGCAGCGGTTTTCGCGGAAGGTTAAAGTCGATGCCGTTCCGATTTATCGCGCGCTGCGCCAAAGCAATCCAGCGCCTTACACCTATCTGTTGAAGCTTGGCGACGAAGCAATAATCGGTGCCTCCCCGGAGATGCTGGTGCGTTGTC
>DATAOU010000234.1:0-6882 GCA_036265575.1 Pyrinomonadaceae bacterium
CACCAATACTGCGGAATGCGTTGCATGTGACGCGGCCACGCCAACAACTAAACTTGCGGTGGAGACTATGCCGTCGTTGGCTCCGAGAACGGCTGCGCGGAGCCATCCAATATGTTGCGTACGGTGTCGCTCAGGATGGAATATGGGCATCTTCATCGGCATCTAAGACAAAGAAGTTAGAACAATCGGAACTGTTCTTTAGCTGAAAAACGTTCGATTGTTTATCCACGTCTTGTGATGCTCTAACGAACACAACGAGAGCAACCTGCATGCCTTCTTTTGTAGGGAGGTTTTTTGGGGGAAGGTCTATTCGTATGGCGGGAGCGTTGGGGAAAAATTCAGCCGCTTGCGTGATTCTTCTCGGAGCAATCGGCTTTAGCGGGAGAGCTGAGAGCCTGTTCGTACACTATTTCCAACTCGTTCTGATTTGTAATGCAGATGTTGAGATCGCGAAGCAGTCCATCTCCAATTCCGTAAATCCAACCGTGCACGGCTAACTCCTGGCCTCGGGCCCAGGCATTCTGCATGACAGTTGTGCGGCTGACGTTTAATACCTGCTCAATCACATTCAATTCACAGAGTCTGTTAAGGCGCTCTGTCTCATCGTCGATTTTCGCAAGCAACGCCGCGTGGTTATGCATCACATCCTGTACGTCTCGCAGCCAGTTATCGATCAAACCGAATTCCAAGTTCTGCATTGCCGCCTGCACGCCGCCGCATCCGTAGTGGCCGCAGACGATAATGTGACTTACGCCGAGCACGTCCACCGCGAACTGCATCACCGACAGGCAATTGAAGTCCGTATGGACCACCAGGTTCGCGACATTGCGATGGACGAACATCTCGCCTGGCTGTAGACCGACCAGTTGAGTCGCAGGCACGCGACTATCCGAACAGCCAATCCACAAGTAGCGAGGATTCTGCTGCTTGGCGAGAGTATGGAAAAATTCCGGATCCTGTGCCTTGATCCCCTCGGCCCATAATCTGTTCTTTTCGAGTAGCGCTTTCAGTTCATCCATAGTAAATCGACAGCGACTTCCGCTCTGGACTTAATTCTCACAGAGTTCGGTTTCAAATCTGTTAAGGAAGTTTCGCTGCCAGAACATCAACCTTTTCGATCGATGGCGGCTGCGCCAGCAGTGCTGAGGCATTCGCCATCAACGCCGCGGCGACTTTGCCGGAAAGATGCGCTTGCCGTCCGGAATCGTCCGGAAAGGCGTCGAAGATTCCAAAAGTTGACGGGCCCATGCGTATTGCGAACCACGCAATAGTTTCCGGTTCTTCTTCGACCAGAGCGAGGCCGCTGTTAAGGAAACTTTCAACCTCAGCTTCTTTTCCCGGCTTTGCTTCCAAACGTACCAGCAACGCTACTTTGACCATTACTTTCTCCTTTGTGATCATGGCGCGAACTTTTCCGCTTAAAATACAGCGCCAGGGTGTCGAACAGTTGCACTCTTTTACCTGTACCACCCAACAATTGTAAAACGCTCGCCATCAGTGACTGGTGTTACTTCGTGTGTAGTTTCTGAACGAAAGGCAACGAAAGTTCCCGGGAGGTTGGCCTGCGGTAACTCACCGCTGCCTCGGCCGCCGCGCCAGTCGTGAAAGACGAGCGAGCCGCCGCAGTAGGCACCTGCTTTTGGCGCCTCGGATTGCTCATTCAGAAAAATCACCACTGACACCAATCTGGCCTCAGTGTCCAAGCGCGTCATACCAGTATTGCCATCCTGGTGAGCAACAAAGAAATCGCCTATTTCATAACGTAGAAACTGCGGCTCCTCAGATTCACTCAGGCTGACACCGAAATGTTGTTCTACTTTTGGCTTAACTTCCAACAGTCTGCGCTGCACATATTCGATCGTTTCCGTTGACGGCATTTGACGCGTTACCTTACGCACTCGTTCGTCTACCGTCCCTGACTGGCTATGACCGTAGACCGGGGCTGGAATACCCGAGGCGCGCTCCATCTCGTCTACAATTGCTTTGGAACGTAACTCGTCGAAAAAATTTGGCAGTATAAGGAAGTCGAAAAGCTTGGTTGCGTCCAGCATATTCATTCAGGTTCGGCGGCAACTGATAGACTCGCTTATCATACTTCGAAGTAAGCTTTCTTCTGAAAAGGTGCACCGTTTCACTGAGGGTAATTGAGTGACAGACAATAATAAACAAGCAAGCCAACGCAGTGACACAGCTATCGACCCGGTTTGCGGAATGACTGTTTCGCGCGAAACCGCAGCCGGTAGTTTCGATTACGACGGTGTTACTTATTATTTCTGCAGCAAGCATTGTCTCGCCAAGTTTCAAAACGATCCAGCGTCTTTTCTCAACAAAGCCGCCGTCCCGATGATGCCGCAGCCTATAGGGATCCAGCGCGCAAGCGGCCAATTAAAAGCTGACGACAGTCGTGCTTACACCTGCCCGATGCATCCGGAGGTGCTACAGGCAGGCCCCGGCGCATGTCCAAAATGTGGCATGGGTTTGGAGCCGGCGACTATCACCGCGCCCAAAGCGAAAATCGAATACACCTGTCCCATGCATCCGGAGATCGTGCGCGATGCACCCGGAGCTTGTCCTATCTGCGGCATGGCGCTCGAGCCGCGCACTGTTTCACTCGCTGAGGAAGAGAATCCTGAACTGAAGCAGATGGCACGAAGATTTTGGGTCTGTGTGGTGCTGTCGATTCCGTTGCTTTTGATCGGGATGAGCGAATTGATCCCGGGCTCGGCCGTCGAGGAATTAATGCCAATGTCGGTTCGTGGCTGGATCGAATTGGGATTGGCGACGCCCGTAGTGCTGTGGGGCGCCTGGCCGTTCTTTGTGCGCGCCTGGCAGTCATTGGTTAATCGTTCGCTCAACATGTTCACTCTGATTGGGGTCGGCGTGGGCGTCGCTTATCTCTTCAGCGTGATTGCGAAACTCTTTCCCGAAATTTTTCCACACTCGTTCCGCGATTCGATGGGCAACGTGCCGCTTTACTTTGAAGCCGCTGCCGTGATTACGACACTGGTGTTGTTGGGCCAGGTTCTGGAACTACGTGCGCGCAGTCGTACTGGGGCGGCGATCAAGGCGCTGCTCGGGTTGGCACCGAAAACCGCGCGCCGCGTTCGCGCCGACGGCACAGACGAGGATGTCGATCTTGAGCTGGTACAAGTTGGCGACAAATTGCGAGTACGACCGGGAGGAAAAATTCCGGTAGACGGCGTGATCACCGAAGGAGCAAGCGCGGTTGATGAATCAATGATCACCGGCGAACCAATTCCGGTTGCGAAGCAAGCCGGTGACCGAGTGATCGGCGCCACCGTCAATGGCACCGGTTCGTTTGTCATGCAAGCCGAGCGCGTCGGTTCCGAAACATTGCTGGCTCAGATTGTGCAGATGGTTGCAGACGCGCAACGCAGCCGGGCTCCTATTCAAAAGTTGGCGGACCAGGTTTCGGCTTATTTTGTCCCAACAGTTTTTGCAGTCTCAATCCTAACTTTTATCGCCTGGAGTCTATTTGGACCAGAGCCACGCCTGGCCCACGGTCTCGTTACTGCAATTGCTGTCTTAATCATCGCCTGTCCGTGCGCGCTTGGTTTGGCTACCCCCATGTCCATCATGGTCGCCAGCGGAAAAGGGGCGGAAACGGGCGTGTTATTCAAGAATGCTGAAGCAATCGAGGTACTGCGACAAATCGACACCCTCGTGGTCGACAAGACCGGCACGCTTACTGAAGGCAGACCGAAAGTAGTTTCGCTGATCGCTCTTTCCGGGTTCGATGAGCAAACTCTGCTGCGCCTGGCAGCGAGTGTCGAACGCGGCAGTGAACATCCTCTGGCTGCAGCAATCATTGCCGAGGCCGCGTCGCGTGGAAGTATCTTGGCTGATACAAAGAATTTTGCATCGCTGACTGGCAAGGGGATAACGGGTGAGGTTGAGGGGCGGCAAGTGAGCCTTGGCAACAGTGCGCTGGCAGCGGAACTCAAAATCGATATAGACAGTTTGAAGCAGCGGGCTGAGACGTTGCGTGCAGACGGCCAGACTATTTTGTTCGTTGGTGTCGACGGAAAAGGAGCGGGCCTAATCGGGATAGCGGATCCGATCAAAACGACGAGCTTGGAAGCAGTGAAGCAACTACACGCTGAGAACATTCGCATCGTGATGCTCACGGGCGATAGCGAAACAACTGCGCGAAGCGTTGCGGCGAAGCTCTCTCTTGACGACGTCGTAGCCGAAGTCTTACCGCACCAGAAGGCCGAAGTTGTGAAACGTTTGCAAGCTGAAGGACGAAGAGTGGCAATGGCTGGTGACGGCATTAACGACGCGCCGGCACTGGCCCAGGCGGATGTGGGAATCGCTATGGGTACCGGAACCGACGTGGCGATGGAAAGCGCATCGGTCACTCTAGTAAAGGGTGACTTGCGCGGCATCGTGCGCGCCATCCGGCTTAGCCGCGCCACGATGACGAACATCAAACAGAATCTTTTTTTCGCATTTGTTTACAACGCGCTGGGTGTGCCGGTTGCCGCCGGCGTGCTGTATCCATTTTTCGGTGTGCTCCTGAGCCCAATGATTGCCGCCGCGGCGATGAGTTTTAGTTCCGTCTCAGTGATTGCGAATGCGCTACGATTGCGGAGCGCGCGTATTTAGATTTTGTGGAGGTGCAGCTTACGCTTTACGCCGTCCAGGGTGTAGTATCGGATGCGACCCCCGAACACTATTGAAGACAAGAGTAGAGGCAGCCCGACGTATGAACTGCTTCTTCCATCATCATTCACGAGGAGACTAGGGCATGAAGTATTCGTTACGACAGCGGTTGATTTGCGGGTTTAGCGCCTGCTTGTTGTTGGCAATTTCTGCCAACGTGGCGACTGCGAAAAAGCAGTCGAGACTACAGGATGCGACCCGGCATGCGCAGGAAGCGGCTGAGGTTTTTACTCAAATTATGAATGTCCGCGAACGCGCAATTCCTAAGGAATTGCTCGATAAAGCCGAGGCGATCGCGGTTTTTCCGGACGTAATAAAGGCGGCGTTCATATTTGGCGGCAAGGGCGGTCAGGGACTAATCAGCAAGCGCACACCGAAAGGCTGGTCGGCGCCGGCTTACTTCAATATCAGTGGCGGCAGCTTTGGCGCTCAGATCGGGGCAACGAAAACTGACTACGTCCTGTTAATAATGAATCAGGAAGGTCTGAAAGGTCTGCTCGAAGACAAGTTTGAACTTGGCGGTGAGGTTGGCATCGCGGCTGGTCCAGTCGGTCGTGAAGCGGCAGCGTCGACTAACACCACGCTCGATGCAGGAATTCTTTCATACTCACGTAGCAAGGGAGCTTTCATCGGTGCTGCACTTAAAGGCGCGGTGATTAGTCCGGACAACCACCTTAACGAAGCTGTTTATAACAAGAAAGCAAAAGATGTGTTGACCGGTCCCTCGATGACGCTGACGCAGATGCCCGCCGGCGTTCGCATCTTTCCACGTACACTTGCGCGCTACTCGGTACGCTAGGTTCGAAGTGGCATGGACTTTGGTCGGTGCGTTCCTCATTTGTAGGAGCACAGACTAAAGTCTTTGCCACTCACTGCCGACACAAACCGAAACTCAGTACTTCCAACAAACACTTGACGCTTTGGTTAACGCGCCATAGAATGCGCGCGTTACCTCAAAGGGGTCGTCCTGCTTTCGTCATCGCCGCCACGATTGAATTGAACTGATGCTGCCACGCACTCAACGACAGAAAGACATCCTCGACTACATCACGCGCTTTTCCGAGCGGCATGGTTACGAACCTTCCTACGCTCAGATTGCGCGGCACTTTGGCGTGAAGTCGCGCGCCACGATCGCGAAACACATCGCCGCTCTTGAACGTCGTGGTCTGCTGGCCCGCAAGCATGAAGACGGCTCGTTTGCTCTTAACGTCAAGGTTGATGATCCTAACGCGCTTTGCGAAGTAAAACTTCTTGGCAGAATTGCCGCTGGCGCCCCGCTCGATGTAGTTGAGTGTGACGAGACAGTGGCGGTGCCACGCTTCCTGCTCGGTCGCGTACGCCCCGAAAGAGTTTATGCTTTGAAAGTCAAAGGCGACTCGATGATCGATGAGCACAGTTGTGACGGCGACATTGCCTTGATCGAGAATCGCACCGACGCGCGCGACGGCGAAATAGTTGTGGCGTTACTGGTCGAACAGAACCAGGCAACGCTGAAGCGCCTGTACCGGCGCGGCGTCAACGTTGAGTTGCATCCCGCCAATTCGCAATTGCAGCCACTAACCCTGCCGGCTAATCAGGTCAGCGTTCAGGGCATTTTCCGCGGGCTGCTCCGGCCTACCGTCTAAGCAACAGAACCCCGGAATTATTAGCAAAAGCGAGGCTTTCGAGGCTTTGCCGCAGTCTCATGCGGAATCGAGGTTCGGCCAGCGGCTTTGCCGCCATCCGTACGGAAAGGCTCTGCCTTTCCGCCGAAACTCAACCTGAACGTGAGGCTGCGCCTCAACTCGTGAGGCCTAGCCTCGACGTAAACGGACCTTCAACGGTAAGGCGGAGCCTTACCGCACGGGTTGCGGCAGAGCCGCTAAACTCATTTGAATGGTATTACTCGAAACCGCGCAACGGCATCTCTGGCGAGCGCTGCAACCAATTGTCCCGAGCGTACTCGCTGTTCCGATCAATCAAATGCAACGTGTACGCGTGTCGCGATCGCGGGGATCGATTCGCCAGACTCTTATGAGGCAGCAGCCCGTGAAGCAGGATCAAACTTCCTTTGCTTACTTCCAAGGGAACCAAACGATCTTCCGGCCACGGTTCTGAATTGAACGTTTCGAAAAACATTCCCTCCGCTCCTCGCCGCCAACGCTGTTTGAGACCGAGCCGGTGACCACCGGGAATGGCCCAAAGACAACCGTTCTC
>DATAOU010000235.1:0-12558 GCA_036265575.1 Pyrinomonadaceae bacterium
ACACCGCGCAGGTTTTCCTGTCGGTGCTGCTGTTGCCGCATCAGGCTTACCTGATGGCCGACGCAATTCTGCGCACGGTTTATAGAAAATTAATTTCGCGAAAAAAATTGCTTGAGTGGGTGACTGCCGCCGACGCCGAGCGGACAGCGGGCAATGATCTCAGTTCAATATTTCGTTTTATGTGGCCGGCCGAGGTGCTCAGCTTGCTGGCCGTCCTGCTGACTTTCATTGTTCACCGAGACGCACTGCCGGTGGCTGCGGCGGTGGGACTCGTGTGGCTTACGTCGCCGGCGATCGCCTGGTGGGTCAGCACGCCGCGAGCGGCTGAACGCAAACTTCTGAACCCCGAAGACACGGAACTGGCGCGCACGATCGCGCGGCGCACCTGGCGTTTCTTTGAAGCTTTTGTTGGTCCGGAAGACAACTGGTTGCCGCCCGATAATTTTCAGGAAGATCCAACGCCGGTAATTGCGCACCGGACCTCGCCAACAAATATTGGCTTGCTGTTGCTGACAACTTCTTCGGCGCACGACCTTGGCTACATCGGTTCGCTGGAATTCGTCGAGCGCCAGGAGTTGACGTTCAGCACGATTGCCAAGCTCGGCAAATTTCATGGCCACCTGTTTAATTGGTATGACACCAAAACGCTTGAGCCGCTGAACCCGCAATACATTTCCACAGTGGATAGCGGAAATCTCGCCGGCCATTTGATCGCAGTCAAACAGGCTTGCATCGAGCTGCCCGACACGAAACTCTTCGACGAACGAATCGTGAACGGCCTGCGAGATACAGTTAACGCGATTTCTTTTGAAGCCACCCGGCTGGGCACCGTGCGACAACGCACCGACGTGGTTACTGTGAGCCAGCTGCGGAATGAGATCGAGGCCTGCCGCACGCTGTTAGCGAATGGGGTCGAGCGCGATCTCCCGGGTTGGACCAGCTTGTTTGAAGCCTTGCGGCGTCGCGTATTGGAGATTGAGGACATTCTCAACGCGCTGGCTCACGAACACGGTGAGGCGAACTTTAAGGAATTGCGTTGGTGGCTGGCGGCATTGGACCATCAGGTAAGCTCGTGCCGGCGGGATGCCGAGGCACTCACCGGCTGGAGTCGTTTCATCGATCAACTGCCGGCCAGTAAAAGTGCGGATCCGGCAGATGAGAACACTGCGGTAACTCCGCTGCTCTCATTGCTGAGGGAAGTTCCGACACTTGCGGCCATTCCGCAGCTTTGCGATAGCGCGCTGGTCGAACTCGCCGCGAATCAGGCGACAACACCGGAAACGTCTGCGCTCACGCACGCGCTCGAGCAAGCCGCGGCCGCCGCCGGCGATGTGCTGGCGCGACTGAGCCGGTTGGCCGCCAACTGCGATCAGGTTTTCGAGCAAATGGACTTTAAATTTCTGCTCGATCGCGAGCGCAAGGTTTTCACTATCGGTTACAACGTCTCGGCGCAACTCGCCGACAATTCCTTCTACGACCTGCTTGCTTCTGAAGCGCGTCTCGCCAGTTTTGTGGCAATTGCCAAAGGCGATGTCTCTCAGGAGCATTGGTTTCGCATGGGCCGCCAACTGACGTCTGTCGATGGCGGCCGGGCGTTGATTTCGTGGACCGGGACGATGTTTGAGTACCTAATGCCATTGCTGGTGATGCGAAATTACGAGGGCACGCTGCTCGACGAAACTTATCGCACTGTAGTTAAGCGGCAAATCGAATATGGCCAGGAACGAGGCGTGCCCTGGGGCATTTCTGAGGCGGCCTACAACGTTCGCGATCTGCAGCTCAATTATCAATACGGACCATTCGGTGTTCCGGGCCTGGGACTGAAACGCGGTCTAATCGAAGATGTTGTGGTTGCGCCTTACGCAACTTTACTAGCCGCGGAAATCAGCCCGCGCGCAGCCATGGACAATCTGCGACGTCTGGAGAAGACGGGTGCGCTTGGTGCTTTTGGCTTTTATGAGTCAATCGATTACACCGCCGAGCGTTTGCCGCAGGGCCAGGCCCACGTTTTGATTCGTACCTTCATGACGCACCACCAGGGCATGAGTCTCATCTCGCTTAGCAATGTCATACAGGATGATCGCATGGAAAAACGCTTCCATGCGGACCCGTTGGTCCAGGCGACCGAATTGCTATTGCAGGAGCGCGTCCCGGTGGGCGTCCCCGCCCTGCATCCACGCGCCGAAGAAGTGCTGACCGGCCACGTAATTCAGTTCCTGCCCCGAATGGCCACACGCGTTTACGACACGGCCAATCTCGAGACGCCGCGAACGCAACTCCTATCAAATGGCACCTACAGTGTGATGTTGACGACGGCGGGCGCGGGTTATTCCAACTGCGGACCGAATGCTGTCACCCGTTGGCGCGAGGACGTCACGCGCGACAACTGGGGCACATTTATTTATTTGCGCGATGTTCGCAGCGGCGCTGTTTGGTCTGCCAGTCACCAGCCCATTCCCAAGCGCCCGCAAAAGTATGAAGTTGCATTCTCGGAAGACAAGGCCGACTTTTGGCGCACCGACGCAGGCCTGGTTACGCACATGGAGATCGTTGTCTCAGCGGAAGACAACGCCGAGGTGCGGCGGGTTTCGCTGACAAACAATTCCACTCGGACGCGCGAGATCGAACTGACCAGCTACGCGGAAGTAGTGCTGGCGACGCCGCAAGCCGACCTGGCCCACCCCGCCTTTAGCAACCTTTTCATCGAGACTGAATTCTTTGCCGGCGAGAATGCGATTCTGGCCCATCGACGTCAACGATCCAGCGACGACGAACCAATTTGGGGCGTGCATGTTGTGGTCGCCGACGGCGAGTTGGTGGGGACGACGCAATATGAAACTGATCGCGGACGTTTCCTCGGCCGTGGCCACACGCCTGCCAACCCCATCGCGGTGATGGAAGATCGCCCGTTATCAAACACGGTCGGGGCCGTACTTGATCCGGTTTTCAGTCTGCGCCGCCGTGTTCGCGTTCGTCCGAACGAAACAGTGCGCTGTTCGTTCAGCACAATTGTGGCGCGCACGCGGGAAGAAGCGGTGATGCTGGCAGACAAGTATCACGATCCCAATACGTTTGAACGAGAACTGCGGCTGGCATGGACCAAGGCGCAGGTGGAGATGAGCCACCTGAACATCGATGCGGATGAAGCACACTTGTTTCAACGTCTGGCGGCCCGCATTGTTTATTCCGATCCTTCGTTGCGACCGCGGCCACACGTGCTCGCGCTAAACACCAAAGCCCAGTCCAGTTTATGGGCCTATGGCATTAGCGGTGACCTGCCCATAATTGTGGTACGAATTGATAAAGCCGCGGACCTGCCGACAGTCCGCAAACTGGTGCGCGGTCACGAATACCTGCATTACAAAGGATTGAAGATCGACCTGGTAATTCTCAACGACAATCCAACAACCTACCTGCAATCGCTCCAGAAAGAGTTGGAGACGATGGTACGCACCAGCGGGCTGGGCGGTCTTCAGGATAAGCCAGGCGGCGTCTATATGCGGCGCGCGGATCACATGCCCGAAGCCGACCGCATCCTGCTGCACGCAGTCGCCCGCGCAGTGATCGTTTGCGACCGGGGCTCGTTGGAAGATCAGTTAGAGCGACCGCAAGTGGAAGAGCCGTTACCGCCGCCACTGGTTGCGCGACTGCCGGCGCAAACTTATCCCGAAGCCACGGTGGCGCCTCCCGAGTTGGCGTTCTTCAATGGGCTGGGCGGGTTTCACCAGGGCGGGCGCGAGTATGTGACGTTGCTGGGCGCGGAGCAGTGGACACCCGCGCCGTGGGCCAACGTGATCGCAAACAAGAACGATTTTGGTTTCCAGGTTACTGAAACCGGCGGCGGCTATACCTGGTCAATCAACAGCCGCGAAAATCGGTTGACGCCCTGGACCAATGATGCGGTCAGCGATACACCCGGCGAAATAATTTACCTGCGCGATGAAGAGAGCGGCAGCGTTTGGACCACGACGCCGCTGCCGATCCGCGAAGCTGAGCCTTATGTCGTCCGGCACGGCCAGGGCTACACCGTTTTCGAACATGTCAGCCACGGCATTTCTCAGGAATTGCTGCTCTTTGTTCCTCTCGATGGTCCGGTGAAGATTTCTCTACTGCGTTTGCGTAATCGCACGGGGCGCAAGAGAAAAATAACCGTAACGTCATACAATGAGCTGGTGCTCGGCGTGCAACGCTCGAGCACTGCGCCCTATGTCATAACTGAAATCGATAAAGAGGCACGGACGATATTTGCCCACAATCCTTTCAACAATGAATTTGCGACCCGGGTCGCGTTCATGGCTACGAATGAGACGCTAACGAGTGCCACTTGTGACCGGAAGGAGTTTATCGGCCGCAACGGTGCTCACAACGATCCGGCGGCTTTGCGTCGCACAATTCTTGCGGGCCGCGATGGCGCCGGACTCGATCCCTGCGCGGCACTACAAACAACGATTGAGCTGGCGCCGCAACAAGCACGCGAGCTGATGTTTATTTTGGGCGAAGCGGATTCGAAAGCAGAAGCGCAGGAATTGGCGGCCAGGTACACCACCTTTAGCGTCGTCAACGACGCATTCGAAGGCGTCCTTAGTCACTGGGACAAATTGCTGGGCACCGTTGAAGTGAAGACGCCTGACGCCGCGCTGGACACGATGCTCAATCGCTGGCTGCTTTATCAAACCTTGTCGTGCCGCATCTGGGCGCGCACTGCCTTCTATCAATCGGGGGGCGCCTTTGGGTTCCGCGATCAATTGCAGGACGTGATGGCGCTTGTTTATAGCAGTCCGGCGGTAGCGCGCGAGCAAATTGTCAGGGCTAGCAGCCGACAATTTAAGGAGGGCGATGTGCAGCATTGGTGGCATCCTCCGAGCGGTCGGGGCGTGCGCACACGCTTCTCTGACGACCTGCTATGGCTGCCTTTTGTTACCGCCTTTTATTTGACTGTGACCGGTGACCACTCGGTGCTTGATGAAATAGTTTCATTCCTCGAGCAGCCGCTACTAAAACCGGAAGAGCAGGAAGTTTATATGCAGCCTCAGGTCTCGCCTGAATCGGCTTCGGTGTTTGAACATTGCGCGCGCGCACTCGATCGCAGTTTGACTGTCGGCCAGCACGGCTTGCCGTTAATGGGCTCCGGCGATTGGAACGATGGCATGAACCGCGTGGGCCATTTGGGCCAGGGCGAAAGCGTCTGGGTGGGTTGGTTTCTCTACACGACGTTGGCCGCATTCGCACCCTACTGCGACGCGCGTAACGAAAGCGTCCGCAGCAAACAATATCGCGATCATCTTGATGAACTGAAAAAGGCATTAGCGGAAAATGGTTGGGACGGTGATTGGTATCGGCGCGCGTTCTTTGACGACGGCACGCCGCTAGGCTCGGCGCAGAATGATGAGTGCCGCATCGATTCTATCGTGCAGTCCTGGTCTGTCATCTCCGGCGGCGCGGAAAGCTATCGCGCAGTGCGCGCAATGGCCGCAGTTGAAGAATATCTAATACGGCGCGGCGATGGGTTGGTCATTCTGTTTACGCCACCGTTCGACAAGAGCAAACTCGATCCGGGTTACATCAAAGGCTATGTGCCTGGCGTGCGCGAGAATGGCGGACAGTACACGCACGCCGCGCTTTGGACGTTGATTGCGTTTGCGATGCTCGGCGATGGTGAACGAGCGGGCGAGCTTTTCTCGTTATTGAATCCAGTCAATCACTCCTCGACGCGCGCCGGACTGCATAAGTACAAGGTTGAGCCATACGTTGCTGTCGGGGATGTTTATGCCGTGCCGCCACACACCGGTCGCGGCGGTTGGACCTGGTACACAGGTTCGGCCGGTTGGATGTACCGGGCCGGATTGGAATCGATTCTGGGATTCAAACTGGAAGGCGCAAGCCTGCGCATCGATCCTTGCGTGCCGCGCTGGTGGCGCGATTTCGAGATTACTTATCGTCGCGAGAAAACTACTTATCGCATCAAGATCGAAAACCCGTTAGGTATCAGTCACGGCGTAGCTACTGTCGAACTAGACGGGCAGTTGTTGGCTGATGAGGTAATTAAGCTGAGCGACGACGGCCAGACTCATAATGTACGCGTGGTGCTGGGCGAGAAGCCGGTGCCGCAAGCGTCTGAAACCAGCAACGAAACAAGTCAAACCGAACCAATCCACTAGTTTTTTCCATAGCGATCTCTATGGTCAAGTTGTCTCTTCCGCCCGCGGTGAAGTG
This sequence comes from Pyrinomonadaceae bacterium, assembly GCA_036265575.1. Taxonomy (GTDB): domain Bacteria; phylum Acidobacteriota; class Blastocatellia; order Pyrinomonadales; family Pyrinomonadaceae; genus PSRF01. Next base: position 6,214 of record DATAOU010000235.1, read on the forward strand.
TTTTGGAGTGGCCAGCTCTGCCTTGGGATTCGGTGTTCGCCAAGTCTCTTCGTTACAATAAACGTATGAAACGTTCCGGCGTTGCAGACCTTCCGCTTCATGGTGGCCGCGTGCCGCCGTGGCTTGCCGAGCGCATGACGAAACTCGGCACAGCCATCACCGAAGCGATCATTTACGACTATGGCGCATCGGCGTTTCTCTCGCGTCTCAGTGATCCGTTTTGGTTTCAGGCCTTCGGTTCAGTGATGGGAATGGACTGGCACTCGTCCGGCATCACAACTTCGGTAATGGGCGCACTCAAGCGTGGGCTCGGTCCGAGAGCGGATGAGTTAGGACTTTACATCTGCGGCGGACGCGGGCGCTTTTCGCGAAACACGCCGAGCGAGCTGCGTTCGCTTGCTGAGCGGCGTGGCTTTGACGGTGAAGCGTTGGTGCGCACCAGCCGCCTGACCGCGCGGATCGACAACAATGCGATTGCGGACGGGTTTCAGATCTACCTGCACAGTTTTGTAGTTGCTGCGAACGGTGAATGGGCGGTGGTGCAGCAGGGTTTGAATGACAAGAGCGGCATGGCGCGCCGTTACCACTGGCACTCGGCGGCGGTAAAAGATTTTGTCGCTGAACCGCACACCGGCATCGTAGGCGAGCACCAGGGAACGATCATGAATCTGGTTGATGCGCATGCCGGTCCGGCGCAAAACGCACTGCTTGAGATTGCCAACGAAAATCCGGACAAAACGTTGAGCGCGGCCCGTCACCTGGTCTTGCCGTCGCATCATGAGGTGAGGCCGCAGAACGTCGATCTCAAACGGTTGGGCGCTGTGCTCGCGATTGCGTACGAGCGCGGACTGCATGATTTTGCTGAGTTGCTGTTACTGGAGAAACTTGGGCCACGCACGTTGCAGTCACTTGCGTTAGTGGCGGAAGTTGTTCATGGCACGCCCAGCCGGTTCAATGATCCAGCGCGCTTTTCGTTCGCCCACGGCGGCAAGGACCGCCATCCGTTTCCAGTTCCGCTAAAGACTTATGACGAATCTATCAACTTCCTGCGCGGCGCACTCGACAAGGTGAAGAGCGGCGGTGGTAACAATCAGATTACCGGCAAGGAAAAACTTGATGGCTTTCGCCGGCTTGAGCGTTTTGCTCGCTCGGTCGAGACGCGCTTGCAACCGGCGGCCAACTTCGACGCGCTGATTGCTCATGAGAACAAAATTTCGTCATCGCTTGATGGCCGTTCAGTGTTTGATGACCCGCCTGGTAAACGGTTCAACCTGAGCCGGCAGCGCAGCCTTTTCTAATTCCCTGAAGCTTCCAAAAGCTCCTGCCGCAATTTTGGCTGGAATCATTCTTATCGTTTGCTCACCACAAAGACACAGAGAACACAAAGGACGCACCGAGAGAACTGGCGATTAGGACACCCAAAACTTTTCTTTTCAGTAAACGCCCGCTGCGTTATCCTCGATGCTTCGGCGCTCGTTAACACAAGATAAAGAGAGGGGAAAAAGCATGTCGCACAGCAAAAGGGAAGCAATCATTGCGATTTTTCTTTTGATGGTGGTGGTGCTCGCTTGCAAGAAATCGGAAAACACAAACACCGCGCATTCAGACAACTCAAATGCGAATACAACATCGTCATCGTCCAAGCCTGACTCGGATGATGTGATCCATTCAGCGACCGGAGTAGAAAAAGAAAAGCCCGCTGCCGGCAAAGCTAACGTTCAGGGCAAGGTATTTTTCAACGAAAAACCGGTTGGGGATATCGAGGTAAAGCTGTGTGAAAAATTCAGCCGGTTCATCGGCGGCTGTAGCGGCGAGACCTTCACCACTAAAACGGATGCCAACGGCGAATACTTGATCAAGAACGTTCCACCGGGAATTTACGAAGGACTGACGGCGAAGGTCTTCAATACTAATTACTATGTGTTCGCTACTTCCGGCTTCGTGGGATCGGCAAAATACCAGGTCGAAGAAGACAAGACTTTCTTTGCCCCGGACACAAATCTTTTCAAGAGCGATCTCAAATTGATCTCGCCCAAAGCTGGAGGAAAAGTCGCCGCCAACGGTATCGAAGTGAAATGGGATGCGTACCCAGATGCGGCGTACTACAAATTTAGTATTCACGCCGACAGTTCGGAGGCGAGTACGGAGTACGACTTTATCAACAAGCGTGTTGATGGAACTTCCTATACGCTGGAAAAACCACTGTCACCCGGGTCATACACTTGCCAGGTTGTGGCGTACAACGGAAACGACGTGAAACTGGCGGAAAGTGCCGATGACATTAAGTTCACCGTAACGCCGTAGCGTTGACGTAGCGCCATGTTAAGCGGTGAGCTGATCTGGTTAGGGTTTGGCTTGCCGCTTAATGTTATGAAGTGACACAGAGTTTAGTCGGATGAGATTTTTACCGCGAAGCGGTTACGTAACTTAGCTCAGGGTTGCCGCGCCGCGCGGCTACCCTGGGTAACAGTATTGTGGAAATAGCTACCCCATCGGGGTTGTGTCGATCGAAAGCGGACAACATCAGGATGCGGCGCAACCCCTTCGGGTGGGGTCTCTTCTAGAATTCTGACCCCAGGGTAGCCGCGCGGCGCGGCAACCCTCGGCTAAGTTCCAAAACCGCTTCGCGGTACAAAACCCAAGACAAACTTATCAGAACTTCCTAAAGTCAATGCCACTCATCGCACGTCGCTAGATGACCAAAGAACACACAACGGACATCGCTGTCGTTGGCGCAGGAGTCTTTGGCGCCTGGACAGCCTATCAACTGCGGCGGTCCGGCGCCGAAGTCTTATTGGTCGACGCCTATGGACCAGCTAACAGTCGCGCGAGTTCCGGAGGCGAGTCGCGCATTCTGCGTTTGGGTTATGGTCCTGATGAAATTTACACGCGTATGGCCCAGCGCTCGTTTCAACTTTGGCAACAATTGTTTGAAGACGTCGAACGCCCACAACTGTTTCAGCCGACCGGCGTTTTGTGGCTGGCCCGCGAACACGATCCCTATTGCGAAGCCACGCTCAAAACGCTGCAGCAAAGCAAGGTAAAGTTTGCCCGGCTTGAACGGGCTGACCTTTGCCAACGTTACCCACAGCTGGAATTTGGCCCGGTGGCGTGGGGCATGCTCGAGAGCGAGAGTGGCGTGTTGTTGGCTCGCCAGGCTGTGCAAGCATTAGTCGCCGAGGCACAGTCGCTCGGGGTCACTTACGTTCAAGCAGCAATCCGACCACCGGAGACAGCAATGGCGAGACTCGAGTTTGTGGAAACGACTGCCGGCGCCAGGATTGTGGCTGACAAATTTATTTTCGCTTGCGGACCATGGTTACCGAAACTATTTCCCGACCTACTAAATGAACTTATTCATGTCACCAGGCAGGAGGTATTCTTCCTGGGTGTTCCGGCGGGCGACGAACGTTTCCTGCCTGGCAGGATACCGGCGTGGATCGACTTTAACGATCTTGTGTATGGCATTCCCAATCTTGAAAGTCGTGGCGTCAAGATCGCAATCGACGAACATGGACCACCATTCGATCCTGATACGGGCGAACGCATTGTTTCACCGGAAAGCGTTAGTCGCCTGCGCGCTTATCTCGCCCGGCGCGTACCGGCGCTGGCGGATGCGCCAGTGATCGAATCGCGGGTGTGTCAATATGAGAATACTTCCAACGGCGATTTCCTCATTGATCGTCATCCCAGTGTTGAAAATGCGTGGCTCGTGGGCGGTGGCTCCGGACATGGATTCAAGCATGGCCCCGCCGTCGGCGAGCTAGTGGCGTCGCTCGTCTCCAATAACGAGCAAGTACAGCGACGGTTTGGCTTAGAGACTAAGCAAAAATTGCAACAGCGACAGGTATATTGAATTGCCACTCAACCATCGTCTGTTTGCAACAAAACTATGCTGCTAAAGGGTCATAATTACCGGTTCGTTTCTCCCGTTTGGTGCGGATGAATTGCGTCCGGAGAGTTTGAATTACAAACAATTTTTGAAGGAGTAAATATGAGGATTAATGAGAATTTTCGCTTGTCCCGATTAGTGATCGGGTTGGCTTTGTTGCTTGCCGTGACCCCGTTAGTTTATGGCCAGGTTGCAAATTCCCAAACGGCCGCCGTCGAGCACAACATACAATCGATTCCCAACGGTGCGAAGCTAAAGTTCAAAGGCGTAGTTATCGCGCGCGAGGGTGAGACTTTTAGAATCCGCGATCGCAACCGTACTGACTATCTAGTACTAATAACCGACCGCACCAGCGTTAAAGCCAATGGTGGCTTTCTGCGCAGCGGCAAAAAGTATCCCGTGACTGACATCCTGCGCGGCTTGATTGTCGAAGTTGAAGGGCGCGGCGATTCACAGGGCCAGTTGGTTGCCGACAAAATCAGGTTTGATGAGTCGGACATGCGCGCTGCGATTACCTCCGATACGCGCGTCACTCCCGTTGAAGAAAACCAGCAACGCATGGCTGGTCAGATGGACGAGCTCTATGCAGTTGCTGCCGAAGCGAGAACGGAAGCCGCCAACGCCAACACGCGCATCAATGATCTCGATGAGGTCGACGTTCAGGAGACCGTTGCGGTGAACTTCCGGGTCAACAGCGCGGTGCTGTCGCCTGAAGCAAAGCAGCACCTTGATGAATTTGCAGCCAAGCTGGAAAACGCCAAGGCTTACTCAATCGAAGTTTCGGGCCACACGGATGCGACCGGCAGCGAAGCAAAGAATTTCAGGTTAAGCCGCGAGCGTGCGGATGCGGTGGTCCAGTATCTGGCCGTCAATCATAAGATTCCGCTGCGCCGCTTTACGACGCCAATGGGTTACGGCAAAACAGAAGCGGTGGCCGACAACACAACAGCGGCAGGTCGCGCGCAGAACCGGCGCGTGGAAGTGAAGATGATGCTGAATCGCGGCATTAGCCAAAGGCCTAATGCGGCACCTGTAAGCAACAAGCCGTAACCTGGCTTGGGAGGCAGTCGAAAACAGTCCCTCGCGCAGAGTGGGGCTTTGCTGAAAATCATGATAACGACGGGGCACGGCCGGGACCGTGCCCTTTTGCATTTTGTTTGGAATTATTTAAGGGGTGTAAACCCTTAGGGAGGAATCGCATGTTTAAGAATACGAAAGCGTTTTCCGGGTTCTCAGTTAATGATTTGAAAAAAGCGAAAGAGTTCTATGGACAAACGCTGGGGCTGGATGTAGCAGACGCTCCCATGGGATTGTTGCAACTCAACATCGCGGGCGGGACAGTAATCCTGGTTTATCCTAAACCGAACCACACACCGGCGACATTTACCATTCTAAATTTTCCGGTTGAGAATATTGACGCGGCCGTGGATGAATTAACAAAACGCGGTGTGCGTTTCGAAAAGTACGACAATGCCGATATCAAGACAGATGTGAAGGGAATTCATCGTGGCGACGCCGGCCCCAAGATCGCCTGGTTCAAAGATCCGGCGGGGAATATCTTGTCTGTGCTTGAGGACTGAAGAGCAGAGGTCGGAGGACAGAGGTCGGAGGTCGGAGGTCGGAGGTCGGAGGTCAGAGGTCAGAAGGCAGTGGTCAGAACGTAGGGTGTCTAGGCTAAATAGATAAAGAAAACTCTTGCGCATCAGGCGCAAACGGTTCATCTTTCTGACTTCTGACTTCTGACTTCTGACTTCTGACTTCTGACTTCTGACTTCTGACTTCTGACTTCTGACTTCTGACCTCTGACCTCTGACTTCTGACCTCTGCTTTATGCCTGACAAAAACGATCGCGTGCAGGAAAATGTTGGCGGCGAGTATTACGTAGACTCGACCTGCATCGACTGTGATGTGTGTCGCGATACGGCGCCGGCAAATTTTATGCGTTCCGATAAGAACAACTACTCGTTCGTCTACAAGCAACCAGAGTCAGAAGAAGAAAAATCGCTGTGTGAAGAAGCGGTGCTGTGTTGTCCGGTGGAAGCTATTGGGAATGATGGTGATGCGTAAGCCGGTTCTTCGTAACCTTGGTTGAAAGAGTAGGCAGATTTGTCATTTATCATTTGACATCTCTCATTTTCCATTTCAAGCATGCCTTTGAGTGCGAATTAATTTTCCACTCACAACCTAACAGCCAGGCAATCCGGCCAGAGGATTTCCCGGTTACAATGGCCAAATGAGAGGTGTCAAATGATGAATGACAAATCTTCTGCCCCCGCTAGATGAGGATCTTCACGAGCCCCTCCTCAACAATTACATCGTAAGTCTGAATCTTCTCCCGCACGGTAAGACACTCCCCACTGCGCAAATCAAACTGCCAGCCGTGCCAATCACATTCGATCACCCGATCGCAAAGAATCCCTTCCGACAAAGGCGCGCCTTTGTGCGGGCACCAA
>DATAOU010000236.1:0-4058 GCA_036265575.1 Pyrinomonadaceae bacterium
ACGAAAAATTCACCTGGAAGCCGCACGACAAATCGTTCCCCATGGGAGCGTTGGCGGGGCATCTGGCAAATCTTCCGAGTTGGGGAAGTCTGACCCTGAGTTCAGACTCGTTTGATGTGGCGCCCGAAGGCAAGCAAATGAAAACTCCGGAGATGCATTCGACTCAGGAGGTGCTGGCAACCTTTGATCAGAATGTAGCAGCGACGCGGGCCGCGATTGAATTGGCAGCGGACGAGGAGTTGTTTAAGCCCTGGACGTTACAGTCGAATGGAAACGCGATTATGACGATGCCGAAAATCGCAGTGCTGCGCAACTTCGTGTTGAATCATATGATTCATCATCGCGCGCAACTCGGCGTTTACCTGCGGCTGAACGATATTCCCGTACCGTCGATTTATGGACCATCGGCTGATGAGAGCCCGTTCTAGAACAACTGGAACTTGATGGTGAGATACTTCTTTGGGTTCTGCCGGAAGTCGTAAATCATCTTCACGCCTTCGGAAGAAAGCTGATTGACGTTTGAATAAAGCGCGTCGTCGGTGAGCAGTTTACCGAACGTGCCCTCACCTCTTTGCGCGCCGGCTACAACGTTATCGATGCGCTCCGCAGTGGTGTTAAAGCGGGCGATTGCGGCCCGCGCGTCGTTATAGATTTGCTCGTCCTTGATCAGTCTGCCCAACGTCCCGTGTCCGGCATTAATTTCCGTAATCATCGAGTTAACCTGATCGACTGAGCGATCCAGGCGATCAGCCGTACGATTGATACGGTTGTAAAGCTCGTCGCTGGTTAGCAGCTTTCCGGCGCTGCCGCGACCGGCGCGCAAGTCAACAGCGATTTGTCGCAACTGCACGGCAATCTCGTTAGCGTTGTTGTAGAGCGCCGGGTCGTTAACGAACCGACCGGCTGAACCATTACCGGAACGTATCTCCCGCATTACATCTTCAGTTTCGCGCACTGTGGCATTGAGATTGTTGTAGAGCGCCTCATCGCTGAACAAACGGCCAACCGTACCTTTGCCTTCCTGGACATCCTTCACAATCAAACTTATTTGATCGGAAAGTTTACTCAGCCGCTGCGCCAGATCGGTTCCCGAAGTGGCGAAGTCGTTAACTGTATTCGAACTTGAAGAGGGCAGGATGGCATAGTCCTTCACGGGCTGGCCCAACGCCGTACCGGGGCTGATATTAATTAACATCTCGTTACCAAGCAGGCTGGGCGATCCCTGTTGCGCCGTTGAATCCTGACGGATGCGTTCCGTTGCCGGCCGGCCATCAATAGTAGAGTCGATAGTCATCAAGGCTTCGACGCGTTTGGCGGTTGGTTCGGTTGACGGCGGTAGCAACGTAATCTTGTCGACTTTGCCAACGCGCACGCCGGCGAGCCGCACTTCCGATCCCTCGCGCAGACCGTTGGCATCTGTGAACTGCGCCTTCAAGTGCAGCTTCTTGGTAAAAGGATTTATGTCGCCTGATGCGTTCAGGATCAGAAAAATCAGGATCACGATCGAAACCAACACGAAAATGCCGACGCGCAGTTGGTTCAAGCTGACTTGTTTGGTTGATCTTGGCATAGCGCTTTTTCAAGGATGAACGATGAAGCAGAAGCATGAACCGCCCGGTTTATGGCGGCGCACTACTGTCCTTCCAGCTTTATCCTTCCTTCCTCGTCCTTTCTTAATGTCCCCGGAGAAACTTCTTAATGTACGGATCTTCCGCCTTGCGCAGGCGCTCATCAGTGCCGCTGAAAATGACATTGCCGTCCCGCATCATCATCACTTTGCTGTTGGTCAGGCAGAGCCTTTCGCCTTCAACCTCAAACACCACCTGGCCCTCTTCATTCACAACCGCGTACTCGGAACAGAGATAGTCCAGGTTGTTCATTTCATGCGTCACGAAGATTGACGACACGTCTTCGAGGTCCCGCAGTTTCATGGCCAGTTCACAAATGGTGCGCGCCGTGGGCGGATCGAGGCCTGCTGTAGGCTCGTCGAAGAGCACAATTTTGGGATCGCCGATCAACGCGCGCGCGATACCTACGCGGCGACGCATACCGCCCGAGAGTTCGGAGGGCATCTTGTCGATCGCGTCTTCGAGATTCACGAACCGAAGCATGCGTCGCACTTCCGGTTCCACTTCTTCTTCGGTCAGACCCTGCTCATGAAGCCGGTAAGCGACGTTGTCATAAACCGAAAGGGAATCAAACAGCGCACCTTCCTGGAATACCATGCCGATTTTTTTGCGCACGCTCATCATCTGGCGTTCGTTGTAATCGGTGATGTCCTCGCCATCGACCAGAATCCGTCCTTCGTCTGGTTTTAGCAGGCCCAGCACAAGCTTGATAATCGTAGACTTTCCGCCGCCCGATCCGCCCAGGATGATCTTGGTCTCGCCCTTCAATACTTTGAAGCTGAGGTGATTCAACACTACTCGGTCATCAAAGGCGAGCAGCACATTCTGAAATTCAATCGCCGGAACGATGCGATGAGCGTCGTCAACTTCGGCAAAAGTCGAGCCGGCCGCATTCTTGCTCACCTGTCCCTGCGGTGGTTGACTGGAATGAATCTGTTCGGATGAAATCATGATTGCATCAGCCCCCGTTGGGCGTCCCCAGAATGTACTGCAGCGCGCGCGCGAGAAAGAAGTCGGTGATGATGACGACGATCGATGCCGTTACCACGGCTCGCGTAGTGGCGCGCCCTACGCCTACCGTACCGCCGTCGGTGCTCAGACCTTTGTAACAAGCAATCGAACTAATAATTAGCGCAAAGCAAATCGGCTTGATGACGCCGCCAATAATATCACTTGAACTTATGCCGTCTCGAACTGAAGTAACGAACTCGTTTATTGAAAGTCCGTACAACGTGGTGGCGGCGATTCCACCCCCGCCAATCCCAACTACGTCGGCAACGACGGTCAGCAGCGGTAGAGTTACCACCAGCGCAAGCAGCCGCGGCGCTACCAGCTTCTTGATCGGATCAGTGCCCAGCGCGCGCATCGCATCGATCTGTTGCGACACTGTCATTGAGCCCAGCTCGGCAGCGATTGCCGAACCGACGCGTCCCGTCACCATTAAGGCGCAGAGAACAGGCCCCAGTTCACGCACTAACGAGATGGCTACCAGTCGCCCGGTTTGTGATTGCGCGCCGTAGAATTGTAGCGTGGGAAAAGTTTGTAGCGTCAGCACGCCACCGGTGAAAAAGCCTGTCAGCAGGATTATTGTCAGCGAGCCCACGCCGATTACATCCATCTGGGTGATGGCTTCGGAAATGTAACGGGGACGTTTGAAAAGACCAGCGATAGCACGGGTGGCTATCAAGGTGGTCTCTTGCAGCTCGAAGACAGAGCGCGTGACGAAATTCATTAGGGCTGATACGGTGCCGTGCGGTCAGGAACGTCCCATTGTTTCTTGACTCGGCTGCCCTCGCGATAGCCGCAGACTTAGCTACCCGGGGCCTGCTCCTCAAAGCATTCCTGCTTGTTTTGGCGATTGGCAGATTGAACTAGCGGCTTATCATGCGCAATATTTGCGCAAAGCGTCAAGCGGAAGTTATTGGAGTGGTTAGACTTTATACGAAGAACCCACGGGATCGATCAAAAGCGACCGAGCAGCGAAGCTTACGGTCGCTGTCTGCGTTGGAGGGCTCGCCGGGGAAAAAGTGGCGCAATGCCGTTGCGCTGATTCTGAATGCGGGCGCCGTTTTCTTGCTGGCGTCGCCCATTCGAATTCTCCAGTGCCTGGTTTCGTCTGGCTTCACGAGCTTGCTGGCGCAGCGTCCGCAGAATCCCCAACTGTTCCAGGGTGAGAACGCGGCGGATTCTAACTTCGGTAAGAATTCTCAATCGCATCTGAGCAGACTGTGCCGCAGCCACGTCGCGCACTCTTTGCTCGATCACCGCTTCGTCCGGATTGTCGGCATCGAGCGCGGCTTCCAGCGCTTGATCGGTCTCGCGAAGTCGTTGGTTGCTGGCAGCGCGCTCAGTCTTCGTTTGTTCGCGGATGGACCGGATTTTTTCGCGCTGTTCGGCGCTTAGGTTCAACTGCTGAATAGGATCCACGGG
>DATAOU010000237.1:0-6289 GCA_036265575.1 Pyrinomonadaceae bacterium
AGCCGCGCAGAGCTTCGTTATACAGAAATTGGTCTTCCGTCTTCATTGCGTTTTGGGCGCAAGTTAAGGTCGAAGTCAGCATTATGAATGCACAAAGGACCAACACTCTTCTAGCGATGTTCAAGAGAGTACTCACGTCAAAAGGAGCCGCTTAACGATGGCCTTCAGCTGCGAGGCGCGATCAGATTCAAGGAAACTGAGCGTTAACGAAACGCGACTCCTTGGAGTGCGGCGGCCCGGCGCCGCTTTGGCCGGCGTCGGGCAGCATTCAACTATCGCGAGCAAATCAAACGGCAGTCGGGCCAAAGCGTTGCCAGGCCAGCGCACTCCAAACCAGCACAGACTAGGGTCTATGCCACTAATGATCGGAGGCCAGAATGTTTTGTCCTAAATGTGCCGCCCAAAACCTCGAAGGCGCGCGCTATTGCCGTTCGTGTGGCGCGAATCTTAGCCTGATTCCGCAGGCACTGTCCGGCCAGTTACCGCAGACGCAAGGTGATGAATTCGATTTTGGCAGTCGCATTCGCAAAAAGTACGGCCGCGAAGTGACGTTGGACCGCGCGTTCAAGAGCGCATTTATGGGGCTCGCTTTTTTGCTTGTTTCGATCGCGCTTTCGTTTTCGCCGATGGGCCGAGGTTGGTGGTTCTGGATGATGATTCCAGCGTTTTCAATGATGGGCAGCGGCATCGCGCAGTACATTCGCGTACGGGAACGTGGAAAACAAGCAATTGGCGGCAGCAGTTTTAATCAGACTGCGATGCCGTCAGCACGCGTTGAAACTTTTCCAGCGCGCAACACTGGAGAGCTTATGGCGCCGCCGCCAAGCGTTACCGAAGGAACTACGCGACACCTGGGCGCCGAGGCTCCGACAAAGCACCTCGATGCCGCAGGCGATGCTTCCAAATAGATTTGTTTGAACTGTTTTTAACTGGGCGATGCCGTCAATTAGAGAAGGTGACGGCATCGCCTTAAGTTTTTGTTGACGCTTTTCCTGTCCGACGAGCTTTACTGTCGCCCGTGTTCGACAAACGGAAGTTTGTCGTGACTGTGCAATCAACGATGTCGACTGTTTGTATCTCAATTTGCGAAAACGACTGGCCAGGCGTTAGCAGCGCGATGCGCGACGCTGCTGAACATGACTGTCTAATCGAAATTCGACTCGATTGTCTTGCGGCCACATCGCTGCAGAATCTGGAAACGCTGCAGCCACTTCTCGCGACTTGTAAGCGACCAACGATCCTCACTTACCGCGCGGCCGAAGAAGGCGGCAGATCTGACGCGGAGTTTGAAACGCGTTTCCAATTTTGGCGCGATCAGGGTTTGAAATTACCTGCGACGCTAGTCGACCTGGAGCTTGATATTGCGGAGCGACTTGCCCGGGAAGAAGTTACAGTCGATTGGTCGCGGGTCATTTGTTCGTATCACAACCAGGACAAGTTTCCGCGGGACCTCGGCGGGATATTCTCAAGGCTGGCTGCGACACCCGCGCGCGTGTTGAAAGTTGCAGTGCGCGTCGATGATGCGGTTCAGTGTTTGCCGATCTTTGATCTCGTTGAGCAGGCTAAGCGGGAGGGGCGCGAAATTATTGCTATCGGAATGGGTGAAGCCGGTGTGGCAACGCGCATTCTGGGCCCAGCGCGCGGCGCTTTCCTGACCTACGGTTCACTGGGAGAGGAACGCGCTACCGCAGCGGGCCAGATTAGTATCGACAAACTTAACGGCATCTATCGCGTCGAAAGAATAACTCGCGAAACCGCAATCACTGGTTTAGTAGGAAGCACCGTCTCATATTCAATCTCGCCACAGATCCATAACGCCGCCTTCCCGAGTCTTGGAATCGACGCTGTTTACATTCCTTTTGAAGTTCATGATCTCCGGTCTTTCTTTAGCCTAATGGTGCACCCGCGCACGCGCGAGATTGATTGGCGTCTACGAGGTTTAAGTATTACCGCGCCTCATAAAAGCAACGTGCTGGCTGAGCTTGATTGGATTGAACCGAGCGCGCAGGAAATAGGCGCAGTCAACACTGTCGTCGTTGAAGACGCTCGCTTGTGCGGTTACAACACTGACGCCGCCGCGTTTATTGGCCCACTGAAGAATAGATTTGGTCCGCTACAGAATTCACGCGTCGCGGTCATTGGAGCTGGTGGCGCTGCCAGCGCGGCTCTCTACGGCCTGAACCAGGAGGGCGCAACGGTTACTGTTTTCGCGCGCGACCAACTAAAGGCGAAGCAGCTTGCTGACCGTTTCTCAGCTTCATACAGCGAACTGCCCGGCGCATCCTTTGCAGCTTTTGATCTAGTGGTCAACGCAACGCCACTCGGCACAAAAGATTTAGGGCAACTTGAGACGCCCGCTATTGCGCAGCAGCTTCGCGGTGCGCGTCTGGCTTACGACTTAGTTTACAATCCTCGTGTGACGCAATTTCTGCGCGAGGCGCAGGCGGCCGGCTGTGACACGCTTGATGGCTTGCCAATGCTTCTGGAGCAAGCTGCCCACCAGTTCCAACTCTGGACCGGCGCCAACCCGAGCATGGAAATTATGAAAACGGCGGCAGTCGAAGCGTTGCAGCGTGCAAACGCCTGACACCTGATCTCGCTCTTATGAACGAACGCTATAGCCGGCAAATCTTATTCAGCGGCATCGGTGAGGAAGGCCAGGCGCGCTTGCTGCGGTCGCGCGTCCTGATCGTCGGCTGTGGTGCGCTGGGTTCGGCGCAAGCGGAAAGTCTGGCGCGGGCCGGTGTGGGAAGCTTAAGAATCGTCGATCGTGACTTTGTTGAGGCTTCGAATTTGCAGCGGCAGACAATGTTCACCGAGCGAGACGCCCAGGAAAGAACGCCCAAAGCAATCGCCGCCGCTGATCACATTCGCGAGTTCGCCGCCGGCATTACGGTTGAACCGGAGATTGCCGACGTCAGCAAGTCAAACGTTGAAAGATTGATCGAGAACTGCGACCTGGTGCTTGACGGCACAGATAATTTCGCCACGCGCTATTTGCTTAATGACGCCTGCGTCAAACACAACATCGACTGGATTTATGGAGCTGCGGTGGGATCCTATGGCGTGACCATGACCATCCGGCCGCATCAAACTGCCTGCCTGCGATGTGTGTTTGAGGAAGCGCCGCCTGCTGCCAGCGCGCCGACCTGCGATACGGCCGGCGTCATTATGCCGATTATCAGTATCGTCGCCGCCGTCCAGGTCGCGGAAGCGCTGAAATTGTTGACCGGCCAAAGCGAAAGTCTGCACCGCTCGTTGATGCAGTTTGATGTTTGGCGAAACGAATGGCGTAAGATCAATCCGGGTCCGCCGTCGCCGGAGTGTGTTACTTGTTCGCTTGCGCGATTTGAAACGCTTGAAGCGTCGGCCGGCGATTTTTCGGCTGTGCTGTGCGGACGGAATGCAGTTCAGATTTCACCGGCGCACACTACGAGGCTTGATTTTGGCCAGCTTGCCGCGCGGCTCAAGGCCACGGGCGAAGTGAAGTTCAATGACTACCTGTTGCGCTTTCGCACCGGCGAATATGAAATGACCGTGTTTCAGGACGCGCGATCGATCATCAGCGGCACGAGCGAAGTACAGGTTGCACGTTCGCTTTACGCAAAATACATTGGAAACTAGAAAACGTATATATGTTGACAGCAAACCTAAAAAACTATTCGGCAGCCCTGATGCTAATGCTCCTCGTTATCGTGGCGGCGCCGTCGAGTTACGCCGGTCAGCCTGTGATTTGGCAAACGGGCAGCCGCGCTGAACTGCTCAAAGGCGATGCCCGAGGGATATCGATCAGCGACACAGGCGTCCTGACGCTGGCGCCCAACGTCGCGGAGATATTTAACAGCGACCAGGCGTTTGTGTGGTCCACCGCGATCGATGGGCAGGGAAACGTCTATCTTGGCACCGGCCATGATGGAAAAGTTTTTCGCGTTGGAGCGGACGGTAAGGGTGCGTTGTTGTATGACGCAGCCGAGCTCGACATCACGGCCCTGGCTGTCGCGCGGGATGGCTCTCTTTATGCCGGCAGTTCTCCGGATGGCAAGGTCTATCGCATTACTGCCGATGGGCACGCAGAAGTCTTTTTTGATCCCGGCGACAAGTACATCTGGTCGCTGGCGATCCTGAAGGACGGCTCGCTCGCCGTCGGCACCGGAGACAGCGGCAAACTCTATCGAGTGCGCGCTGCCGGCGCGAAACCGGAATCGTCGCTCTTGTTATCAACTAATCAAACTCATGTGATGTCGCTGGCCGTGACTGCGCAGGGAGATTTGATTGCCGGAACTGATCCGGGCGGGCTGGTTTTGCGAATATCTCCCGAGGGCAAGGCGTTTGCCCTGTTCGACGCGCCGTTGCGCGAGATTCATTCATTGGCCCCGGCGGCTGATGGGTCGATATATGCGCTGGCGCTTAGCGACAGTGCTGCCGCCAGCCGTCAACAATCGACGACCGTGGCCGTTCCGCAAACCGCCGACGCCGGTGGCACTCCCGCGACGTCCGTCACCATTACCGCCATTGATGAAAGCGGCAATCCTATTCAGGCAGCGACAGCGACGGCGCGCAGCCGAACAGACCTGACAAATGCGCGCAGCGTGGTGTTTCGCATCTTGCCCGATGGCGCCACTGACATTGTGTGGAGTTCAACCACGGTCACTGCTTTTGCGATTGTGCCCGCGCTTGAGCCGGGAAGTGTTTTGATTGGCACGGCCGACAAAGGACGAATCTATTCGGTTACAAATGACGGTCGCGACACTCTTCTACTGCAATCAACTGAAGGTCAAATATCGTCGTTCCTGACGCGCGGCGGGCAGATCTATGCGGCTTCCAGCAATCAGGGAAAACTGTTTCGCTTCGGCCGGGAAACCGTCGCCGAAGGCAGCTATGAATCATCGGTGCGCGATGCAAAACTAACCGCGACCTGGGGCCGCATCTGGTGGCGTGGTGCAGGAAATGTGGAACTACAAACGCGCAGCGGTAATGGCGAGCGGCCGGACACAACCTGGAGCGAATGGAGTCCTGCGTATCGCAACGCCGACGGTACTCAAGTGACCAGTCCGCGCGCCCGTTTCATTCAGTGGCGGGCTACGCTTCACGGCGGCGCCGGCCCTGCCGCCTGGATGGAAGATGCGACGATGGCTTACTTGCCGAGAAATGTTGCTCCTGAGGTTTTGTCGATTACTTCTTTGCCATTCGGCATTGGCTTGCAACCGGGAGCTCAGATTCAGGTCGATCCAAACATCGAATCGTCCGGGCTCGATCCATCTCTGTTCGGGGCTGTGGCTCAGGTGCCGCCGCGACGCATCTTTCAACGTGGCGCGCGCTCGTTTCAATGGCAGGCTGAAGACAGAAACGGCGACACGCTTGAATATGCGATTTATTACCGCGCGCTAAACGATACGACCTTTAGACTACTGAAAGATAACTTGCGCGACAACTTTTATACGATTGATGGAGCAACACTAGCTGACGGTCGCTACATCATTAAGATCACCGCTTCGGACGCGCCTGAGAATGCGGCGGGCGAAGCATTAACTGGCGAGCGTTTGAGCGATCCTGTGGACATTGATAACACGCCTCCGGTGGTGCGAGTGGCAGCGGGTACAGGAGCCAGCGGCCCAGCGATCAGTTTTGACGTCGACGACGCCACCGGCAAAATCAAGCGGGCGGACTTCAGCGTTGACGGTGGCCCGTGGATTCCCTTGTTCCCGGATGATGGCATCGCAGACAGCGGGCACGAGCGCTACACGGCGCCTCTTTCGGCGCTGGCTCACGGCGAACATACAGTCAGCTTGAGGGCTTTTGACAGCAGTGGTAACGTCGGCACACTCAGCATGACGCTGCGTCGCTAGCCGGGAAAACAGGCTAAAACCCAGGGAATTGCTTGCACGATAAGGTGCGACACAGTGCGATACGGTGCGTAAAAGGGTTGCAGAACATCTGCTCTTATAGGATCTTGTTGATTTGATTTTCTGGCACCGTTCTTGCTCGATGACAGGCGGCGCGTCTCTTCTCCCTCCCATGCGCGCTTTAGAAATGCATGAGGAGGACGGAAAAAAGATGTTCGACTTAAGACAAAAATTCCTGGCGCTGGTGATTGGCGGGTTGATGCTCGCGGGCGGCGGAAGTGCGTTTGCTCAAAAGAATGGTGACAAACGCCCACCCAAAGACGAAAACAAAGTAGTCGTCCAACCTAAAGGGGAAAGGCCTCCGCCAAGCAACAGCAACAACAACCAGGGAAACAGGGGCGGCGACAAAAAGAAACCTTAAGAGGTTCAGAAAAACCCTAAAATTA